>NZ_JAVRBS010000016.1:46851-181671 GCF_034531155.1 Nostoc sp. ChiVER01 | reverse complement strand
CGATTTGGCGATCGCTGCACCCCTTGCGTCACAATTTGGCTTCTTAAATTCTCCGGCATTTTTTTCTTCCCTGACATCATCGCAACAGTTGCGATTGTATTACCATGATTTTCTCATGTATACGTGGCGCGATCGAGCATTGGTAATTCTCTATTTCTCAAGTGTGCTTGTGTTGCTATAGCGTTTCATAATAAGAGTGAGGTTAAGCAGTACCTCACCCCGATAAAGCTGTGCTTCATCTCCCCTGTCCTTAGCAATGAGAGGGGTTGGGGGTGAGGTCTATTAAATTAAAGGATAATGTCGCTTGCCACTAGTTGTGGTGATCCTTCAAGCTGAATCTCGAAATTAGCCGATAGATTATCAGTGTTAGCTTGGAGAATACCTCCTGAATAACGAATCTGACCAATTGCAAAGAATGCGCCAGTGCCAATGTAAGTAAAGGCTTGGTTGCCCGCTATATTGGAGTTGGCGTCGATGGTAGATAGATCGATGCGATCGCCTGGCAAGTTACCGTTTCCAACAAAGTCCTTGATAATATCCCGTAACACACCAGGTTGACTCTCAGAAACTGAGTCGAAATCGAAAACATCGTTGTCAAAAACATCGTTGCCAGCACCCCCATACAGAGTATCAGTGCCAGCACCCCCATTGAGAGTATCGTTGCCATAAACGCCAAAGAGGGCATCGTTGCCGTCTAACCCTGCGAGGTAATCGTTGCCACCAACGCCAAAAAAATCATCCCCTGCGAGGACATCGTTGTTAAGATTACCAAAGAGGGCATCGTTGCCAGCACCCCCATTAATGCTATAAGAACTGGTGATATAAAAACCGCTAATATTGTCGTCACCGTCCAATCCGTTGATGTAAACGAAATCGAATCGAAGATAAGGATAACCAAGAAATTCATCATATAAACCTCGTCCATCATAGTCATTTAGAATGTCAGGCCCATTAGTACCGTTGAAAGTTAAAGTTGCCATAATGAGTTTCTCCTTAACTTATAAGTTAAAAAAATTTCCTCATCACTTCCCCATCAGAAAACGGCGTTGCTGATTAAGAGTATGAATTTAGTTTCCCCCAAAGGCGCAAAGGAAACAGTTTCAAACATTTAATTTTTGAATTTCACACTTTCATTCAGCAACGCCGAGAAAACAAGGTGGAGAAATAACGAGTGGAAAGAGATAACTGAACCACACTTGATTAGAACAGGTGTTTGCTGTGAAGTCTGAAAAGTTGAGAAGATTTGAGAAGCACTGGATGTATTGATGATGGTGGCATCAAAATTGTGCCAATATTCATGTTACATACTGACTTTTCACGTTATATGGAAAAGCCAACGATAGTTCTGACTATATTCAGAATCACAAGATTATAATATAACCCTCAAGCCTACTTTTTTCTATCTATAAGAAAGAATAATTAGCAATATTTTTTCCTCTCGCCAAAACCAAATCTGAAACCTATGTTTAGAAAGAGTTAATGTTGCCTATTAAGATTTGTTTGAGGGGTTCTGTAGTTATGTATAACCAATTAATCGCCAATAATTTCAAAGCCTTGTATCATCGTAAAGTTTGCAATTGTATTACCTGATTTTCTCATGTATACGTGGCGCACCTTAATAAGCATTAGTAATGTTATATTTCTCAGATGTGCTTGTGTTATACCGTTTTACTTTAATATTGATACGAATAGGCAGCAGGAGTGCAGGGAGCAGGGGGAAAGAATTAGATATCAATCTATTTGTATCAGGTATTTCGTGAAATGGTATTACCTCTTGCATAAACCAAAAATAAGAACCCCACTTCTATAGCACTACTAAAACATTCGTGAACAAAGAGATCCCCGACATCTTTAAGATGTCGGGGATCTGAATCTTGTAATTCGAACGAAATCAAATAGGATTGCGATCAGAGCGATCGCTTAGGAGTAAAGTGTTAGCTACTTTTGCAAAAAGTCTATTAAATTAAACTATAATGTCGTTTGCCACTAGTTGTGGTGTTCCTGTAAGCTGAATCTCAAACTCAGGAGACAGATTCCCAGCAGTATTACCTTGAAGAATACCTCCTGCATAACGAATCTGACCAATTGCAAAGAATACGCTACTGCCAATGAAAGTAAAGGCTTGGTTGCCTGCTATATTGGAGTTGGCATCGATGGTAGAAAGATCGATGCGATCGCCTGGCAAATTACCGTTTCCAACAAAGTCAGTGATCACATCTCGTAAAACACCAGGTTGACTCTCAAGAACTGAATTGAAATCGAAAATATCGTTACCTTGTCCTCCTGTCAAAACATCAGTCAGACCAATAGACTGATTATCGTTGGTGATGAGCTTATTATTGTTGCCAGTCAGACTAATAGTCTGATTATCAGTGGTGATGAGGTTATCATTGTTGCCAAAATCACCGCTAATCGTATCGTTGCCAAAACCGCCAAAAAGGCGATCGTTGCCAAATCCGCCAATAAGGCGATCATTGTCCGCTCCACCAAGAAGGCTATCGTTGCCACTACCACCGTCAATGTTATCGTTGCCGGCTCCACCGTCAATCGTATCTTTGTCAAATCCGCCCTCAATCGTATCGTTGCCAAATCCGCCTTTAATCGTATTGTTGCCAAATCCATCGTCAATCGTATCGTTGCCAGCTCCCCCGTCAATCGTATCGTCGCCAAATCCGCCCTTAATCGTATCGTTGGCAGATCCGCCAAGAAGTCTATTGTTACCAAATCTGCCCTCAATGATTGCCATAGTGAGTTTCTCCTGAACTTAGTACAGCTTTGCATAATAAATCGTAGCGTTTTTAATGCAAGGAGATGTAATGGCATTGCCAAATTCAATTCGCTACGAACTAATGAAAAATTAAGATTTATTTGGTATTTTTAATAGTTATGTATAACAAGTAATTATCAAGAAGTTAAAAGCCTTATTGATCAGTGCTTAGGCATCGCTACACCCCTTGCGTTACAATTTGGCTGTTCAAGTTCTTTGGCATTATTGCAATTGTTGCGATTGCATTACCTAATTTTCTCATGCATACGCGGCGCGATTAAGCCTTAGCAAGCATTGTTAATTCTCTATTTTTTCAATTTGCTTCTCTTACTAATTAAGGAAATTAACAATCTTAAGCGTGAAGCCAACATGAGCTACTTTTTTGGTAAGATATCCTTTCTTCGTACTTAATTATGCTTGTTTACAGCAATACCACCCTTGGCAGGTTAAACAGGAATATATTTTGTCAATTTACCTAAATACAGAAATAAATTAGCGTAATAATAATCACTATAAAAGGAGAGGCAAGTTAAGCTTGCCTCTCCTCACGACTGTTAAATTATTAGAATTCTGCCTTGTGCCTGATTTTCAAGGCAAATCTATTAAATTAAAGGTTAATGTCGCTTGCCACTATTCTTGGTGCGCCTGCCAGACGAATCTCAAACTCAGGCGATAGATCCCCATCAGTGCTAGCTTGAAGAATACCTCCTGAATAACGAACCTGACCGGCTGCGGTGAATCCGGCAGCTCCTATGAAAGTGAAGCCTTGGTTGCCCCCTATAGTGGAGTTGGCGTCGATGTTAGATAGATCGATTACATCACCAGGCAAGTTACCATTGCCAAAAAAGTCAGTGATAACATCCCGTCCAGATCCAGCAGGACTATCTGAAACTGAGTTGAACTGGAAAGTATCGTTACCCGATCCTCCCGTGAGAATATCAGTCCCACTACCGCCAACAAAGCGATCGTTGCCAGCACCACCGGTAAGGACATCGTTGCCATTACCACCGCCAAGGACATCGTTGCCACCACCACCGTTAATGATATCGTTACCATTACCGCCAATCAGGCTATCGTTGCCATTATCACCACTTAGGTTATCGTTGCCATCACCACCGACAAGGGTATCGTTGCCATCACCGCCGCCAAGGACATCGTTGCCACCATTACCGGTAAGGACATCGTTGCCAGTACCGCCACCAAGAATATCATTACCAGCACCAGCCGTAATGACATCGTTGCCAGTACCACCAAGAAGGGTATCGTTGCCACCACCACCGGTAATGACATCGTTGCCACCACCGCCATCGATGCGATCGTTGCCACTACCACCTACAAAGACATCAGCGCCACTACCACCGTTAATTACCCTGTTACCACTACCGCTAACTTGGATAGAGTTGTTAGGAAGATTGACGGTAAGGTTGTTGACGTCGGGGATAAGACTAGAGAGATCGGGAATGACTGCCATAAATTAGCTTCTCCTGAGTTTAGAGGGTAAAAATTACCTCGTCACTTCACCACCAGAAAACGGTGTTGCTGATTAAGAGTATGAATTTCCTTTACCCCAAAGGCGCAAAGGAAACAGTTTCAAACATTAAATTTTTGAATTTCACACTTTTATTCAGCAATGCCGAGAAAATAAGGTGGAGAAATAACGAGTGGTAAGAGATAACTGAACCACATCATCTGATTGGAACAGGTCTTTAACTGTTAAGTCCAAAGATTTTACAAGCACTGCATATATTGATGAGTCTGGCACCAAAATCGTGCCAAGGGTCATTTATATATCTGTGTGCTTTATGTATTCATTGGTTACAAAATACTAGGCTGCTAGGGAACAAGCAGATTTTCTAGTACAGAATCGCATAGCTTTTACGATATTCACAATCACAAGATTATGATATTACTCTCAAGGCTACTTTTTTCTATCTATAAGAAATAATAATTAATCCTTTTTTATTGCTTTTACCTAGAAAAAATCTGAAACCTTTGCTTAGATAGGGTTTTGTAATATATGTAGGAAAAATAAAGTCCTGATAGTACTCTAGGGGTAGTTTATTTTATTTATAAAAAAAAAGTGGCATTCCTTACCACTTTTTTTGCTCAAAATTCTTGATGAAGGTAATATTTTAACGAGGTAGAGGTAACCCGGTAACGGCTACTGCTCCAGCGATCGCACTGGCTACAAGTGAAGTTAATGCTGTCCCAAATAACCACCAAGCAGCATTTGCAACGGTTTTTTTGGTTTCTTGAGCTTGCTTTTTAGCTTGTTGTTGAATCGCTTTCAGGCGCTTTTGTGTTTCTTGTTGAATGCGTTCGGCTCGTTGTAGTACACTATCCCGTGCCGCTTCTATTTGGTCGATAATCCTGTTAGCATCCTCTTGAGAAATATCTTCACGAGAACTTAATACAGCAATTAAGGTGTCACGATCAAATTGACTGAGGCGATCGCGCAATGCTTCAAATCCAGCTTGGGGATCATCGAATACTTTTGCAAAGTCTTGCTTAATACCTTCATAATTGAGTTCGGAACGATCCAGCGAGTTGAGATAGTTACGAACTTTAGCAAAAACTCCATCAAGCACTGATTGTACTCTTTGCTGGATTTGCTGGAATTGTTCAACAATGGAGGTGCGAACCGACTCAATTTGATCCACAATCCGGTTAGCTTCTTCTTCTGAGATATCTTCCCGTTGGGATAACAGCGCCACAATTGTGGAACGGTCAAATTTCGAGGCGCGATCGCTTAAACTTCCAATTCCAGCGCGGGGAGAAGACAGCAGCAATTGCAAGTCGCGTTTTATTGCTTCTGGGTTAAGTTCTTCTTTGTTCGTATTACGCAGATATTCTTCCAGATTGGCTTCAAAGTCTAAAGCTTGTTGAGCAGTACGTTTGGCTAAACGTCGTGGCGCTCTGACAATATTAGCGATCGCATCTTGTGCTTGATCAATTATCTGATTAACTTGCTCTTGGCTCAAGTCTCCGCGTTGACTCACGAGTTTAACCAAGGTTTCTCGATCAACATGAGACAAGCGATCGCGCAGTGCTAAGGCTCCGGCTTTGGGATCATCGAGTAATTTTTCCAAATCGCCCCTGATACCTTCGGGATCGAGTTCTTCTAAGTTGGTATTGCGGAGATATTCAGCGATCGCTTTTGTAGTTTTTTCGTACTGTTCTTTCGCCTGCTGCGGTACTTGTAAAATACTATCTCGGACTGCTTCAATCTGATCGAGAGTTTGATTTATCTGTTCTTCGCTCAAATCCTGACGCTGATTGAGTAATTGTACTAATGTATCTCGGTCAAATTGCGAAAAGCGCGATCGCAAAAGGCTAATTCCAGCTTGGGGATCGTCTAGTAAAATTTGAAACTCACGTTTGATACTTTCGGGATTAAGTTCGTCCTTATTAGTATTTCGCAGATAGTCTTCAACTCTTTGGCGCAGTTCATCAGCTTTGGCTTTTGCTTGTTCTTGCAGTTCTTTTGCACGATTTAATAAATTATCGCGGTTCCTTTCGAGTTGACTAACAATATTATTAGCTTCCTCTTCGCTGATATCTTGACGCTGTTGGAGCAATTGTACATAAGTATCGCGGTCGAATTGCCCGAAGCGATTACTTAAATCTTCAAACCCAGCTTCTGGATCTTCTACCAAGTTCTTAAAGTCGCGTTCAATACCTTCAGGGTTGAGTTCTTCTTTCCCCGTCGAACGCAGATAATCTTCGATGCGGGTGCGGAAATCTTGCCCTTGTTCTCGTGTTTGAGCCTGTTTTACAGTTTCTAACACTTCTGAGCGATCGCTTTCCATTTGTTCGGAAATTTCTTTCACTCTAGCTTCACTGATATCACCTCGCTGCTTCAGCAAGTTGGCGAAATATTCAAGATTGAGTTCTTCCAACTCCCGTCTCACAGTTGTCGGATCTGCATTAACATCATAAATGAGTTCTTTAAATTCATCTCTTAGTGTAATCCGGTTAAAATGCCAAGGGAATGAATTCAATATATATTCTTCTACATCCGCCTTAATTGCATTTTCAGGTGATACTGGCAACCTTGCAGATACTTGTTCAGTTGCTTCATCTCTGAACTTTTGTAATTGTTTCGTGATTTGATCAACATCGACATCTTGAACTTTTTCTTTCAGTTTTTGCAACTGATTAGTAATTTTGTTCACATCGATATTGGAAAGGTTGACTCGCTCCATAACTGCTGGTGCAGCCGCACTTAAGCCATATCGAATAGCTTGCTTAATTATACCATTACCATTTCCACCTCCGACTGTAACCAGTTGTTGAAGGCGTTCACCTAATTGCTCTGAATTCAATTCTTCGGGAGTAGCAGACTTCAGCAAATTAATTACTTGTTCTGTGGGATTGTTCCGATTCAATGCTTGTTGCCAACCACCTTGAAATTCATCGGCTATGCGATTGATATCTTCTTGAGATAAATCTGTGCGATCGCTAATTAAATCAACAAATGTTTGGCGATTTATATTTTGCAATAGGTCGCTGTTAGCAACAGATTGCAAATCTGTATCTTTAAGAAGCTGGTCAAATTGGTTACGAATTTCTGTAATATCTAGCTTTGGTAATTGCAAAGAACTTAAAGAACTTTGGAGCGTATTTCTAATATCTTCAGGATTAAAGCCTGAAGTTAATTCCCGTCTGACTGCGGCTGTAATATCTTCAGCAGTCGAAACTAACTGTTTTTTTGCAACATTAGCACCGATGCCAGCAGTTGCTGTACCCATCAGAGTTTGAAAACCAGAAGTGACAGTACTAGCGATAGAACCAATAAAAGAACCTACTGCTGATGAACCGAACCAAATTACTAGTGAAAAATAAGTAGCCCAAATAACTACACCGATAATTGAACCTAGAGATTCACTTTCGATTAAGCTAAGTTTTACCGCCAGAAAAGAAGCAATAAATAATGCAATACTAACGGTTAGCAACGCCCAGACACCTATTTTTGTCTGAACTGAACGAATTTTACTACCCAAACTTTCTGATTCATCGTCAGAATCTGAGTCAATTTCCCAAGATGAAATTCCGACAGCAACTGAAAAGTTAGTCAATAATAATTGAAAGGCAAATGCCATTAAGACACCAGCTAGCAATGCTACCAAAAATTTAGGGCCAGAAAAAAGAACTGATGCTTCTTCTGGAGTTAGTGATTCCTGAGCTATTATTGGCGCTAATCCGAAAGATAGCCAGTTCGACCCCTCAATCGTTAAAAGACTTTGGAACATAGTATTTTCTCACTTGCAGTCAATTAAATAACCATTGATCAAATGGCTTACTTATCAATTTAGTTACCAGTTATATAAATTGACACTCTCTTAGGTAAGAAGCTTGCTTGTCAAAAGTCGTATTTTACAAAAGATAAATAATTGTATGATTTTTTACTTGAAAACAATGTAAAGTTTCATAATATTATATTAATTTGTTTTATAAAATCTAATCTATTTGTGATTACTAAAGTTTTGGAGCATAATTTTAGCTGATACATAACATAACTATATGTTTTTATTATAAAGT
The DNA here is from genome assembly GCF_034531155.1 of Nostoc sp. ChiVER01. Classification (NCBI taxonomy): domain Bacteria; kingdom Bacillati; phylum Cyanobacteriota; class Cyanophyceae; order Nostocales; family Nostocaceae; genus Nostoc; species Nostoc sp. ChiVER01. The sequence goes on along the minus strand of NZ_JAVRBS010000016.1, from coordinate 173,363 downwards.
GTATTTAATAAAGCGGTTTTTCAGTAAAAATTTAGCTAATTTTAAACCTAATGTTTTTAGAGATTGTTTTCATAATTTAAATAATCAATATCTAATTTTCATAAAGCAGAGATAGCTGATTAAATTATTAAAATTTGTTGCTATCTTTAGATGAAATCACGTATGTCTAATGATAGAGATAAAATTTATTCCAAGCGATTGATGAAATGTAAACATAAACATGTATTAATAAGGTCATTAGCAGCTATAAATTTAGTGAATAATTGATTTTTGCTGAGGAGAAAGAATAATGGTTGTAGGTCTACATAAACGTGGTGTAGGTGTATTTTCTCATCGTCGAGATGTTGAACATGCCCTACATGAATTAAAAAAAGTTGGTTTTGACATGAACAGAGTCTCTGTCATCACTCAAGATGGAGACAGAGATGATATTTCTGGCGCTGAAGTACGCGATCGCGTCGGTGATAAATCTGACGATGGCGCTAAAGTCGGAGCCGCTACAGGTGGTGCTTTGGGCGGATTGACTGGTTTATTAGTCGGTCTTGGTACTTTGGCAATTCCTGGAATTGGGCCAATTATGCTGGCTGGAGCCGCAGCAACAACCTTAGCTACTACTCTGGCTGGTGCTGGTATTGGTGCAGTAGCTGGTAGTTTGATTGGTGCATTAGTTGGTTTAGGAATTCCCGAAGAACGAGCCAGAGTTTACGACGAACGCGTGAGACGGGGACATTATTTAGTCATCATAGATGGCACAGATGCAGAAATCGCCAGAGCAGAAGCAATTTTACATCAGGGTGGTGTCGAAGAATTTGGTATTTACGACAACCCAGATGCTAGAAATACAAATACTGATTATGTAGCTCCAACATCTAATGTCGCTCATAGTGGTGTTGCTAAACGCGCGATTGGGGTCTTTTCTCATCGCCGAGATGCAGAGGCAGCAATTACAGAATTACGAGATGCAGGTTTTCCCTTAAGTAGAGTCTCCATCATAGCCAAGGATACAAACGGTCATGGGATCGCTGGTGTAGATGTAGATAAAAATGTCGGCACAGGTAATAAAGCAGACGAAGGTGTAAAAGCTGGAGCAGCTACAGGCGGAGTTGTAGGCGGCTTGACTGGCTTATTAGTTGGTCTTGGAACTTTAGCAATTCCTGGAATCGGGCCTGTGATTGCAGGTGGTGCAGCAGCGACGGCTATAGCATCGACTGTAGCTGGCGGTGCGATTGGTGCAGCAGCTGGCGGTATTGTTGGCGGACTCGTTGGCTTAGGAATTCCTGAACACAGAGCGCGAGTATACAGCGATCGCTTCCAAAAAGGCGACTACTTGCTAATTATCGATGGTACCGAAGCTGAAATCCACGAAGCTGAAACGATTCTCAGACGGCGCGGTATTGAAGAATTTGCTATCTATGATGGCACTGATTTAGGCGAACATCGCCCAGGTTTAGACAGTGTAACGCATCACGACACAGGAGTTGTCAATAGCGATCGCACTAATTATTCAACAGGTCTTCATGGAGACGAGCCTCCTGTAGTCATTGTTGACCGTCGTGATGAAACACTCTAACTCCAGGTAGTTGTCACTCATACTAATTTTCTCTAATTTAAGGAGCAAGAACATAAAAACTTTGCTCCTAACTTAAGAAACTTGCTCCTTACTTATGCCGTGAATATCCACACACTCGACAAGTTTCACTTTCCGATTCAGAATTAAACCTATGCAAAAGCTAACTCCTTTCTTAATTAGTTCACTTTTAATTTTTGGTGTTGCTGCTTGTGATAACGCTTCTAAAACAAGCGAATCTGCACCAAATAATCCTAATGAAGCTCCACCATCACCGACTGTACAAACAACACAAGCTTCTCAAAAAGACGCTCAAAGTAAGGTTCGCAGAGACCAACTTAATTCTGATATCCGTGCCCGCGAACAGCGTAATAATACAACTGGTGGTGATGCACAAAGAGCTACAGGCGACCTAGCAAGTGAAGTTCGATCCAAGTTAGAAGCTAACATACCCAAGAGTCAACTAACAGTTGATGCATCAAAAGATGGGATTGTCACTGTCGGGGGAACTGTGAACAATCAACAGGAGTTAGCTAAGATTGAACCTTTATCTAAACAAATTAAAGGCGTCAAAAGTGTAGTTGTTAAAGCAACTGTTACTCCACCAAAACAATAAAGCAGCTAACAACAAATTCAACTGAGTAGGTAAGCAAAAATAAATTGAGATGCTCCTGCTCAGTCTTAGTGGTCAGTTATACTTATTACTGACTACTAAGAATTGACAAATGATAACCTGAAAATTATATTTATTGATGCTCACAGTTATACAAGCTCTTTGTACTTACGGAAAATAGAAATTATGGAAACCGAACAACAGCAACGTGAATCTGTGAATGCCTCTTTTTCACAAAGCACACTAGCAATTGAAGGTACAGATACTGCAAATTTGCCAAAGTTACCACCCGCACCTGAAGCGGAATCTCAATGGCAGCAAATTAGCAGACAAGTTTCTCAATTTTTAGAGCAATTGCCCGAATATTTAGGTAGCTTTTTTAGTAACTATAAGCAGCCGCTAACAACAGTTGGTTTGATTGTAGCGGCGATTGTTACAGCCAAGATATTACTAGCAGTACTGGATGCAATCAATGATATTCCATTACTATCACCGACTTTTGAGTTAATTGGAATTAGTTATGCCACTTGGTTTATTTCCCGTTATCTACTGAAGGCTTCAACCCGACAAGAATTAGCCGATGAAATTCAATCACTGAAAAAGCAATTTGTGGGCGAATAAATTTACCAACCATCAAATAACTATAATGTGGCATAGTTTTGTCCGCCTTTAACATTTTGCTAAAGCCTTAGTAGGCTAGCATGTGTCTTCGCTAGTTAAATATATATAATCTAAATGTTCATATTCCCGACTTTTTAGACAAGTCGGGAATTTTGTAACTATCTTATTTCGGATATAAAACGTAGTGAAGACACAAGAATATTTATTGCTGTCAGTGTCAACTTCAGCTAAAACGCTTGTTTTATATGATGAACAGAAATTACATCTATTGAGCAGGACTTCAGACTAGTCTTTTATAGCAGCCCTAAATCATTCGTGAACAATAAGATCCCCGACTTATCAAAAAAGTTGGGGATCTAAGTCTCTCAATTTTCACAACTCATTTAGGATTGCTATAAATACATCAAAAGATAGAGAGCATAACATTGTATTTAATTTTAAATCACTTCTAAAGATAGTAGAACAAAGATGAAAAACAACCTAATCTAGGCTTTGAGGTTATTTAATAGATTCTTTAACGAGGACATAAATTATGGCTAATAATGAAGCAGTTAAGAGAGATATAGATTCATCTGATAGAGCTGAAGTAGATACATACGATCGCGGCATCATCCCAGCTGAAACTGCTGCTCGCATGGAAAGAGAAGGAGATAAGTACAAAACACTCCCCACAGAAGAACGGGAGGCAGATGCACCTACAGATGACCAAACCGATTCACAAAGTATACGCACCACTGATGGCTATACCGTAGACAGAGAAGGTTTGTCTAATAACTATGCAATTGAACCGGAAATGTATTACGAAGAACCGGGTGATGCACGCCAACAAGCGGCAAATGATAAAGAAGAACGCATTGAAGAACTTGGAGAAGTTAATCAAGATGAGGAAGGCAAGTTGACAGATAGGGGTGACAGCCGAGGTAGAGGCCCAGGAATAGTTTAATTACAACAATCCTTTTTTGTGGCTGCAATTACACATAATAAGGCTAAATAGGCAGTTTGTAGAGACGCAATGATAATTGCGTCTCTACTTATTTATATATTATTATATATGGGCGAAATCTCGGCGAATAAAGCACAACTCTACATACAATTAGTATCATAATTTTTATCTTTTGATATATAGCAATACTATCTGATTTGTAAAAATTCTCAATGTCCAGATCCCCGGCTTTTTAAAGAAGTCCGGGATCTAACTTTTCACGAATGATTTAGGATTGCTATATTGGGTTTGTAATAACTTCTAGTAGCACATATTACAACAAAAGAAAAGCTCTTAGTTATCATACATTTAACTACAGCAGGAGTTATTCAAAAAAGTAGGAAAAGTAGGAAAAGCAAGAAAAGTAGGATGTTTTATATAAACCCTTGATTATCCTGTTAATAAGTTGTAAATTGATGCGTAAGTAGACACTCAATTAACAAATTCAGGTTTTGGTTAAGCAATTAAGTTTAACAGCCAATACTTTTGCCAAAACAAGAAAATGAAGAAAAGGGTGAGGTAAAAGTAATTCAGTTTGAATACTGTGTAACGACTAAAGCGAGAAAAACTTTCGCTATTTCCTAATTCCAAAATTCAAAACTGTTTACTTTATTTTGAGATTTTGCGTTTTCAAACATGTCTAAGTTTCGGTTTTAACCGTTCATAATTAGGCAAACTTTGTTAATGGTTTTGATTTTTCAAACATCTTCTTTACTTTCAATCAACACATTCTAATTTTTGATAACAAGACCACGAAATATGACGTTATCTAACATTGCAATTACTTCTCTGACTCCCACTGCTACTGAAAGTGGCAATCGTGGTACTTACCGTATTAGCCGCGATCGCACGGCTGGCAATTTAACTATTAAACTCAACATTGATAGTAGTAGTACAGCGCTTGATGACTACAATCTTAGCGGCAACAAAGTTACAGTCACTGGAAATGCTGTTACTGTAGTAATTCCTGATGGAAAAAACTTTGTTGACATTAATCTAACTGCGATTGATGACATTCAAGCCGAAGCCGATGAAACAGTTAAACTTAATTTAGCAGCTAATCCTACCTATAATATTGATACCGTAAAAAATACAGCCACTGTTACTATTAGCCGTAACGATACAGTAGTAATTAACACCAATGACAAAGGTGAAGGGTCATTAAGGCAAGCGATTGAAAATGCCAACGCTTTTGCTGGGGCTGACACAGTTAGCTTTGCTGGAACTGTATATAATGATGCTTTTCCAGATGCGATCGCTCTAACATCTGGGGAATTAAATATTACCGATGATGTCACCATTCAAGGAACAGGAGCGAAAAACTTAAGCGTCAGTGGCAACAATACCTCCCGTATCTTCAATATTTCTGGAACTCAAACAGATGCAAATATTGATGCGATTACCCTTACCGATGGGAATGCAGGCACAGAAAATGGTGGTGGTATCTTAGTTAATAGTGGAAATACCCTGAACTTAAATAATAGTGTACTTTCTAACAATACAGCCGTTCGCGGTGGAGCTATATCCAACACAGGTACAGCGACCGTAACTGACAGTACCATCGATCGCAACCAATCCGCCGTTAGCGGTGGTGGGATCTATAATTTCGGCACAATTACAGTAAGCGATAGTACCCTTTCTAATAACCTAGCCAATGCTAACGGTGGCGCTCTCACTACTGTAAATACAGCTAACATAATTAACAGCACAATCTCTGGCAACCAAGCCAACTCTTCTGGCGGTGGAGTAACAAACTCAGGTTTGCTGATCATAAATAACAGTACCATTGCCAACAACACAGCAGATGCTGACAACGATAGTGCTGGCGATGGTGGAGGAATTTTCAGATTAGGTGGGACGATTACTGCATCCAATACCATTATTGCCAATAACAAAGATTTCGGCGGTGAAGCGCCCGATGTATTCGGCAATATTACAGGTAATGCTAACAACCTGATTGGCACTACAGCTGGAGCTTCTGGAACTATCGGCACTGGTAGCGATATCGTCAACCCCAACCCCGGATTAGCCCCCCTAGCTAATAATGGTGGGACTACTCAAACCCAGGCTTTACTAGCTACTTCACCAGCCGTCAACGCAGGCAATAATGCTTTTATTCCCAATGGTATCTCCACCGATCAACGAGGTACAGGATTTGATCGCAGCAAATTCGGGAGAGTGGATATCGGTGCTTTTGAAGTGCAGGAGCCGATTGTTAGCCTCAGTGCAGTTTCTCCCACTGCTACAGAAACAGGAATAGCAGGAACTTACCGTGTTAATCGCATTGGCACTGCCAATAATTTAACTGTCAAACTCACTATTGATAGCAGCAGTGCTTCTGTGAACGATTACACTCTTAGTGGCGGGAACATTAAGGTTTCTGGTAATACTCTTAGCGTTGTTATTCCTGATGGGCAAAGCTTTGTTGATATCAACTTAGCTGCTATTAATGACTTGGCGGCTGAAGCTGATGAAACTTTAAAACTGAATCTAGCTCCCGACGCTGCTTATAGTATCGATACAACCAACCCAACTGCTACCGTTACTATTGCCCGTAACGATACCACCGTCACCAACACCAACGATCGCGGCGAAGGATCATTGCGACAAGCAATTGAAAATGCTAATATCTTTACTGGGGCTAATACGGTTGATTTCGACACGAAAGGAAAATTTGCCACAGCCCAAACCATTACCCTAACTTCTGGGCAGATCAGGATTACAGATGATGTTACCATCTCTGGAACAGGAGCCGAGCAACTAACAGTCAGTGGTAATAATGCCAACCGTGTTTTGAGTATCTCTGGAACGGGAACAGATGCCAAAATTGACGGCTTAACCATTGCTAATGGCAATGCCAAAACAGCAGACGGAGGCGGCATCTTAGTTAATCAGAATAGTAATTTAGTCTTAACTAACAGCACTGTTGATGGCAATCGTGGCAACCTTGGAGGTGGAATAGATATCCTTGGTACAGCTACCGTTATCAACAGCACCCTCTCTAATAACCAAGGTGATGCAGGTGGTGGCATCTTAAACTCAGGTACAGCTACCGTCATTAATACTACCCTATCGGGCAATCAAGCCAGAGTCTTTGGGGGCGGCGGTGTCGGCAACTTAGGGACAGCCACCTTGATTAACAACACCATTACCAACAATACGGTGGTAGCTAATTTCAATAGTACTTTTGGTGGTGGGATTGAAAACTTCTTTGGTGGCACACTTGCTGTCAAAAACACCATTATTGCTGGAAATATTAACAGCAATAATCAAGCGGCTGATGTGTCTACTGATAGCGATATCGCAGGTAATGCCAATAATCTAATTGGTACTACTGCCGGAGCATCAGGAACAATTGGTACAGGTAGCGATATTACCTTTGCCAAAGCCGGAATTACCAACATAAACCAAGTTCTTAACCCGATTTTGCAAAATAATGGTGGCACTACAGCTACTTACGCCTTAGTTCCCACTAGTATTGCGATCAATGCTGGTAATAATGCCAATCTCTCAGCAGATACAACTGATTTAAATGGAGATGGTAACACTACCGAATCCATCCCTTTTGACCAACGAGGTACTGACTTTAACCGCTTTAAGTTTGCTACCGTAGATATTGGTGCTTATGAATCTGATACTGTTTCTAGTGGTGGCGGTCAAAAAGAGTTAATCGTACCCCGTGGAGAGGGAAGCCATACTATTCTTAATTTCGGGGGTGTAGGCAGAGGTAGTAATCCTTCCGCAGCTACTATTGCCGAAGTAGATACTATTAAATTCCAAGGAACTGGCTTGACAGCCCGCAATCTACTTCTAACTCAATCTGGCAACAATCTAGAGGTTACATTTGATGGAGTTGCTAAGACTGATACCCAAGTTACCTTACAAAACTTTGCTCTAGAAAACTTGGATAACCTTTCCACATCAACTGGTAATCTTCTATTTGATGGACAAACTAGCATAAGCGACAACTTTGATGTTGTTAATGCCGATTCAACTCAAACTGGCGTTTTAAAACGCAATACAGTCACGTTTTTCAATGATTCTTCCAACAATATTAAAGCTCTTGACAACTCTAACGATGTCATCAATGGTCAGGGTGGGAACGACATTATTGATGGACGTAGCGGTGATGATTTGCTGCGTGGGGGTCTAGGCAATGATACTCTGATTGGTGGTGCAGGTAATGACATTCTTATTGGCGGCGCTGGCAATGACACTCTTACAGGTGGAACAGGTTTTGATCAGTTTATCTATCAAGCTTCCAGCGACAAAGGAACTACTGGTGACATTATCACTGACTTCAATTCCAGCCAAGATAAACTAGTTTTAACTAACTTGTTTGCTAGCTTAGGCTACAGTGGTAGTAATCCTATTACTGATAGCTACTTGCGTTTTGTTTCTAATGGTGTCAATACTCAAGTTCAGATTGATACAGATGGGATAACATCTACCCAAGGCTTTAGCTTATTGGTGAATTTGAATAATGTCTCTGCTAACTCATTAGTTATTGGCAGTAACGTCTTGGTCTAGAACTGGCTATCAGGTGGTAGTAAGACATACTCAAAGATACTTTATGTAATCAGTTGAAGATGTGGAAGATATAAGAATATTGCTCTTATATCTTCCAGCTTCTTTGATAATGCGCTGTTTATTGGCGGCGTTAATAACCTTAGCAAGGGTACAACATACTGAAAATAACTTATACCGTTTATTTGTGAAGCTGCATATATTTACCCCCCGGCTACGCCGTCCCTCCTTATGAAGCTACGGTGTACACACAAGTTATTGAATCACTACCAGTCCTCGAATTACCCCACCCTAACCCTCCCCTTATAAAGGGGAGGGAACTAGATAGATTTCTTTTTCCCCCCAATAAACGGCAGGGCTGTTTCATTCCATTTCAAACAGGATTTGTCAAGATGGTTAGCGAGAAAATTGTAAGTAAGGGCGACGATGAGATGAACTTTTAAGCACTTAAATATCAGTAAAATAGTTCATTTTCTCGGCACGCTGGTAACAAAATAACTAATTTTTCTTTGCTAGAACCCTTGATTTTTAAAGCTCTTTGGGGAATGAAACGGCCCTGCTTTCTAAGGGGGGTAATTAGCCTTATGAAGGGGGGACTGATTATGTGCATCTTCATACAGAATTGGTATTAGTAGGAAATTAACAACTAATTTCTGTCTTGATTAGGTAAAGATAAATAGCTATGATTCACGATTTATTTTCTCCATCTTCTGTACAAGAAGCGACTTTAATTCACTTACTAAACTACAGGGCGCTAAAACAACCAAATCAGGTGCCATATACCTTTTTAGTAGATGGAGAAGCAGAAAAAATTAGCTTTACTTATGCAGAATTAGATCAAAAAGCCCGTAAACTAGCAGCTTTACTCCAGAGTAGGAAAGCTTTTGGAGCAAGAGCGTTACTTTTTTACCCGCCTGGACTAGAATTTATAGTTGCTTTTTTTGGATGTTTGTATGCAGGTGTCATTGCTGTACCCGTGTACCCACCACAAGGTAAACAAAGAATGACAAGGGTAAAGGCGATCGCATCTGATGCACAGGCAACTTTTGCACTCAGCACCACATCTTTAATTACCAACTCTGCACAAAGCATTGAACAAGAAGCAGAATTAGTAGCTTTGCAATGGATAGCAACCGATGAGATTAGCAGCAATTTATCAGATGATTGGTTTTTGCCAGAAATTAATTACGACTCACTAGCACTTCTTCAATACACTTCTGGTACAACGGGGAAACCAAAAGGAGTGATTGTAAGTCATGGCAATTTATTACATAATTCTTATTTAATTTATAAATCTTTTGAACATACAGCTAACAGTCGCGGAGTAATTTGGCTACCTCCATACCACGATATGGGGCTAATTGGTGGAGTGTTACAGCCTGTATATGGTAGCTGCTCAGTCATTTTGATGTCGCCAGAGTCATTCATACAAAAGCCTTTTCGCTGGTTAAAAGCTATTTCTGACTATCAAGCGACTACTAGCGGTGGCCCCAATTTTGCTTATGATCTGTGTATTGAAAAGATTACTCCCGAACAACGGCAAGAACTGGATTTAAATTGTTGGGAAGTAGCTTTTAATGGTGCTGAACCTGTACGTGCGGAAACTATAGAGAAGTTTAGCACCACCTTTGCAGAGTGTGGTTTTAGAAAGAGTGCTTTTTACCCCTGCTACGGTATGGCGGAAACGACTCTAATTGTGTCTGGGGGTTTAAAAGCAGCTCCACCAGTAATTCACTTTGTACAAAATCAAGCTTTAAAACAGAATTTAATTGTAGATGCTACCTCTGAGACAGAGAATAATAAAGCGATCGTTGGTGTTGGTCACAGTACCCCTAATCAAAAAATTGCGATCGTTGATCCAGAATCATTAACTCAGTGTCCCGATGGACAAGTCGGAGAAATTTGGGTTGCAGGGTCGAGTGTAACCATTGGCTACTGGAACAAACCCGACGAAACGCAGCAGATTTTTCATGCTCAACTTCAAGATCCAAAAGAGGGGCCTTATCTCCGCACGGGAGATTTAGGATTTTTGCTCAATGGCGAACTATTTGTCACAGGTCGCCTAAAAGACATGATAATTATTCGAGGACAAAATTATTATCCCCAGGATATCGAGTTAACAGTTGAAAACAGCCATCCCGCGCTACGGCCTCATTGTGGAGCAGTATTTTCTCTAGAAGTTGCAGGAGTTGAACAGCTAGTTATTGTTCAAGAGGTAAAGCGGACTTACTTACGTAACCTGGATGTTTTGGAGGTTATAAAAGCCATACGTCAGGCAATATCTGAAGAATATCAGTTGCAAGTATATGCGATCGCCCTGCTGAAAACTGCAACTATCCCGAAAACGCCGAGTAATAAAATTCAGCGTCAGGCTTGTCGTATTAGTTTCTTGAATGGAAATTTAGATATTGTTGGAGATTGGAGTGCCAATCTTGCACAAATAGATTTATTAAAACTGCAAACAGAAGTAAAAGAGCTTCGGGAACAAACACAGAATTCAGATGTTAATCACTCTGAAAAACTAGCTTTTACAGAAGCAGAAATTCAAAACTGGTTAATTTCTCATCTCGCTTTATACCTCAAATTACCCCCTGATGAAATAGATATTCAAGAGTCTTTTACTTCCTATGGTTTAGATTCAGCAGTGTCAGTCAGTATGACAAATGAATTAGCTCAATGGATAGGTTTTGAACTGGCAATTACTCTTTTTTGGGAATTTCCCAATATTAAAACCCTAGCAGAGTATTTAGCAAAAGAAAGTCAATCATTACTATTAATGCCTTCTCCAAATAGGGTTTAAAACAAAATCTATAAAATTAAACAAATTTCTAATATGAGTAAAGAAGTTATTAATGCTAACAATAGCAAATAAATAGAATCAATTAAATTAAAATACAATATTTTTGCTCCTGAATTTAATGCTAATCCTTATCCAACTTATCATCGCCTCCGCTCAGAAGATCCAGTACATAAATACTTGATTGGCGGTGATTGGTTCGTCACTCGCTATGCTGATGTCAAAGCAGTTTTGAGAAGTGGGTGTATTCGTACTGATGACAGACCAAAATTAATCAATGAAAGAAGCAAATATCTTAAAAACAAAGAAAAAAATTTGGATACTCTGGCTTACACTACCAGCAAATTTTTATTTTATATGAACCCGCCAGATCATACTAGATTACGTGGATTGCTAGTTAAAAGTTTTTCTCCCATAGTTGTTGAGCAGATGTGTCCTTTGGTTCAGGAAATTGTCGATGAATTGCTAAATAAAGTTAGACATCAAGGAAGTATAGATATTGTTGCCGATCTTGCTAGTCCGCTTTCTGTGAAAGTTATTAGTAAACTTTTGGGGATACCAAAAGAAGCTCAAAACCAGCTACATAAGTGGACAAATGTATTGTCTAGGATTTTAGATCCATTGGTATCACTAGAAGAATATCAAAGAATGAATCAGGCTACGCAAGAGATTCAAGACTATTTACGTAGTTTGATTCATGAACGAGAAAGAAATCCCCAGCAAGACTTGATTAGTAGTCTCATTACAGTTCAAGAGCAAAGTGATAAATTAACTCAAAAGGAAATATTGGCAGTTTGTACATTGTTATTCGGTGCAGGAGAAGAAACTACAGGTAATACAATAGCTAACGGAATTCTAGCATTGCTCAATCACCCTGAACAAATGGAACAGCTCAAAAGAGAACCAACAAAAATTCAAAGTGCGGTAGAGGAAATCATTCGCTACGATAGTGCAATTCAGATGATTACCCGGATTGCTACTGATGATTTAGAAATAGGTAATCAACAAATCAAAGCAGGTGAAAAGATAGTTTTGTGCTTAGGTGCTGCTAATCGAGATCCTGCCCAGTTTTCTAACCCCGATCAGTTAAATATTAATCGAGAGCAGAATCATCACGTTGCTTTTGCCGATAATATTCATTATTGTCTAGGCGCTGCATTAGCACGGCTGGAAACTCAAATTGCTATTAATACATTGATTCAAGAGCTTCCTAATTTAAAGCTAGCCAGGGATAAATTAGAGTGGCGAAAAAACATAGCCATCCGTGGCTTAAAAGCTCTAATATTGAATTTTAGTATTAACTAAGTTTCTTGTCAGGTTTTAGTAAATGTAGTAGACAGTAAATATAACCAATTAAAGATAATAATCAAAAACAAAAAATGGAAAAAATTTTTAAGTTTAATCCTTATGAACCATCCTTTCATGATAATCCTTATCCCGTTTACCATAAACTTCGTTCTGTTGAACCAATACACCAGAGCTTCAATAATATGTGGGTAGTTACTCGCTATGCTGATGCTAAGGCAATTTTGCGAGACTCTCGCTTTTGTGTTAATAAAATGCCAAACCACGTTAAATACAAAAGCGATTATCTAGGTAATTTCAATACACTCGCACAAGCTATTAGTAAATGGTTAATATTTCTAGATCCGCCAGAACATACTAGATTGCGAGGATTAATAAGTAAAGCTTTTTCTACTGCTACTGTTAAAAGTTTATATCCCCAAATTCAACAAATTACAGAGCAGCTAATTAGTAAGATTAGACATCAAGGCTACATGGATATAATTGCCGATTTTGCTTGTCCTTTACCTTGTAATGTAATTTGCACAATTTTGGGAGTACCTGTTGAAGATTGGTATAAGCTATATTATTGGTCAGATAAATTGTCTGAGATTTTAGATCCACTCAAGTCTTTGGAAGACTATGAGCAGATGAATAAAGTGGCGTTAGAATTTACAGATTACTTTAAGGGCTTGATTGCTCAACGCAAAATAAATCTACAACAGGATTTTTTGAGTGCTTTGATAGCAGTTAAAGAACAGAATAACAAGCTCACGGAAGAAGAAATTATTTCCATCTGTATGTTACTTTTTCTAACTGGTGAAGAAACAACAGTCAATCTCATCAGTAACGGTATGCTTGCTTTGTTGCGTCACCCAGAGCAAATGCAAGAAATCAAGACACAACCTATGCTTATTCAAGGTGCTATAGAAGAAATACTGCGTTATGATAGCCCGATTCAGATTACTACACGAATAGCAAATGAAGATGTTTTTTTAGATAGTGTAACTATTCAGTCTGGTGATAAAGTATTGGTTGTATTGGGGGCTGCAAATCGAGATCCTGCACAATTTCCTGAACCAGATCGTTTTGATATTACGCGAGTTAATAACAATCACTTAGCTTTTGCTGATGGTATTCATTCTTGTTTGGGTGCAGCACTGACGCGGCTAGAAGCTGAAATTGCTATTAATGCTCTTGTGCAATTACCTGATATACAGTTATTACAACAACAGGTTGAATGGCGAAAAAGAGTTCCTTTTCGGAGCTTAAAATCTCTTCCAGTTACCTTCAAAGCAATGAATATAACATAATTAAATAAAAAATGTTTTACGAAACTACTATTTTTAGATTTACACAGAGTCTAGAATCAAACTGGTTCCTCATTAAAGAGGAGTTTGATAGACTGCAAGACAATGATTCTATTCCTTGGCAAAAAGAGTTTCTTTATAACAAAGGCTGGGATATTTTTACTTTGTATTCTTTTGGAAAGAAACTTGAGGATAACTGCTGTTTATGTCCAGAAACAACAAAATTAATAGAAGCTATTCCTGGAATGACCACAGCAACTTTTTCTTCTCTTGCACCTGGAACTCACATTGTTCCTCATGAGGGATATATAAACACTGTACTCCGTTGTCATTTGGGTTTAATTGTTGCTGATGACTGTGCGATACGAGTGGGGCATGAAATAAAAACTTGGCAAGAAGGCAAGTGCTTAGTTTTTGATGATACAGTTGAACATGAAGTTTGGAATCGCAGCAATATTTCCAGAATAATTTTATTGATCGACTTTAAAAAGTCTCAGTTTTCAAAGTTACCTCAAATATAGAATTTAAGTGGGAATGATGCAATTTTGTTAGATCGGTGAATGAGTGAATTGAGAGAAATCAATTCAAAATTCAAAAACTCTTGCCTCCTCTTTTCTGATGCCCATTCATTCAATGATCAGTGGCTCAAATTCACGATCGCGCCATTGTCTCTGATACCATTCGGAAACCAACGGACGGACAATAAACTTAGGATGGCCTTCGCCTTTAACGTCAATACGTAAACCTGAGTAAGGTCGCCGCTTGTGAGAACCTTGACCATTGCGACCAATGAAGAGATGCGATCGCGCTACTAATTTATTTTCCTCCATCAAATCTGCTCCCTCAACCCTCTGGCGTCGCAAACTAAAGCCGCTACCGCCACAAACAATCCAGTGGATATGAGAATCAGCGTGTCCTGTATCCATTGTCTCTAAGTGTTCCAAGCAGTGGGCGTGACCGTTTAATACCAAATCAACCAAAGGACGCCCCTGAGTTAAGGAACCTATTTCTTCAGCTACCGCATCCAGCACACCACGGAGGCGATCGCGAATTATCAGAGTTTGTGCTTGCTGCCACTTTGTCGCTTCAGTTACATAAGGAGGATGATGGAAATAAATTATTCTTCCCCTAACTTCAGAGTTATTCCAAGATTCAATTAATTTTTGCTTGAGCCAGTCTAGTTGTTCAGTGTCAGTCAGCGTTGTTCTATCAGCAGCTAATTGCTTTTTGATATCAACAATAATTTCTTCAATTTGTGACAGCTTGGCGTGGTAGTCGTCTAATTGGTCAGCCTCAATAGGATTTTCTGGACGAAGCTTGGCTGAGGTTTCAATGATTTGCTGCTTTTCTTGCTCTAAATCTTCACGACGTTTTTCTAAAATTCTGCGATTAGCATCGCCTTGTTTTGTTTTAGGTAGCGGTGGTGGATCGTTAAATGTATTTGAATCTAAGGCAAAGAAATCAATCCCGCCATAGCGGAAAGTATAGTAGCGATTGGGAAGGCGGGTAAAATGCCCAGGTTCATAGCTGAGACAATAACCTGTATCTGTTTTAGCTGTGTAATACTGATTTAGATGATTATTTAACTCTCCTGGAAGCTGAAACACCTGAAGATAATCCAGAAAAGCCCGTGCGTAGGCTTCACCCGTTCCTGAACCATGCAAGCCTACATCCAAGTCTAAACGCGATCGCAACAGGCGGCGAATGGGTAATGTTGTTAGAGAGGCCAAGCTCAATAGAATCGGCAAGTTATAGTAATCGTGATTACCCGGTACAGGTAAAATGGGCAGCTTAAAAATCATCTGGTCATAAGCAATCTTTTGGGGATGCTCTCCCCCCAAGAGAAACTCTTGATAAGGCTGGATGAAATTCTGCTGATAGTATTCACTCGACCCCACTAAATAGATCACATCTCCGGTATGCAGCATAAAACGGCATTCATTGTGATGGGGCAACATCAGTTCAGCCACCTTTCGCTGGGGATTGTGTCCTCGGTGCTTGCCGGAACCACTATCACCTACAACTAAAAATGAGAACTCAGAATTGTCTGTTTGGCCATCCTCCAACACCAACCGAGTTTGGTCGATGTTCCGTCCCACAATTAACGGATCTTGCCACCGTACCCGTTGATTCATTTTACGAATTTTGTTAGCGATCGCTGGATCAGATACAAGTTTCAATGCAACCTACTCCTGAGTTTTCAATTGAAGGGGAGCAGGGGGAGATGAGGGAGTGAGGGAGCAGGGGAGGCAGAGGAAGCAGGGGAAGCAGGGGAAGAAATAACCAATGCCCCATGCCCCATGCCCCATGCCCAATTCCCAATGCCCCATGCCCAATGCCCCATGCCCGATGCTCAATGCCCTCACTCCTCCACTGTGTCTTTCATCTCAATAATCAGATTAGGAAGTCCCTCTAGTTTTTCGGTAGGCTCAACTTCTTCTACTAATGGCACAAAAATGTTCAAACCTGCTGGTACACACTTAATTTCTACAGGTGTTGTGCCTACTATTTCACCATCTAGAACAACTTTTTGCGGTGGTTTAGTTGTAATTTTAAATTCTTTGGCTCGTAGGAAGCCAATATCATTTCGCTCGGCAGCGTTACCTGTAGAAGCCGTTTGAAATAGATGAAATGTAGCTGCGATCGCTCCTGCTTTGTTAACTGGAGCTACAATCGTCAAATCTAGCAACCCATCATCATAAATCAGACCGGCTGGGCCTTGAGCCAAAACTGAAGTAGGAGGGGCAGCATTTGCTACTGTAACTGCACAGGCACTAGTCTTAATTATCCTGTCTTCTGTTTCAATTTCAAGATCAAAGTTTTTTAAATTTCTCAGTTGCTGAATTCCAGCAAAAACGTAGGCCATCATCCCAAAACGATTCTTAGCGTCCCTATCTGCCAATTCTACAGTTTCAGCTTCAAAGCCAATACCTGCCAAAAGTACCATTGGTCGATCATTGCAATAGGCTACGTCTACATGGCGGGTTCCTCCCTGCAAAATTGTCTCACATGCACCTGCGATCGTGTCAGGAATTCCTAAAGCTGTAGCAAAAGCGTTTGCTGTGCCTCTAGAAATAATGCCAAATGGAATATCAGTACCCACTACAGCCGTTGCCGCCGCCGAGAGAGTGCCATCTCCGCCTGAAGCAATGATTGCATCTACCCCTCGCTCTACAGCTGCTAAAGCCAGTTCGTCAGCATCGATTTCTTCAGTTGTAAGATAAATATCTAGGTCAATTTCTGGCTCTAATATTGCCCGAATTTCTGCCAGTTCTATCTCTGGGTCACCCTGACCCGCAACTGGATTGAAAATGAGGCAGGCGGAACGATTCATAAAATATTAAAGGCTAAACTTAGATCACTAAAATACCAAATTTTTTCTAGCATTCTTGTGAAACTTCATCTTCCTTCTGGCGGCTGGTTTACCTTTTGTAAGAAGTTTAGAAGTTTTCTGGGTTGGAACATACCGATGTTGATGCGTATTTAAGTATGTTTTGTCTTTACTGAAACAATAAAAATTTGCCATGCGTCAATTATTACCAGTTTTAGCAAGTATGCTGACTTTCAGCAGTTTAAATACTCCCACCATGACAATAGCAGGCACAACGCCTGATTTACGGGAGATGCGCTTAGTTCAAACGGTCAACTGTAATAATCCTCAAACCCAAATAGCAATTAATGAATGCACGAAGTTATCTTATCAAAAGGCAGATAAAAGACTGAATCAAGTTTATCAACAATTGCTACCTACCTTAGAAACATCTAGGAAACAGAAATTGATTGCTGCACAACTTGCATGGCTCAAGTTTCGAGATACCAATTGTGAGTTTGAGAGAAGCAGATATGAAGGAGGAAGTATTGCCCCTACCATTTATTTTAATTGTCTAGAAAATCTTACAAAACGGCGTACCCAAGAATTAGAGGAATATCTCAAATCCGATCCCTGATTTTGAGAAAAATTGTGATTTTTCTTAATATCTCGCAATTTCTATGAATGCGTTAAAATCCGATACAAAAGTGTATTTACGCTCATAAATACAGCGAAGTGGAGAATAGACGAATATCACTGCATGATTACGGCTGGTATCCTAGATGATCGAATGTTCTGATTCCAGCTTAGATAAGGATTTAAAAATAAAAACCAAAGTCTATGCTGAAGTAGAGATTCCTGAATAGAACAAAGTGAAACTAAGCAATCCTAAGGGTTTTGGATTGCTTTTCTATCAGATGCTCCGCGAACACGATTTCGCAATGTAAATATTTTTGTCCAGCCGCTTACCAGTGTTAACGCGATCTAAGAATATTTAGAATATAGTATTTATGAAATTTAGGAATTTAGACGTATGTCACAACGAATACGACATCCTAACTATTCCGTGAGTAAAAACACCGTTTTGATTCACAAGAAAACACGACGAGATTTTTTAAAGTATATAAAAATTGGAGGACTAGGAGTAGCTGGGGTAACTACTACTGGATTGAGTTTGCTTCAGCCAACCTTAGCTCAGTTCGTAAATCGTCAGGATGACTGGCGTTGGTGTAATAAATGTCAAGCACTAGCTTTTGCAGGAAATGCGTCACTTGGAGCTTGTCCAGCTGGCGGTGTACATAATCACAACGGTAGTTATAACTATATTCTAATCCACGATACACCTCGTCTTGCTGGCCAGGATAACTGGCGTTGGTGTAATAAATGTCAAGTGCTAGCTTTTGCAGGAAATGCGTCACTTGGAGCTTGTCCAGCTGGCGGTGTACATAATCACAACGGTAGTTATAACTATCTTCTAATCTTCAATACACCTCTTCTTCCAGGTCAGCAGGATAACTGGCGTTGGTGTAATAAATGTCAAGTACTAGCTTTTGCGGGAAATCCCTCATTTGGAGCTTGTCCGGCTGGCGGTGTACATGATCACAACGGTAGTTATAACTATACCTTGGAGTATTTATAGCATAATTCTGGAGTCTGTACAGACGAATCTGCCGTTTTTGCTTATAGAGGCTCTATACTCTGGCTTTATAAGAACAATGCTGAAAACCCTTAAAGATGTGTCCTTTTGAGGGGGACACATCTTTAAGGGTTTTAGACGAGGCATGAAAGCTAACCGCTTTCCTTTATCCTGTATTCAAATCTTTTTTTGTTCAATATAACGCTTCAGTGTTTCTATACAAACATTTCCTGCTGTACTCACAAAATAACTTGAAGTCTAGAGAGTTGGCATTTTAATAGCTCTGGGAAATGGAATTTGGACATCTGGCTTAATGGTAAGTAATACTGTCGGAGATTCCTAGAACCAGCCTTAGGTAAAGAATTGTAATCCAAAATCCAAAATCCAAACCCCAAAATTAGTATGAGTCCCTGACTACGGTAGTCTAGATGAGAGTGAATTTATCGCCGTTTGATATATTGTTTTATGACTTCAGTTGTTTCTAGTCCTCCACGCACTATTCGGATTGGTTCGCGCAAAAGCCAACTTGCTCTGGTTCAGACTTACTGGGTACAAGAGCAACTTCAGAAAGCCTTTCCCGATCTCACTTTTGAAGTCCACACCATGTCTACCCAAGGCGATAAAATCTTGGATGTAGCATTAGCTAAGATTGGCGATAAAGGACTTTTTACTAAAGAACTTGAACTCGGAATGCTCAATCAAGAGATTGACTTTGCCGTTCATTCCCTCAAGGATCTGCCGACTCACTTACCTGAAGGGTTAACGCTAGCAGCAATTACTGAACGGGAAAATCCAGCAGATGCATTAGTGGTGCATGAAAAGCACAAAGATAAACAAATTGATACATTGCCAGAAGGTGCAGTAATTGGTACATCTTCGTTGCGGCGGTTAGCACAGTTACGTCATCACTTCCCCCACTTTACCTTTAAGGATGTGCGAGGAAACTTGATTACACGGTTGGCAAAACTGGATGCAGGCGAATACGATGCTTTGATTTTGGCCGCAGCAGGGTTAGAGAGATTGGGAATGGGTGATCGCGTTCATCAAATTCTCCCTAAAGAAATTTCTCTTCATGCCGTAGGACAAGGTGCTTTAGGGATAGAATGCCGTGCTGATGATAGCGAAGTGCTATCTCTACTCAAAGCAATCGAACACCCCGAAACACGCGATCGCTGTCTCGCTGAACGATCTTTTCTACGCTCTCTAGAAGGTGGCTGTCAAGTACCTATTGGTGTAAATACAGAAATATCCGGTGATAATTTGACCTTAACAGGGATAGTGGCTAGTGTAGATGGTCAAAAGTTCGTAAAAGATACCGTCACTGGGATTGCCAATAATGCGGAAGCGTTAGGCACAGAACTAGCACAAGTGTTACGACAACAAGGAGCGCAAGAAATTTTAGCAGAAATTTTTGCAGTGATTCAACGCGGTTCTTAACCAATTGGGCAAGCCGATGTGATTAGATAAGAATTGATCGTTGTTGCACAAAAGATGTGCCAGACGCGACAAGAGTTAATTTGACAATATAGACAGAACCGGGGAAGCAAAAATTACCATGCGGATTCTATTTGTGGCAGCAGAGGCAGCACCCATTGCCAAAGTAGGAGGAATGGGTGATGTTGTTGGGGCATTACCGAAATTTCTGAGAGAAATGGGGCATGATGTGCGGATATTCTTGCCTTACTATGGCTTCCTGCCAGACAAAATGGAAATTCCCTATGAACCTATCTGGTGGGGCGATGCCATGTTCCAGCATTTTGCAGTATACGAAAGCGTCCTGCCTGGTACTGATGTTCCCTTGTACTTATTTGGACATCCTGCCTTCATGCCCCGCCGCATTTATTCCGGAGATGATGAAGACTGGCGGTTCACTTTATTTGCTAATGGTGCAGCCGAGTTTGCCTGGAATTACTGGAAACCGGAAATTATCCATTGCCATGATTGGCATACGGGGATGATTCCCGTATGGATGCACCAAGATCCTGATATCACCACAGTCTTCACCATTCATAATCTGGCTTATCAAGGGCCGTGGCGTTGGTATTTAGAAAAAATTACTTGGTGTCCTTGGTATATGCAAGGACACAACACAATGGCGGCGGCGGTGCAATTTGCTAATAAGGTAAATACAGTTTCGCCCACCTATGCCGAGCAAATCAAGACACCTACTTATGGTGAAACTTTAGAAGGCTTGCTGTCGTTTATTAGCGGTAAATTATCTGGGATTATTAATGGAATTGATACTGAAATTTATAACCCAGAAGATGATAAATACATTGCCCAAACCTTCACTGCTGATACCTTAGATAAACGTAAAGCCAACAAAATTGCTTTGCAAGAAGAGGTAGGATTAGAAGTCAACTCCAAAGCCTTTTTAATTGGGATTGTGACCCGATTAGTAGAACAAAAAGGCATTGATTTGATATTACAAATCCTTGATCGCTTCCTCTCTTATACAGATGCACAGTTTATTCTTTTAGGGACAGGCGATCGCTACTATGAAACTCAGATGTGGCAATTAGCATCCCGCTTTCCCGGACGCATGGCAACTTACTTACTGTATAACGATGCCCTGTCTCGCCGCATCTACGCTGGTACTGATGCTTTCTTAATGCCTAGTCGTTTTGAACCATGCGGTATCAGCCAAATGATGTCTTTACGCTACGGTTCTGTGCCTATTGTCCGCCGCACAGGTGGATTAGTTGATACCGTAAGCCATCACGACCCCGAAAATGCAGCAGGTACAGGTTATTGCTTTGACCGCTATGAACCCCTAGACCTTTTCACCTGTATGATCAGGGCTTGGGAAGGCTTCCGTTTTAAACCACAATGGCTAGAACTACAAAAGCGGGGCATGGCCCAAGACTTTAGTTGGTATCAATCTGCAAAAGAATACGTGAAGTTGTACAGGTCAATTTACGGTCTACCAGAAGAAGAGGAAACACCACAGTCAGAGTTAGTCTTAAAGGAAGCGATCGCTAATAGCAAATCATAAACCTCTATAGGGGCGTACAGATGTATGCACCATGCACCTCATTTTTGAACTCATGATCGATAGCATTGTTTAGATTAACCTGATATCTAAAAATGCTAATCATGAGTTTTTTTATTTTTAAAACAATTCTTTCTTTATAAATCAATATCGTTAAGTTAAGTCCAAAATCCTCAGTAGAGACGCGAAATTTCGCGTCTCTACTGAAATCAATACCAAAAATCCTTAATTGAACCGTATTGCTTTATAAGCATCTAATACTATTCCACACAAACCTTGATATATTTTATTTTTTAGGTAAAACTTACATAGGATTGCCATCTAACGCTGCTTTATTACTGCGACTAGATAAAAGTCAAAAAAACTTTGTTGTTATGAGTTCCTATTAATATAGAAGTACCTTAAATTGAACATTACTTCTATATTATTTTTTAGACTAATAAAAAAACATTAATTGCATTGATAATGTAATACGGTTCAATTAAGGTCAAAACTCTATTTCAAATCAATTTTTTAATGTAGACGCAAAGCGGTGCAGGCTACCGCCTTCTCTACGAGAGGGTCTGCCAACGCGCACTATCTCGCAGAAAAGGCACAGAGGACGCAAAGATAACAAAGAGCCTAACTAAATCTTATTAATTGATGATGAAATTCCTGAGTTTATTTAGAACATCTTATCTTCCTAATTGGAGTTTAATGAAGCCCCCATAGACTTTGGACAAGCTTTAAAAAACCTTCTTGGAAACTTATAAGTATTCATATATAGATAATTGTATATTATTTATTGTATTGAGCTACCAATTTTTTCTTGAATATTTTTTCATGTTTTAACGGTTTAATTAGGAAAAGGTTGTTAAATATCCAAAATGCTAGAAACAGAAACTCAGACGCAGCCTATTTATAATATTCCTTCAATCAGGAATTATCGATGGTCAACTCATCTTGATCTACTAAGAGGTTTAGCTTCCTTATTAGTTTTTATTGGTCACACAAGAATTCTATTATTTATAGAATATGCAGAAATTAGTAATCCTAGTTTTTTTATAAAAAGGTTAAATTCATTAACAGTATTGGGTCATCAATCTGTAATGATTTTTTTTGTCCTAAGTGGATTTTTTATTTCAACTAGCGTCATAAAGAGAATTCAGCAAAAGCAATGGTCTTGGGTTAATTATTTAGTAGATCGTTTAACACGCTTATATATCGTATTAATTCCTGCTTTATTACTATCTTCTTTTTGGGATTCTCTTGGTATAAAAATATTTGGTACTGGACAAGATAGCTTTTATGGAGAAAAGTTTCACAACGGTCATTTGGCAACTTATAAAATTTTGGAAAATTTTACGTTTAAAAATGCTTTGGGAACTCTAGCTTTTGTACAAACGATTTTTGTAGATTTATTTGGTTCAAATAAGGCAGTTTGGAGTTTAGCCTATGAGTTTTGGTACTATATACTTTTTCCTTCTATCATCCTATTGTTTTTTGCTAAATCTTTAAAAGCTCGTGTCTTATATGCTTGTTTAGCTTCAGCTATATTACTCATGGTTAGTTCAGAAATTAGAATTTATTTTCTGGTTTGGCTAATGGGAGCATTAGTTAGTATATCTCATCCTTCTAAATATCTTAATAATAAAAATGTCCTCAAGCTCCTCACTTTTTTGTCTATACTAATCCTGTGCATTACATTAATCAGTGAGCGTTTTATTGTCCGAGAAATAGCAGACTTTTCTATAGGAATTTCTACTGCTATTATGATATATTTTTTAGTTAATAATCGTAGTGAAATAAGGCAAGAAGGAATATACGAAAAATTTTCAAAAGGTTTAGCAGGATGTTCTTATACTCTTTATCTTGTCCACATGCCAATACTGTGCTTTATTAGAGCATGTGTAATTAGCGATCGCCCTTGGGAACCAGATATTTTACACATATTCTTGGCGCTTATCATAGTTGTATTTGTATTTTTATATGCGGTTGTCATAGCACATTTTACTGAGTCAAAAACAGGCAAGTTGAGAAATCTAATTATGTCTTGGATAAAAAACAGAGGTTTAAATCAAGCTTAACTGCTATACAGAGCAAATCAAGACGCCTATTTATGGTGAAACCTTTCCGGAGGCATGGCAACTTACTGACTCTATAATATGTCCTGTCTCACTGTATTTTTGCTAATATTCTCTAACGCAACAACTCAGGTATATGGTAGTATACCTGAGTTAGGCATTAAAACCAAAGTCAATCTAGTTAGCCAAAGATAATCTAGGTTAAATGATCCCGGACTACTTACAATTTATAAACAAGTAAAAGTTGTCGAAAGTAGCACGAAGCTTAAAAGATAGTTTTGCTGTTGAGCAATATTATCTCTTCCTATTGCTGTTACTTCTAAAGTTATTGCTTGATTACAAAAATGAACAGTCATACCAATTCGCAATGGGCAACTATTAGGGACGCTATTACAAAAGCCTCGCTCCGTTTGCAAAGCGTCTCGTAGAGAAGAGAGCAATTTGCAATTAAAAAAATTAGAGATACTTGCCTTTCAAGGTTTACATCGGTTGCATAATTTATTTTAGTGAATTGGTATTACACTATTCTTAACATTTAGTGATTTAATTAGTTTTTACAACTAACCCTGCAATTACTATGAACAAAAAATTAAACTTACTACAAGTATATCGCGGTATAGCTGCTCTAATGGTAATTCTTCACCACGGGAATGGAATAGTTTCTCGTGAACTACATCAAAATAATTTATATTTATTGCAAAAATTTCATTTCGGTTGGATAGGCGTTGATTTCTTTTTCGTACTTAGTGGATTTATTATATTTTATATTCATCAATCTGATATAGGTAAACCTGATAAGTTTACGCCTTTTGTTTTTAAAAGATTTATTCGCGTGTATCCATTATATTGGAGCATTTTAGGCATCAAAATTTTAGCTTCTCTATTTAATACTGGTAAAGATAGTATTTATCAGCGAAGTGCAGCCGAAATTATCGAGGCTTTTTTGTTGATACCCCAAGATCGGTCTATTCTAGAGAGTAGTTTTATTGGTGTCAGTTGGACACTCTGCTATGAAGTGTTTTTCTACTGTATATTTGGTTTCCTAATACTGAAAAACACAAAAATTTACCGAGCAATAATTTTTGCTTGGATAATTGGTATAACTCTTAATCTATTTAATGTTTTACCAATTGGCAAAAGCTATCTGCTAAACTTTATATTTTCTCCACATAATCTAGAGTTTGTGCTGGGTTGTTTAGCTGCTTATACGATATATAAATATCAATTTAAGTTTGGAACATCATTAATTTATGCTTCAATATTTTTGTTGATGATATCAGTTATAAATACAAAATATGGTGAATTTAATGTTTCAGGTATCTCTTCATTAGTAGCTTATGGAATTCCCTTTACCTTACTGATTATCGGATCTGTTCATTTAGAAGTAACAAAAGCAATAAATGTATCACCAATCCTAATTTATTTAGGTAATGCGTCTTATTCTATATATTTAACACACGGCTTTTTCTTAAGTAATATAAGCAAAATATTCAATAAATTAATAGATAAATTCAATATTTTACATTTGAGTCAAAATTACAGTATATATTACAACGCTATTGCATTTATAATTATTATATTAACAGTAGCTATGGGATGTATAGTTCATTCTTATATTGAGAAACCATTAATTGGAAATTTAAGGAAAAAAGTATTTGCTAAAATGGCTTAATAGTGGTGTAGCAATTCTAAATCATTCGTGAAAAGTTAGATACCCGACTTCTTAAATAAGTCGGGATATAGACACTGCGAATTTTAATAAATAAATCAGATAGGATTGCTATAGATAAGCAGTAGTAATATTTTATTCTCAATTTGAAGGCATCTGTTATTTATTTTATGAGAAAAACTATAAGTAACGAGCCTAATCCTCAAAAACGCCCATTCTGTAATAGTTGAGTTATGGTTTTGTTAGCGTGAACTACATATAATTACGAACCTATTAAACGACGTTTTGGCATCCTTAATCTCAATTGCTTATTTTTTATAATGGTTACACAGACGAGGGTGGGGAGTATGTCACAATGTTTATATACCAAAAACTATAAAAATAAAAAACCGTAAAACATCATCCGCAGGAGTAATAAGTAGGAGTTAGAAGATTGATAGACGCAATGGACTTTTTTCAGTTAAGTGCTGGTAAGTGGCGATCGCAACGTGCAACTCATCACCTGCCCTTTAAACGCTCAGAAACAGGAGAATCGGATATACAGGTAGAAACTCTAGATGCCAATCATCCAGAAATCATTGAACTGTGCCAGTATCATCAGATTGACCCTAGCCTGTCAGTAGGTGGCTCACGGGTGCGTTGGCTTGGTACAATGGCTTGGGATAGAGAAAATGATGAGAACCATCAAGGGAAAACCATATTTGCGATCGTGCCTGATGGCGATAACCCGAGATCTGGTAAATTACTCCGTGAAAGAGGCTACGCTGAAATTATGCCTGTAGTAGGTCTTTTTCACATGGATGATGAAGATGGGCTAGTGTTGACAACCGAATACGAAACAATGAGTTCCATTGAGAGATTCTGGTTCGCTAGCCCAAATATGCGACTACGAACCAGTACAGTGAAACGCTTTGGTGGCTTCAGCACTGCATCATTTTGTACCGAAACTCGTATTGAAACTTCTAACCCAGAACAAATAACAGAAAAACAAGGGTCGGATGTTTTGGAAAAAAGAAAGTTTTATTCAGTTTTGGGCTGGTGAATGATTCTCAAGCAGACCGATGCTTTTACTCGTGGCCGAGATTATCTGTATCAAGTACAGAGGTTTGCCCTAGAACCGGGTATGGTTGATGTGTTCGATAATGTGCGCGATCGCATCCCCATTTGTACCTGGATCGGCGATAATATTAACACTATTAACGCTCAGATCAATACCTATCTAGACCTTTGCCATGAGTGCTTTCATCCCCAAGAGCGTCGCCACATCCAAATTTTCGCAGTCCCCATAGCTCAATCCTTCGGCATCGACGGGCTATGCAATATTCTCACAAACCCAGTAACTATTCTGGTAGATGTTGGTCGAATTGCACCTAGAGACTGGTTTGGTGTAGTCGTTCATGAATACGCCCATGCCCATCTAGGAGACTTTGGTCACAATCAGCAGTTTGCTAGCATCCTATCTCATCTATGTTTAGGGCTGGGATTAGAACCACCTTACTGGGAGGCAGGTATGGAAGCAACTTTGCGTAGCTGGCCTCACTGTAAATCAACCATAGATCCCTTGGAATTTTGGATAGGTCAAGGGAGTAGAGGGTAGGGAAAACAAAGAGACAAGAGGTGAGAACTTGCAACAAGTCTCTCCCCTTGCCCTTAATTCTTCACTCCCCACTCCCCATTAATTTCTTTTGCTATATGTTAAAAATTATTGCTTAATTTCAAAAAGGTGAAACTGAATCTTCTAATCTAAAGTATGTAAATAAAATTTTTTAAGTAGTTATTAGGCTGAAAGCCTTACTCCTTTTATAAGTTAGCTATGGGTTGAGTCCAACAAGCTAATCCTTGTTTTTTGGAATAGATAAGTTCCCCTTGGTTAAGTTTCGTGAAATTTTATCAGAATCTGAAGTTTTGATACAACTACTCCCTTAATATGTGATCTAAAGTTGTTAACTTTAATTAAGAAATATGGAGGCTTTAGAGTGGCAATTCCTCTGTTAACATACGACCCTTCAAGTCAAAATCAGCGTGTAGCTGCATACGAAGTACCGGGTGATGAACAGCCCAGGATTTTTACTACAGACAATCTGCTTTCTCCATCAGATTTAGACCTTCTGATTGATGCAGCATATCGTCAAATTTTCTTTCATGCCTTTGCTGCTGATCGCCAAACATTTTTAGAGTCCCAACTCCGTAATGGACAGATTACAGTGCGGGACTTTATTCGTGGCTTGCTGCTTTCCGATACCTTTAAGAAAAGCTTCTACGATCTCAACAATAATTATCGCTTTGTTGAGCAAGTAATCCAACGCGCTCTAGGACGCGACCCATACAGTGAGCGGGAAAAAATTGCCTGGTCAATTGTAGTAGCAACCAAAGGTATTAGAGGCTTTGTTGATGAAGTCCTCAACACTGAAGAGTACCTGAGCAATTTTGGAGACTCCACAGTACCTTATCAGCGCCGTCGCATATTGCCATCCCGTGCTGAGGGTGAGTTGCCATTCAACATCAAATCTCCACGATACGAAGCTTACCACCGTGCCAAACTGGGTTTCCCCCAAATTATTTGGCAGGTCGAAGTACGCAGATTCCTTCCACAAGAACGAAAGCCAAAGGCAGGCGATCCAGCTCTATTCTTGTCAATGGCACAAAGTGTCAATGCAACTGGCAATACGCCACAAAGGATCTCGTCATTCAACATCGATATCGAAAAGTCTGTACCTTATCGCCAGTTGGCTGGAATTAAGTAACGATTTTTGTTCGACGGCTGTCTAGTACATCCGATCATTTTATAGCGTGCATAAGTCTTGGGTTATGTAGGAGTTTCATTTAGGTATAACTAGTGGAACAGACTCTATCCCATGTCTAATGCACGCTAGTTGTTAAAGGGGATTTTTGCAAGACTTAATGTCTGTGAAATGGTGCTGCTTTCAGATGCGGGATGAGTTTAAAGTGTAGTTCGTCTTTTTAACATCTCCAAAAGTTTTGTAAAGTGACTTGGAGGGTTTGCTGTCACTTCAATCAACTCTCCAGATACGGGATGTTGCAATTTTAGTCGCCAAGCGTGCAGTGCTTGACCGGGCAAATTTACCCCTACTGAATGACCAGAACTATAAACTGGGTCGCCGACAATGGGATGCCCCATTTTGGCGCTGTGGACGCGAATTTGATGGGTGCGTCCAGTTTCTAGTTGGAAGTGGATTAAGGTGAAGTTACCGAGGCGTTCTAGTACTTGCCAATGAGTGACGGCGGCTCGTCCGCCTTGTTCAACAGGCATAATAGCCATTTTTTTGCGGTCTTGTGAATGGCGACCAATGGGTAAGTCAATTGTGCCACTTTCAAGTTTTGGCGCACCATAAACGACGCCTAAGTATTCTCTGCGTGCGGTTTTAGCTTTGAGTTGTGCTTGTAGGTGATGATGAGCAACTTCTGTTTTAGCGATCGCGATCGCACCTGTTGTATCCTTATCCAATCGATGGACGATTCCCGGACGTTGGACTCCGCCAATTCCTGGTAAATTAGGGCAGTGTGCCAATAGAGCATTTACCAAAGTACCATCGGGATGACCGGGTGCAGGATGGACAACTAAACCTGCGGGTTTGTTGAGAATGAGTAGCTGGTCGTCTTCGTAAAGGATATCTAAGGGGATATCTTCTGCAAGGAGTTCTAAAGGTTGCGCTTCTGGTATTTCGAGAGTGATGCGATCGCCTAACTTGACATTGATCTTCTTAGATGTACAAACTTTATCGTTAAGTTGGACGTTACCCTGTTCGATTAACTGTTGGATGCGGGAACGGGAGAAGTCTGGTAATTCTTGGGAGAGGTAACGGTCAAGGCGATCGTTGCCTTTAGTGTTGACGCAGTGTATCGTATCCCTGAAGGGAACTAAACTAGACGTTGCATCCTCTAGTGGAGTTGACAAGTGTTCGCTATTTTCTTGGATTTGTAAATTAAATTCGGTCATAATTGCTCTGGATTATTAATTCCCCTTTCTTTAAGTAAAGCGCGAAATGCTTGAAAAGGGGGTTATAAATCGTGTCTACTCAGGTGAAACCTTGATTTGAAATTAGTCTACAGAGGCGGATGAGAATTTATACATCCGCAAATTCTATTGCCTTAACTATCTTGTATTTGTTTTCTTACCAATTGTCGAAACACTCTAAGTGCTGAACTCATTCCTGTGTTTCGCGCCATTTCCACAAATCGGGGAATGAGTTCTGTGATGGAAAAAGTGGGAAATGTCGGGCTGATGAGAGACTTCACATATTGCTCACCTTGCAGCAAGCTAATTTCTAGGTTTTTGCTTTCATATCGCCAAATTTCAGGTACTTTTAACGCCTCGTAGGCACTAATTTGGGTTTTAGAGGTGATATCAATTTCAATCGCCAAATCAGGAGGAGGATCAACAGTTAGGTCGATCCTATCTTTCCCAATCATTAGCTTATAGTTTTGAATATAAAAACAATCATCGGGTTCAATACCCGCACTTATATCTTTACGCTTAAAGGTAGTTGAACCTAAAGACTCCCAATTGAGATCGAGTTCATCTAGCAAGGCTTTCACTAAATCTCCAATAATTACCTTAGATCGCTCATGTTCTGGTAATGGAGCCATAATTTCTAACGTCCCTTGGCTGTATGCTACTCGACTCCCGCGATGCTCCCCTAACTCATTGAGAATTGCTTCAAATACTTGCCAACTCACATCTTCCAGTATTATTCTCTGTCCTGGTGGAACTCGAATTTGTTTGAGTTGAAGAGTAACCATAGGATGTTAGTTGTTAAATAATTTCATTTTTACTCAAATTTGACATCAGTGGTGATGTGGAGGATAGTATTCATGTTGTTTTTATCAAGGTTATTTTATCTCAAAGGGGTTCATGTGGATGAAATTCAAGACATACATTATTTGGTTGATGACTATTAGGATATATAAATATTTTAATTTCTAATTTGCCCTTCTGCCAACCTTTACCATCAAGTTTAATAACCTGACAATCTTTGACAGCATTTAGTTTAATTTCACTGAAGGGTATGGACTCATCTCCAGCAGATATACTGCCAAACAAACTACCAACTGAATCATTATTAATTGGAGTTTTATGTGTACAAATTTCCTGACGCCATTTTTTGATAAATTGTCGTATAACTAACTCTCTTAATTTACTTACTTTATAAGTATTATTCTCAAATAAAATGACATCATCTCCACAGTCTAGAAGAATAAATTTATTTTTCATACCAATATCTATACTGATAATTAAAAGTTGCCAGTCTATACTTACTACTAAATTATATTGAGGTTTTATTAACAGTAAGTTAGTATAAATACTGAATAATTAACTGTAAAGAAACAATCTGAGCAGCATCAAGCGATCGCTCAACAACATTATTCTTTAAAATCTCACCCAAATACGCAGAGTTTTCTTTGCATTTTTGCGCCTTCGCGTAAGATTATCATTTTATAAATTCGGCGGAATACATACATCTGGCGCACACAACCCAAGAAACTCTAGCGTTGTCACCTCAAAGGTATCCAAATCTACGCGGCGGATGGCATGGTTATTAGTATCAGCAATATATAAATGTGAACTCCAAACGCTCAATCCTGAAGGTTCAAAAAACTGAGTGTTTTTACCCTGGCCATCTTGTAAGCCATTAGTACCATCTCCTAAAACTGTTTGACAATTCCCTGTACTGGGACTCACCAATTTAATTTTGTGATTATAAGTATCTGCTACCCACAGAAAATTTTGAGTATATTCCACTCCTAAACAGTGCTGCAAACGGACATTTTCACCTTGTCCATCTACATCACCAAAATCAAATAAACCCCCACTACCGCAAACAGTTCGCACTTGGTACGGTTCTACAATTCCCACACCGCGAATTGAGCTAACTTCACTGTCAGCAATATATAATTCATTCCCATCGGTGCTGATACCGCTAGGTTGAGCAAAGGCAGATTCAGTAAGTGAACCATCAATACACGCTTCTGCACCAATACCAGCATAAGTTTTGATAATGCCAGTTTCTAAATCCATTTGCCAAATTTGATGAGGCCCAGCCATTGCAATAAACAAGGTATTTCCCACTTTGACTAAATCCCAAGGAGAATTTAGCGCAGTTTCTAAACCAGCACCGCCATGAGGAGAGATATTACGGCTTTGTTCACCAGTTCCTGCGATCGCTTGCACTACTTGATGCTTTAAATAAACTCGCCGCAGTGTATGATTTTCTGTATCAGCAACATAAAGAATTTGATTTTCGGCATCATAAGCCATTCCCTGTGGTGCAAAAAATTGCGCTTCGTTAAAAGCACCATCAGTTAAGCCAGATTTTCCAGTACCAATCAAGTGCAGAATTTCGCCGTCAAAACTACTCATAATCAGGCGATGATGTCCAGAGTCAGCGATGAATAAACCCGTTGGAGTAGCTAGAATTTTACCAGGAAAAGCTAGGGGTGTGATTAATGGTTGGCGCTGTTTCTCTAAAGTCAAGCTGAGTTCTTGAAAATTAATTGTGCCTTTGTCTTGGTGTTGCTGAATTACCTTTTGAATCAACTCGTCTAAAGTGTCACGATTTCCTTCACCAGAAATTTGGCCAATCACGTAACCTTCTGGATCAATAATTATTAACGTAGGCCAAGCACGTACAGCATACTCTTCCCAAAGTCGAAAACCATTGTCAACTATAACTGGGTGTTCAATGTCGTAGCGCAGGATAGCCTGGCGAATATTTGCTGTTTCTTTTTCGTTGTCAAATTTAGCAGAGTGAACACCGATAACGGTAAGGCTATCTTTATATTTTTGTTCTAAATATTTCAGGTTTGGCAGAATATGCAGACAATTGATACAGCAGTATGTCCAAAAGTCTAAAATTACGACTCTACCTTTGAATTGTTTAAGAGACAAAGGTTTATCGGTATTGAGCCAAGAGTAATTTTGTGGTAATTCTGGCGCTCTGACACGGGGAATCATACTAATTTGTAATTCGTAGTGACGCTCGTTCGCGCAGCGTCTCTCCTTGAGAGAAGGCTCGCTAACGCTGCGCTAACGTAATTCGTAATTCGTAATTAATATAATGTTCGCATAATTAGTTATGATTCCCACAGTCATAGCAACCCCACCGCTTAATCTCTTAAAAACAGACGTCATAAAAACTTAGCTTGATAAGATTTATCGTTCCCGTATAGAGTATGGGAATGACAGAATTTACGAAATCCTGTACCTTAGCTATACGGCGGCAATAGCTCAAGGGATTTTAAACTGCTGATGGAATCAGGATTATCAGCAATATTAAAACATTCGATTAAGCAATGCAGCTTATCTTTCGCTTTCCAATATCAGGGCAAACGAATACCATTTAGTAAATTATTAAGATTTAGCGTTTCTCCTGGTTCAATCTCTATTAATATTGCACCCTTTGCCCAAACAGGAACATTATCACCTCTATAAATTACTAAGTTTCCATCATCTTGAACTACAAGACGACAACTAGAAGCAGGTGCAGTAAAACTTGACCAGATGGGGAGTGAATTAGATCGATAAATGACTAAATTGCAGTCGTATTGCATGACGATGTAGCTATCTGCTGCGCCAAAAGTGTTTGATGACCACACAGGAGTGCCAGATGAATTATAAAGAACAAAGTTTCTATCTGATTGCTGTACGGCTTTAAATTGTCCATTTGGTGAAATCAAGTATTGACCAGGGAATAAGTATTCGCCTGTATTAAGAGTAGATGTACCAGCACCCGCTAGAGCCTTGTTTTGTTGAATAAGCAATGTAGCTTGTAATGAAATTGCAAATGCTGTTGTTAAACCTAGAATTTTAGACAGTGTAGATAATTTCATAAACCTACCTCCAATAAAGTTATATTATTTGTAAACAGTGTTGAGATACAATATTTCTAAAGTCGCACAATTATATAGTCCTTGCAAAATAGTGCAAAGACGAAAACTATTGAGTTTTAAGGCTCACAACAACGACCAAGAGATTATTGCTAATTATAAATGTTATTCTTGGTGTTTCTACGCTATTAAAAAGCCTTTATAAACATCAGGGTATACTGTTAATTACTATTTAATAAATGAACTTTTAGAAAATTTACACTTTGATAAGATTTGACAAACTAAGTACTACGGAATTATCAGCCTGGGTGCAACTAGCTAAAACCCAAGCTCAACAGGGACGAGTTCCCGATCGCATTCCGCAATTGGCTTTAGCTAATCCTAGTTGGTTTGCAGTTCATATTTACTGCAAATCTGGAAAAAATATCACCTTTGGCGATACAGCTTGTGTTTTCCCGCTAATGAGCGTTATTAAGACATTTTCCTTACTTTATCTGCTAGAAAATTTTGGTGCAGAAACGGTTTTTAGATGGGTTGGGATGGAACCATCGGATGCACCCTTTAATTCTTTAGAACAACTAATTGCCGATCGTGGATACCCCCGCAATCCGATGATTAATAGTGGAGCAATTACCCTCGCTGATAAATTACCTGGAAAGGACGCAAGCGTTCGCACTCTTTTATTTTGTCACTGGCTCAACCAATTAGCGGGTTGCCAACTATCTTTGGATGAGGCGATGCTGGCTTCAGTGCGATTAACCCATTCAACAGCCAATGAAGCGATCGCTAATTATCTTGCCGAAGCGGGTTATCTTAACAATATTGAAACAGCACTTGACACATACGAGCAAATATGCTGCATTTCTGGGCAAGTTGAAGATTTAGCCCTGTTAGGAAAACTCTTAGCTTTTGATAATGGCTCCCTTTTATCAAAAAACCGCCGAATTGTCAATGCAATAATGTTAACTTGTGGATTATATGAAGCTTCTGCGGAGTTTGCAGTCAGGATTGGTCTACCAATGAAATCAGGGATTGGTGGTGGACTTATAGCAATAGTACCAGGTGAGGGAGCGATCGCTTGCTACAGTCCCACCTTAGATACAGTAGGAAATCCGGTAGTAGGGCTTGCTTTTATTGAGGCATTATCGCAAAAATTAGAGTTGAGCATTTTCGGGTAAATGCTGCTTTTGAACTGGAAGACAAATGATGAATTCAGTACCACTACCCACCTCAGACTTACACATTAGTTGTCCTCCGTGTTTCTCGACTACAATCTGACGGCTAATCGAAAGTCCCATACCAGTGCCAACACCTCTAGCCTTAGTAGTGAAAAACGTCTCAAAAATTTTTCCTTGAACATCAGAGGGAATACCAGAACCATTATCAGCAATGCGAACAACTACCCAGTTTTTATTTTTAAGTTCAGTAGCGATCGTAATTTGTGGTTTGTCTTGAGGATTGTGCTGTTCCTCCAATGCATCAAGTGCATTATTGATAATATTCATAAACACTTGATAAAGCGAACTAGAAAAACCTTCAATGCTAGGAATCTCACCGTACAAGCGCTCAATTTTAATGCCTTTTTTAATTCGGTTATTGAGGATGAGTAGCGTACTATCTAGGCATTCATGTAGATTAACCGGATGTGCTTTTGCTTCATCCAGGCGAGAGAAGTTTTTCAAACTTAAGACAATTTGTTGCACGCGATCGGCACCAAACTTCATCGACTGCAAAAGTTTGGGTAAATCTTTTTCTAAAAATTCTGCATCAATTTCGGTAGCGTAGGCTTGCACCGCCAAAGATGGATTAGGCACTTCTTGGCGATAGATTTTTAGCAATTCTAATAAATCGTCTACATATTGAATAGCAGGATCTAAATTACCATAGATAAAATTTACCGGATTATTAATTTCATGGGCAATACCAGCTACCATTCGTCCTAAGCTAGACATTTTCTCACTTTGAAGCAATTGGGCTTCTTGCATTTGCTGTTGACGAAAAGCTGCTGCTTGCTGTTCTTCCAATAAGCATTTAACTCTATGTAAAACTTGGTTAAATGCAATAGCAAGTATGCCAATTTCATCTGTGGTGATGACAGGTGCTTGCAGGTCAAAGTTAGATTCTTTAGTGACTTGCTGCGCCATACTCGTCAGCACTTTGACCGGATAAGTAATAGTTCGACTTGTTAATAAAGCTAAAATAGTAGCAACTAGCACTGACAACAGTATACTGGCAGCAATAATATAAATCCGCATTTGCGCTGCTTTCTTGAACGCAGCTGTCGCTGCTACTGATTCCTCATAGGAAGCTTTAATAACAGTAACCAATTCATCAGATATCTCGTCAAACTTGAGTGCTAATTCACTGTTGGTAAACTTTAACAATCGTTGTTGGGCGATCGCAATTTTCTTTTCATTTAAAAGCGATAGATCAAGTTGCTGAAATAATTCCTCAAGTTGTTGAATATAAGTTTGTGGTAGACCATCATAGGTTCGCAAAAACAGGGGAATATTCTCAGTATTTTGACCTGTATAATCAGCACTTTTTGTATATTTTTGGAGTTCAGACCAGACTTGCTCAATTTCTGGTGCATGGACATTAGTAATGTGGCTGTATTCCTCTGTATACAACTTTGGATATGGCACTAATGGGATGAGTTGCTGTTGATGAGTCCGTGTCTGGAGGATACCTGTCTGGAGGCGATGAAGCAAATTGAGTTCCTTAAAAGCGTTTTGTTGCTTCTGCAACGCCTTTTCTTGATACTGGTCTCCAAGGATTAATCCAATTGTGGTTCCTAAAATTCCAACACTGAGAGCAAGAGCATAGCCGGATTTAATTTTGTTCCCAACACTCAAACTATTCGTCAGCCGTGAAAACCACCCTTTTCGATTCGATTGTAAAACAGGAATATCGCCGGAAACTGCCTGAAAATTTGAACCATGATTCTGGGAAGCCATAGTAATCCTGAGTAAGCAATAAAAACCAAGCCTTACTTAGAATTCCCTAGTTGTTCTGCGGAATTAAAAATTTTGCAACTTTTTGCTCCCAACAGTAAACGAGTTATTTCACTTCTATTTTTTCAGGTAACGGCGTTGATTTAGGAGTTGGTGTTACCTCTGACTGTGGTTCTGGTGTTGGTGTAATTATTTCTGGTGCAGGAGACTCGATAATCTCTGGTAGCGTCGGTGGCAAACTAGGAAGTGTCTCAACTGGTGCTTTTGGGGTGGGGACTTTACCAGCCCGACGGTTGAAAAATCCGCCAAATCTAGATTTTGTTGGCTGAGGTACAACTTTTTCAGGTAACGGCGTTGATTCAGGAGTTGGTGTTACCTCTGGCGGTGGTTCTGGTGTTGGCGTAATTATTTCTGGTGCAGGAGACTCGATAATCTCTGGTAGCGTCGGTGGCAAACTAGGAAGTGTCTCAACTGGTGCTTTTGGGGTGGGGACTTTACCAGCCCGACGGTTGAAAAATCCGCCAAATCTAGATTTTGTTGGCTGAGGTACAACTTTTTCAGGTAACGGCGTTGATTCAGGAGTTGGTGTTACCTCTGGCTGAGGTTCTAATGTTGGCGTAATTATTTCTGGCGATGTTGGGGATAAGGTGGGAGATGGTACCGTTGGAACTTCCAATTTTGGTTGTTCTGGCTTGTTTGGCTCTGTTTCAGATTCTTTGGGAGTTTCAGTTTCGGGAATCGGCTGTTTGTCTACCTTCGGTTGTATTTCGGGTGTTTTTTCAACGGACGGTGTAGGCGTGAATCTATAATTTGGATCTACAATGCCGCGCACCTCATCTGCTGTAACTTCTCCTCTGACAATTCTTGACAAAGTGTCTTTACCCTTTGGCTGGTAGTCAATCAATCTAACTGTGGTATTAAAGGCATTTTTGACAGTATTTCCCTGATTATCAAGAAATTCTAGTTTTATCCAGTTTTTTCCTGGATGGAAGCCTTTAAGATAAACTGCTTGCCAGCGATCAAAAATAAAGCTTTCACCATTAATTGTGGTGCGGATGCGCCAATCACTGAATTGGTCGTTAGGATTTTCTTTGCCAACGAGGTGCAGGGGAGCGTTAGTTAGGTAAAAGTCCAGTAAGATTGGTTCTGCTTTGTAGCTACTTTGAGGGCGGCTGTAAGTTAGCAGAGGTAACTTGGGATCTGGGTTGTTGTCGTCGGTTTTGGTGAAGACGTGAAATGTTGTTTGAGCATAAGCGCCTTCATTCTTAAAGCTTTCATGCCAAGGGCGGGAGGCAAAAACGCGCAAGGTATGAGTACCTGGAGACAAGTCTGGCAAAACCAAGGGCTGATTCAGATCGTAAACAGGAATATAAGGTTGGTTATCCAGAATTACGTGTAGATGGGGCCCTAGTTGTAATTGTGGGTCTTTAAATATTGGTAGATCCTTAACCTGAAAACTGGCTGTGGCTTTGTTGTCTTGGAGAACTTCATCAGCTTGTGGAGTAACAATTGTCACTTGTGGCTGATAAACTTCCAAAATTGTCCGCAGTTCTTGGATAACAGATGGTGGGGAAACTTCCGAAAATTGCTTTGAAATTTGAGAAATCTCTGGAGGGTTATCTCTATAGTCAGTAGATACTTCTTGGCTACTGATTTTATCGCCACAACTGGTCAAGCTTAATACCAGCAACAATGTCATTACCCACTTGAAAATGGGGAACCTCTCAGGGAGGAGTTTTTCTAACACCCTTTTCTGCCACGAGTTCATGCGTTGCACCCAGTGATAGTCTTCGACAATTGACAGATTATTTTGGCTCAAACTGTCCATCTGGAACTATAGCCCAAAAGATGAAATCTGCCTCAAATCTCATAATTTTCTTGTGTATCTCAGGAAATTATCAAATGAGTCATATTCTTTACAGCTTTTTACTTGCAACAATGGAAATATGATACAAATGTTCATGAGTAATAGCAGCCAAAGCTGAAACACCGCCTCATACAGCCAAACTATAAAATTTGCAAATTGTTATTCTTTGTAAATTAAATAGATAATCTATTGACTTTTGGACAAAGGCTTTGAAGTTAAAAGGCAGTTAAGGCAGGAATTCCAGCAATATTTCCGCAAGTTTGAATTATTGTTAAAATATCTCCAACTATCTCCAACAAAGTACAAGTGAAGACTCTATAATTCAACGAGAAACAACAATCCACATCGGTCTTCATCGCAGCTTCAGTAAAATTCTGGATTTTGCGGTAATGGTTAATTTTGTGGTATTCATGATTCCTCATTCCTTATCTAGAGAGGAGGTCGAATGACAATAAGTCCTCCGGAGCGAGAGGAAAAAAAGGCAAGAGTAATCGTCGATAATGACCCAGTTCCAACCTCATTCGAGAAATGGGCGCAACCTGGACACTTCGACAGATCCTTAGCCAGAGGCCCCAAAACCACCACATGGATTTGGAACCTGCACGCACTCGCCCATGATTTTGATACACATACAAGCGATTTAGAAGATATATCCCGCAAGATATTCTCAGCCCACTTCGGCCACTTAGCCGTAATAATGGTTTGGTTGAGCGGGATGATTTTCCACGGCGCGAAGTTTTCTAACTACGAAGCTTGGTTAAGCGACCCGTTGAACGTTAGACCAAGTGCTCAAGTCGTTTGGCCCATTGTTGGACAAGACATTTTAAACGGTGATGTTGGCGGTGGTTTCCACGGTATTCAAATCACCTCTGGTTTATTCCAAGTATGGCGTGGCTGGGGTATCACAAACTCCTTCCAGCTTTACTGCACTGCGATTGGTGGCTTGGTATTAGCAGGCTTGTTATTATTTGCCGGCTGGTTCCATTACCACAAACGCGCTCCTAAACTGGAATGGTTCCAGAATGTGGAGTCAATGCTGAATCACCACCTGCAAATATTGCTAGGTTGTGGTTCCTTGGGATGGGCAGGTCACATAATTCACGTATCCGCACCGACCAACAAGCTTTTGGATGCAGGCGTTGCTCTCAAAGACATACCCTTGCCCCACGAGTTCATATTGAACAAAGACTTGTTGACCGAGCTGTATCCCAGCTTTGCTGCTGGTTTAGCACCTTTCTTCACCTTGAACTGGGGTCAGTATGCTGACTTCCTCACCTTCAAGGGCGGTCTAAACCCAGTAACAGGCGGCTTGTGGATGACTGACATTGCTCATCACCACTTAGCGATCGCAGTTATCTTTATCATTGCTGGTCACCAGTACCGTACCAACTGGGGTATTGGTCACAGCATTAAAGAGATTCTGGAAAACCATAAAGGGCCTTTCACCGGTGAAGGTCACAAAGGTCTCTACGAAAACCTGACCTCATCCTGGCACGCTCAGTTGGCTACTAACCTAGCTTTCTTGGGTTCGCTGACCATCATCATCGCGCATCACATGTACGCGATGCCCCCTTATCCATATTTGGCAACTGATTATGCTACACAGTTGTGCATTTTCACCCACCACATGTGGATTGGTGCATTCTGCATAGTCGGCGGTGCGGCTCACGCTGCCATATTCATGGTGCGGGATTACGATCCAGTTGTGAACCAAAACAACTTGCTGGATCGGGTGCTTCGTCACCGAGATGCGATTATTTCTCACCTTAACTGGGTGTGTATCTTCCTCGGCTTCCATAGCTTTGGACTTTACATTCACAACGATACAATGCGTGCCTTGGGACGTCCCCAAGACATGTTCTCTGATACGGCAATACAGTTGCAGCCAGTGTTTGCCCAGTGGGTACAAAATATCCACACCCTAGCTCCTGGTGGCACTGCTCCCAATGC
This sequence comes from Nostoc sp. ChiVER01, assembly GCF_034531155.1. Lineage (NCBI taxonomy): Bacteria > Bacillati > Cyanobacteriota > Cyanophyceae > Nostocales > Nostocaceae > Nostoc > Nostoc sp. ChiVER01. The sequence goes on along the minus strand of NZ_JAVRBS010000016.1, from coordinate 133,376 downwards.
GCTAGAACCCGTTAGCTATGCTTTCGGCGGTGGGATTTTGGCTGTAGGCGGTAAAGTTGCGATGATGCCCATTGCTTTGGGTACGGCGGACTTCTTAATCCACCATATTCACGCATTCCAAATCCACGTTACTGTCCTAATTCTGCTCAAAGGTGTACTGTTTGCCCGTAGCTCTCGTCTGATTCCAGACAAAGCAAACTTGGGCTTCCGCTTCCCCTGCGATGGTCCTGGTCGTGGCGGTACTTGTCAAGTATCTGGTTGGGACCATGTGTTCCTCGGACTATTCTGGATGTACAACACAATATCCATTGCAATTTTCCACTTCAGCTGGAAGATGCAATCAGATGTCTGGGGAACCGTAGATGCAGATGGTGCTGTGACTCACATCACCGGTGGTAACTTTGCCCAAAGCGCCATCACCATCAACGGTTGGTTGCGAGACTTCTTGTGGGCGCAAGCTACGCAAGTCATCAACTCATACGGCAGTGCGCTATCTGCTTATGGACTCATGTTCTTAGGCGCTCACTTTGTTTGGGCATTCAGCTTGATGTTCCTGTTCAGTGGTCGCGGCTACTGGCAAGAACTGATTGAGTCCATTGTTTGGGCGCATAACAAACTGAAGGTAGCACCATCCATTCAGCCTCGCGCTTTGAGCATTATTCAGGGTCGGGCTGTAGGGGTAGCTCACTACCTCTTAGGAGGAATTGCCACAACTTGGGCGTTCTTCCATGCACACATCCTTTCAGTAGGGTAGCAATCAGTTATGGAGTGCTGAGTGCTGAGTGCTAAGTGCTGAGAAAAAACTCGGAACTTAGAACTCAAAACTCAGGACTCTAGAGGCTGGTATTTGATGGCTAAAGGTCAGAGGATTTATTAAACCTATGGCGACGAAATTTCCGAAATTTAGCCAGGATCTCGCACAGGACCCGACGACTCGTCGGATATGGTATGCGATCGCTACAGGCAACGATTTTGAAACCCATGATGGCATGACGGAAGAAAATCTTTACCAAAAGATTTTCGCAACTCACTTCGGTCACTTGGCAATCATCTTCCTGTGGGCATCCAGCCTCCTGTTCCACGTAGCCTGGCAAGGTAACTTTGAACAGTGGATTAAAGATCCCCTTCATATCCGTCCCATCGCCCACGCGATTTGGGACCCTCACTTTGGTAAACCAGCGATCGAAGCTTTTACTCAAGCTGGCGCTAGCAATCCGGTAAACATTACCTACTCTGGTCTCTACCACTGGTGGTATACCATCGGTATGCGGAATAACAGCGAATTGTACAACGGTTCAGTTTTCTTGCTATTATTCGCTGCTGTATTGCTATTTGCTGGCTGGCTGCACTTGCAGCCCAAGTACCGTCCTAGCTTGGCATGGTTTAAGAGTGCGGAACATCGCCTAAACCACCACTTAGCAGGTTTGTTTGGTGTTAGTTCTTTGGCTTGGGCTGGTCACTTAATTCACGTTGCTATCCCCGAAGCTCGCGGACAGCACGTAGGTTGGGATAACTTCCTGAATACCCCACCCCACCCAGCAGGTTTGACACCATTCTTTACAGGCAACTGGGGTGTTTACTCTCAAAACCCTGATACTCCTGGACATATATTCGGGACATCGCAAGGTGCAGGAACTGCAATTCTGAGTTTCTTGGGTGGTTTCCATCCCCAGACAGAAGCTTTGTGGCTGACTGACATAGCTCATCACCATCTAGCGATCGCAGTTCTATTCATCGTTGCTGGTCACATGTACCGGACAAACTTTGGGATTGGTCACAGTCTCAAAGAAGCCTTGAATGCCAAGAATTTCTTCGGTATTCCTGTTGAAGGGCCGTTTAACCTACCTCACCAAGGTATTTACGACACCTATAACAACTCCCTGCACTTCCAATTGGGATGGCACTTAGCAGCGTTAGGTGTTGTCACTTCCCTGGTAGCGCAGCACATGTACTCCATGCCTTCCTACGCATTTATTGCGAAGGATTACACAACCCAGGCAGCGTTGTACACGCATCACCAGTATATTGCTGGATTCCTGATGCTTGGTGCTTTTGCTCACGGAGCAATATTCTGGGTACGTGATTACGACCCAGAACAAAACAAAGGCAACGTCCTTGAGCGCGTGTTGAAGCACAAAGAAGCGATTATCTCCCACCTTAGCTGGGTATCCCTTTTCTTAGGCTTCCACACCCTCAGCTTGTATGTTCACAACGATGTAGTGGTTGCTTTCGGTACTCCTGAAAAGCAAATCCTGATTGAGCCAGTGTTTGCTCAATTCGTCCAAGCTGCTAACGGTAAAGTACTGTACGGTTTAGACACCTTACTATCTAACCCAGATAGTATTGCTTACACAGCATGGCCCAACTACGCTAACGTTTGGTTGCCAGGCTGGTTAGATGCCATCAATGCTGGTACTAACTCCCTGTTCTTGACAATTGGCCCTGGCGACTTCTTGGTACACCATGCGATCGCTTTAGGTCTGCACACCACCACCTTGATCTTGGTCAAAGGTGCTTTGGATGCCCGTGGTTCTAAGCTGATGCCCGATAAAAAGGACTTCGGCTATGCCTTCCCTTGCGACGGCCCCGGTCGTGGCGGTACTTGCGACATCTCAGCTTGGGATTCCTTCTATTTAGCTGCATTCTGGATGCTTAATACCCTTGGCTGGGTTACTTTCTACTGGCATTGGAAGCATCTAGGTGTTTGGCAAGGCAACGTAGCTCAGTTCAATGAGAACTCTACATATCTCATGGGCTGGTTCCGCGATTACCTTTGGGCTAACTCTGCTCAGTTGATTAACGGTTACAACCCTTACGGCGTGAATAACCTATCTGTCTGGGCTTGGATGTTCTTGTTTGGACATTTAGTTTGGGCTACTGGCTTCATGTTCTTAATCTCCTGGAGAGGTTACTGGCAAGAGTTGATTGAAACCCTTGTTTGGGCACACGAACGTACTCCTCTAGCTAACCTAGTTCGCTGGAAAGATAAGCCCGTGGCTCTGTCAATCGTTCAAGGTCGTGTAGTTGGTCTAGCTCACTTCACTGTTGGCTATGTCTTGACTTACGCTGCATTCTTGATTGCTTCTACTGCTGGTAAGTTCGGTTAACTGAGCTGCGAGTTTTGTAGATAAGTAATAAAAATCCCCTGCCGCAAGGTGGGGGATTTTTTTGTATTTTCACTTTAGATTAATTTTTCTACTTTTTTAATAACCTTAAAGCATAGACCTCTTGGCATTTGTGCTTTTTACAAGAAAGGGAAAAGGGTAAAGGTTAAAGGGGAAAAAAACGAGCGAAAATCGGCAGATGGCTTGTGAAATCACAGAACAATTAGCGATCGCTATTCAACAATCTCACGGGCTGCAACTAAACGTCAAGTTCAAGGTCTAGAATTGCGCTTTCAAACCCTGCTTAATCAATTAAACTTAGGAGTTTATCGTCTGACAGAAGATGATGTTTTCTTAGAAAGTAATGGTGCATTTCTACATCTACTGGGTATAAATTCCTTGACTAAAATTCCAGAAAGCCACACCCTTGCACCTTATTTTCAGGCAGAAAATTATGCCAAACTTTTGCAACAACTTAAGCAAACTGGAGATTCACGTGAACACGAAGTACTTTTACAGCGAGCAGATGACAATGAAATTTGGGTGCGGATTAGTCAGACTTTGACCACTAACAATAATATTACGGTAATTGATGGCATCATTGAGGACATTACGACACGTAAGTAGACAGAGCAAGAGCGCGAACAACTGCTACAACGGGAACAAGCTGCACGGGCAGAGTCAGAAGCAGCTAACCGAATCAAAGATGAATTTTTAAGTATCTTATCTCATGAGTTGCGATCGCCACTTAATCCTATACTCGGTTGGTGTAGGCTACTTACTAACCACCAATTAAATTAGTCAAAGAGAGCTGAAGCTGTAGTCATTATTGAGCGCAATGCAAAATTGTTGTCTCAGATGATAGAAGACCTTTTAAATATTTCTCAAATTCTGCAAGGTAAACTCAGCCTGAATATTTACTCTGTAGATTTAGTATCTATAATTTCGTTAGTGCTAGAGAGTGTTCAGTTAACAGCCCAAGCTAAAAACATTCAATTGCACAGTGTTTTAACACCGAATGTATGCCTTATTTTGGGAGATTCCACTCGTTTACAGCAAGTATTTTGGAATTTACTATTTAATGCTATCAAGTTCACACCTGCTGGCGGTCGTGTAGAAATTCGTTTAAAGCAAGTTGATACACAAGCCGAAATCCAAATCACGGACACAGGTCAAGGAATTAGCCACGACTTTTTACCTTACGTGTTTGATAAATTCCGTCAAGCAGATAGCAAGACTACTAGAAAATTTGGTGGATTGGGAATGGGGCTGGCAATTGTCAAACATCTGGTAGAGTTGCATGGTGGTCAAGTCTGGGCAGAAAGCCTTGGTGAAGGACAAGGTAGTATTTTTACCGTCAGACTGCCATTAATGGCAACGCAGACTCAAACAAATACAAACATTAAACAGTTTGATAATCACCTAATTTTAACTGGTATCCGAGTCTTAGTGGTAGATGACGAAGTTGATTCTAAGGAATTAGCTGATTTTATCCTTTAAGAGTATGGAGCAGAAGTAATAGCTGTAGGATCGCCATTTGAAGTTGTTCCAACTTTGCTGAGTTTTCAGCCGGATGTATTAGTCTTAGATATTGGAATGCCCGATATGGATGGCTATATGTTGCTGCAACAAATTAGAAGTTTGCCACCAGAGCAAGGAGGGCAAATTCCAGCGATCGCACTGACAGCTTATGCTGGAAAATTAGACCAGCAACAAGCAATCTCAGCAGGGTTTCAAGCACACTTACCCAAGCCAGTAGATATTGCCCAATTAGTAGAAGTTATTGCCAAACTTATAAAGCCAACCTAATAGCATCTGAACTCCCAAAAGCCAATACTCTAAAATAAAATATCCTCTGCGTTACTTTGCGCTTTTCTCTGTGTTCCGTCTGCTTTAAAAAAAATAATTTTTCAAATTAAATATTTTTCCAATCTCAAGATAAGTTATAACTAAAAAGCCCAGATAACTTTATAATCTTGCAAGAAAAACCAATAACTTCACCAAAAGAAATAACTTTTAATCCTTCTTATACCCAACAGAACGGAGCAGCCTATTTAGGTGATAGCCTTAAACTTATTGAATTCATTAATGATAATAGTATTAACTTAATTATCACATCACCTCCATTTGCTCTGACACGAAAAAAAGAATATGGTAACGAAACTGCTGAAAAATATATCGAGTGGTTTCTACCTTTTGCCTATCAATTTAAAAGAGTACTAGCAGATAATGGCTCATTCGTACTAGATTTAGGTGGAGCTTACCTACCTGGTAATCCCGTGCGGAGTATCTACCAATACGAACTTTTAGTCAGATTATGTAAGGAAGTAGGTTTCTTTCTTGCTCAAGAATTTTACCACTATAACCCGGCTCGACTGCCAACCCCTGCTGAGTGGGTAACAATCAGGCGGATTCGTGTAAAAGATTCTGTAAATACAGTTTGGTGGTTGTCTAAGACACCCAATCCTAAAGCAGATAACAGAAAAGTTTTAAAGCCCTATAGCCAAAGTATGAAACAATTACTCAAAAATGGCTATAAGGCTAAAATACGTCCTAGTGGACATGATATTTCGGATAAATTCCAAAAGGATAACCAAGGTGCAATTCCACCAAATCTACTAGAAATTGCTAATACTGAATCGAATAGTGCTTATTTACGACGCTGTAAAGCAGCAGAAATTAGACCCCATCCAGCACGTTTTCCTCAAGGATTCGCCGAGTTCTTCATCAAATTCTTAACTGATGAAGGTGATATAGTTTTAGATCCATTCGCAGGTTCTAACACAAGCGGGTTTGTGGCTGAAACTCTGCAACGCCGATGGATATCTTTTGAAATTAACGAGGATTATGTAATGGGAAGCCGTTATCGTTTTACTTAATGAAGATATTAAGTAAATATTTAGGACTGAACAGTTAAAATCTACAACTCATAACTACTTAAATTTCTCCATTCACTTGCATTTGATGAACTTGGTCTGCTAACTCTTGACGACCTGAATCATCTAGTTTGTCAATTGCTAACATTCCCATGAGAATCACTTCTTTCAGGGTTAAACGTGTTGAATGTGCCTGTTTTTGCACAATCTCTTTAATAATGGGACTCACACCAATCGCTGTACTAGCTCTAGCCACGGAATAAAAGAAAAACACTAATGATTAAGCCTAAATCTTAGCACCTTCCATGAAGTTATTTTCTGTAGCTAAAACTTAATTTAAATGTGTTTCAACTCATACTTCAATAAGTAAACATTAATTTTAAATTAGCTATGTAGAGAATAAGCTTCTGAGTGCAGGGTACTGTCCCACAATTGGACAATTTATATCAAAATCTTAATTATCGCATTAAAGGTAAGAGCCTACTTTTGAATGAAAATAAATTTAACTTTTATTATCCCAGAATAACGGGTATAGTGTCTAACAGTACTAAAAATAACTCTAGAGCTATCCCAAACCTTTTTGAGGGTCTAGGGGCATAACTTCTAACTGTGCTGTAAATTACCTAAAATGGTCATAAACTTATTTAAGTATCGATCCTTGTCTGATGCTAGCTATTGAATCTTTAATCTAAACTAATTCTAGATTAGAGAACTGATGTATTTGCAACACTCAATTTCATCTGATAAATTGAAAAACTATCCTTTTAGTTCTAGTAAAATATCATGCGATCGCCACAACTGGCTGACATTTTTAAATCTGAAATCAAATGGTTATTTATTATGTTAGTAATAGCAAAGGGTAAAACCTTTGGACTGAGATACTCCTACTAATTGCCAAGTTTGTAAACACTTGCAATATTTATACCAACTGAGTTATAAAAAATAGTCGGTTTGTAAAAATAGGGCTTTCAGTACAACTCTCCTCACAAATAAAATTTGTATACCACCAGGAAAACCGTAATTTAAAGAGATCGTGAATTCTCAAATATAATCTCGTTAACAGGCTTTACAGAACTATACAGTTTAAATAAGAATAATAACTTAACCGAAGTAAAATTTTCCTGAATACAGGCAACTAATGCTGTGAGATGGAAAAGCAGTGAGTAGAGGAGAGACAAAGCAAATGAGGGACCCTTATCTGTTGGCAGCAGGCTTGTTAACAGTATTAGCAATACCAGCATTGGCTCTTCCACATTTGTCGATTATCTTGCCAGAAAATTCTAGACCCTTGTGGAATTTAAAACAGGGTTCCCAGGCAATAGTCAGTGCAAAAATTATCAATAGCGTTGATATCTCCTTACCAGAACTCAGCGGCCAAGGGTTCCAACCCCTAAAAAGTTTGCAACCAACAGCAGGTGAGAAAAACATTAAGAGTTTACCAGAAATCAGTAGTCAGGAATTACCAGCTCCAACAGAGTCATCACTCAACCCCAGTTCCCAAGCAACTGGTTTATCATTAACATCTGGGAATCAACTTTACTACCAAAGATTGGCGGCTCTGAAAACAGGTCAGATTTATACGCGCGTAGATAGTGATAATTTGCAATCATTGTGGGAGTCGATCAAAAAACGTCAATTAACTTATGATGACTGGAAAAGTTTATTAGCTTTAGAAGCTAGAGCGATCGCTCAAGGTCAAGGTGCAAATCATCTAAGTATCTTAGTTGGCGATTCTTTGAGCATGTGGTTTCCTAGAGAAAAACTACCTACTGGTAAACTATGGCTGAATCAAGGCATATCTGGAGATACTTCCAGTGGCGTTTTAAAAAGATTGGGGGCATTTTCGGCAACACGGCCGGATGTGATTTACGTCATGGCTGGGATTAACGACTTACGAAAAGGCGCTAGTGATGACACAATTTTGCGTAATTATCGCCGAATTGTCCGTCGCTTACGGCAGGCTCACCCAAAAACTCAAATTATTGTCGAATCAATTTTGCCTACTCGCCTAGCAAAACTTTCCAATAGCCGCATTCGTCACATCAACACACAACTAACCCAGATTGCCAAACAAGAAGGTGCTAATTATCTAAATATTTATAGCTGGTTTACGGATATGGAAGGCAATTTGCGCCCAGAGTTGACCACAGATGGGTTACACCTGTCTCAAGAGGGTTATGATGTGTGGCGATTGGCACTACAACAGATAGAATACAAGCTAACTCAGCGTGAGAAATGAGCGATCATCGTGCCAAGACTTGGAGCGATGTCTACGACGGGCTGCGCCTACGCAATTTTTAGATTTATGGAAGTTACTGATAACGATGCCATCACCATACGTTCTCTAATTGAACATCAATTGGCAGCTTTTCAAAAAGATGATGCCCAAGGTGCTTTTGCTTACGCTAGTCCGGCAATTCAGGCGCAATTTGGAACCCCAGAATATTTTATCCAAATGGTAAAGATAAGTTATCCAGCAGTATACCGTCCTCGTTCTGTCTTTTTTGAGAAGATAACAACGATTCAGGGAAACATAACTCAGCCAGTGTTACTACTAGCTCCTGATGGAGTTCCCTTGAGGGCTTTATATTTTATGGAAAAACAGCCAGATAATACCTGGAAGATTAACGGTTGCTTTCTAGTTTCCGTAGAAAACAAATAAGTATAAATTATATCTTCATACAACCAAAATATTATAATTTAACGCCCAAGGCTTCTCGATTCAAAATCTGATTTAACTTACCGCTACGATAACCTTCTAAATCCAGGGTTACGTAAAGAAATCCGAAATCCTGAAATACAGAAACCACTTTTTGTAAATCTGTAGTTAAGACAAACTCTTTAATTTGTTCTGGTAGTAATTCAATGCGTGCTGTATCTCCTTCTGATCGCACGCGCAAATTCTGCCAACCTAGCTTTCTTAAGAAAATTTCTGCTCTACCAACTCGTTGTAATTTAGCTACAGTAATCTCTTCACCATAAGGAAAGCGGGAACTGAGGCAAGGTTGAGCGGGTTTATCCCACCAAGGTAAACCGAGTTGTTGCGAAAGTTGTCTAACTTCAACCTTGCTAAGACCAACTTCTGCTAAAGGCGATCGCGCACCTCTTTCTTTCGCCGCCTGAATTCCTGGGCGATAATCATGCAAATCATCGGCATTTACCCCATCCACCACGTAGGGATAACCTAACTCTAAAGCCAAAGGTTTGAGAGTGTCGTGCAATTCACTTTTGCAAAAATAACAACGATTAACCGGGTTAGAGGTGTAATTAGGATTTTCCATCTCGTGAGTCTGGACGATTTTATGAGGAATCCCAATAGCTGCGGCTTGAATTTTGGCATCTTCCAACTCTTCTGGTAAAAGTGAAGGAGAAACAGCCGTCACAGCTAAAGCGCGATCGCCCAACGCATCATAAGCAATTTTGGCAACCAAAGTACTATCAACGCCCCCAGAGTAGGCAATCAACGCCTGCTCCATTTCTTGAAATAAGGCTTTTAATTGCTCAAATTTTTCTGTCAGCATCATTTCCCAATCCTGCCCAAACCCTATAGCACCCAACAGTTTCTATTGTAGTCATTTCCCTTTGCTACTCTACTGCCCTAATTTTCCTGTTGTTGGTGGTTTGCTGTATTTAGCTATCAGACTGGCTAAAAGTGGTAAATCAATTGGTTTAGAAATATAGTCATTTACTCCAGATGCTAGACAAGTTTCGCGATCGCCTTTCATTGCCATTGCTGTTTGAACAATTACCGGAATCGCCCGATATTGCTGATTTTCTCGCAGTTGCTGTACCAACTTAAGACCATTTCCATCTGCCAGATGAACATCCATCAAAATCACCACTGGGTCTAACTGTGGTAAAGCTTCCCACATCTCGGCAGCATTCTTAACCCAAGTCACCTGATATCCCAATTTACGTAGATAAATTTGCATCAAATGAGCGTTGGGTAAGTCATTTTCGACCAGCAAAATATCTACAGAAGAATTAGTAGTCAAAGGCAAAGGAGATAAGGAGGATTTTTCTTCTCCTGCTTCCTCTGCTTCCCCTGCCTCCCCTGCTCCCTCATCTTGCTTAAAGGGAAGTATAAGGGTAAAACGGGAACCGCAATTTACTTCAGATTCCACTTTCACAGAACCACCATGAATTTGGGCGAGTTTTTGAGTTACTGCTAAACCCAAACCAGTACCTTCACCACCAGCGACAGCCTTGGCAATTTGGAAATAGGGTTCAAACAGTTGAGCTTGGTCTTCTTGAGAAATGCCAGTACCAGTATCCCAAACTGTAAAATACACAAATAGACCTTTGGGAACAACCTCTAAGCCAACACTTCCTTGGCTGGTGAATTTTAGGGCATTGAAGAGTAAATTCAACAGCATTTGCTTGAGCCGCAAGGGGTCAGCTACTAGGGTTGTGATATTGGGGTCAAGTTTTAAACGGAGTTTCAAACCCTTATTAGCAGCTTTCTCTTTCACCAGTGCGAAAACATTTCTACATAGCATTGGCACATCAATAGTTTCCCACTGCACTTCCATCTGATTTGCTTCAATTTTAGAGAGATCCAAAATATCATTAATCAGAGCTAGCAAGTGCTTGCCGCTAGACCGAATGATATTTAAATACTCTTGCTGGCGTTCTTGAGTTGGTTCAAATCCTGGGGTTAAAAGGAAGTCGGTGAACCCAATAATAGAACTAAGGGGTGTGCGAATTTCGTGGCTGGTGTTTGCCAAAAACTGATTTTTGAGTTGATTGGTGCGCTCCAATTCTTGATTAGAGTTATTTAACTCTTGATGCCGTTGCTGCCAAGATAGAATGTGTCTAAGTTGTACCAAGGCTGTTGTACAATGCTTGGCACACCTTGCCATCAATTGGGATCTGAGTTGAGCAAATGATTTTATCAGCGAATCACGAGCAGAGTTTAGGGGTGCGGCGGCGATAATTAGCCAACCCATGACGTTGCCAGAATCATCAGCTAACCGCCAAGCGCTCGGTGGTTGTTGATTTTCAAGCTGCTGCAAATCTTCGAGTTCTATGACCTCTTGTAATCTCAACAGCAGCTTTTTTTCTGCTGTCAGCAATTCTAGAAATAAAGGTTGTGAGTTTGAGGGCAGAGAAGACGAAACATAGCAAACTGTGGCAACAGTTGCTTGTGGTTCAAACAAAGCAATGCCTACGGCACAATCTGTAACCGCCAAATTACTGCTGTTCACAGCACTGTTAATCTCGTGAACTACAGTTTGGAGAATTTTTGCTTCTGCGTCTCCTGCCTGTGAGACAGTGTTACAAGCAGAAAGTAGGCAATCACTAAGGCAACTTTGCAACTGGTTCAAGCTGCTCTCCAGCCATAACTTGGCGCGAAGTTGCTCAATTGTTGTCAAAGGTTTTGGCCTTACATCTATCTGTGAGTTATGGTCTGGTAAGCTTGAGTACTGCTGCATGGTCAACTAGACCGTTGAACTAGTTTAGCTTCGCATAAGAATCCGAAAAGGATTCTATGTATATTAACTGACAATTCTTTTTTATTTATAAACCATAACTTATGTTGTTATAAACCATAACTTATGATGTTAAATTTAGCATCTCTTGTAAAAAAATTATTATACGAACCACTGACGTAAAATTTTTTAAAGCAACGTAAGGCTTATGGACACACAATTCGCCCAATTAATCGTTAATGGGATTGCGGTGGGGAGCATTATTGCTCTAGCAGCAGTCGGACTCACTCTTACCTACGGAATTTTACGGCTATCTAACTTTGCTCATGGTGATTTTCTCACTCTTGGAGCCTATCTGACATGGCTGATAAACACTATTGGAGTCAATATTTGGCTGTCAATGATCCTGGCGGCGGTGGGAACTGTAGCAGCAATGCTGTTATCGGAAAAGTTACTATGGTCAAAGATGCGCTTTATCCGTGCTACTTCCACTACGCTGATTATTATTTCTATCGGACTTGCCTTATTTCTTCGCAACGGCATTATTTTTATCTGGGGTGGCAAGAACCAAAATTATAATTTACCTGTTACACCAGCATTAGACATTGCGGGTTTAAAAGTGCCGCAAAATCAATTATTGGTATTGGGTTTGGCGGTATTAGCAATTTTGGCACTGCATTACCTGCTGCAAAATACCAAAATTGGTAAAGCGATGCGAGCAGTTGCTGACGATCTAGACTTAGCTAGGGTTTCCGGTATCAATGTTGACCGTGTAATTTTATGGACTTGGGTAATTGCTGGCAGTCTTACATCCTTGGGCGGCAGTATGTATGGATTGATTACAGCCGTTCGACCGAATATGGGATGGTTCTTAATTTTACCATTATTTGCTTCAGTAATTCTTGGTGGGATTGGCAACCCTTACGGTGCGATCGCAGCAGCTTTTATCATTGGTATCGTCCAGGAAATCAGCACTCCTTGGCTGGGTTCGCAGTATAAACAGGGTGTAGCACTGTTCATCATGATTTTGGTGCTGCTCATTCGTCCCAAAGGTTTATTCAAAGGAACGATTTGAGCAGCACCATTCCACTTCTAATTATTCAATAATGTGGAAATACCAGGCTGCTACCAGGAAATTGATAGCTAACAAGAACAGTGCCCAGCCTGTGCGATAGGCGTAGGGAGGTTTAGCTCCACTGTCGGCAACTGGTAAATCTTTGTTTTTAGCAGTCATAATGCGATTCTCCTTATGTCATGACTTTTTAAGAAATACCAAACTGGTGTACCAAATATTCAAATTCTTTAAGAATATTTGTGTGAAGTTAAGAATTGGGCATTGGGAATTGGGAATTAGGCATTGGGCATTGGTTATTTCTTCCCCTGCCTCCCCTGCTCCCCCTGCTCCCTCATCCCCAACTCCCCACTCCCTCCTCTCCAGCATGATAGGAACTGCGAACCAGAGGCCCAGAACGAACATGGTTGAATCCCATTTCCCATGCTAATCTGCCGAGTCGATGGAATTCCTCTGGAGTCCAATATTTTTGGACTGGCAGATGTTCTAAAGATGGGCGCATATACTGCCCCATAGTCAAGCGATCGCACCCCACAGCCCTTAGATCAGCCATTGCTTCAACGACTTCATCAAGTGTTTCTCCATGTCCCAGCATCAAACCTGATTTGGTGGGAATTGTCGGATCGATTTCTTTGACCATAGCTAGTACCGAAAGGGAGCGATCGTATTTGGCTCCCCGGCGCACTGGCCCAGTTAACCGTTTTACTGTCTCGATATTGTGATTGAAACAAGCTGGTTTGGCTTTTACAATCATGGCTATTCGCTGGCGTTGACCTGATTCCCCAACACCAGCACCACCCCAAAAATCAGGGGTCAGCACTTCAATTTGAGTCTCTGGGTTCAATTGGCGGATAGTCGCGATCGTCTCCACAAAGTGCCCTGCACCCTGATCGGGCAAGTCATCACGGGCTACAGAAGTCAGCACTACATAACGCAATCCCAAAAGCTGCACCGCTTGGGCTACCTTTTGAGGTTCCTCTAAATCAAGAGGCATCGGTGCATGACCTTTATCTACTTGACAGAAAGCACAAGAGCGTGTACAAATAGGCCCCATCAGTAAAAAAGTTGCAGTTTTTTGGGCATAACACTCGCCCCGGTTGGGACAGCGCCCTTCTTCGCAAATCGTGTGAATTTGGCGCTGCTTAATAATACGTTGTACGGTAGAGATTTCACTGGCTTTGCCAATAGGACGACGTAACCAGCTAGGCATTGCCGTAATTTCAGACTTTAGTTCGGCTCGTTGTGACGAAATCATATAGTAGTCCGTTTTGATTTTGAAATTATTTGTTTAGCTAGGGAATAGGGAAGAAGCCTTTTTGGGGTGTACTGATTTTTTGTAAAAATCAAATACGAGTCCTATAGACATCTAAGCAAAATACGGATATAGGCTGATAGTCTGTTAATTAACAAATGATAGATAAGAATAGACACGAGGATGCTCTTCATCAAGTCCCCATGTCTCAGTATCAGCATGTCCCTTATCCCCTAGAACAGAGCCAGAGCCTTAAATATCACCATGACACAAATTGAAAATAGCAGAAGCAAAAGTTTTGCAAAATACCTCTAGGAATGTCATTTATACCGAAATATACTATCCCCCAATTGCTAAAAATTTTGTATATAGTGGGGGAATTCTCAATGACAATCGGCAAAGCCGCTATTTACACTTAAAGTTTCTGTTAGAGCAAACAGTCGTGGCAAGCAACAAGATTTTAGTTATCGATGACACTACAGTTGTCAGGGTAAAAGTACGAGAAATGTTGCCTCCGGGCAATTTTGAGGTACTGGAAGCAAAAGATGGTTTGGAAGGACTAAATTTCATTCTTCAGGAAAAACTCAGCCTGATTATGCTGGATTTCCTGTTGCCTAAAATGAGTGGCTGGGAAGTTTTCCAGAAAGTTCAAGCCGATCCTGAATTAAGAAAAATTCCTTTAGTGATCATGTCTGGTCGCAAGGAAGAGGTGACTGAGAAAATCACAGAACCCTTTGAATACTTTGAATTTCTGGGTAAGCCTTTTGATCAGAAGCAACTAATTAACGCAATTAAGTTAGCTATGACCAAGGCGAAACTGCCACGCCCAGAACTAGTACCAGTAGGAGCCGCTAGTGTCAAAAATGGCACAGTTGCAACTTCTGGTGTAACCACTGCTACAGCAACTCCTACTGCTGCAAATACTGCAATGCCTACGGCGGCAAGTAACGCAACTCCTACTGCTGCAAATACTGCGATGCCTACGGCGGCAAGCAACGCAACTCCTACTGCTGGAGGAGCCTCTGATGCAGAAATTAGTGCATTAAATGAGAAAATTGTCAAAATGCAAGCTGAAATCGATGGCTTGAAGAAACAGCTTACTCAGGTTGTGACCTTTATTAAACAAAAAATAAAGTAGCATTTGTACTCATTATTATTATCGCAGCTAAAAATACCCCGTTTATAATACGGGTGTCCGATTAAAAGCGGGTAAAAATAGTTAGTTCAAAAATACTTATGTTGACAAATCATCGTTGAAAACAAAATTCAAAAGCAGGAAAACATAACTAGCAATTATCTGCACTTCTAGAAATTTTGAATTTTGAATTCCCAGAACGCGAACAGCGTCTTGGTAGAAGAGGTTGACAGTCTAGAAAAGCAGCCCAATACCCACAAAACCTGCCGCAGTTTGCTCTTAATCTAAGAAGAACGGCAGGCTTTTTTTATTTGTAGGACTTACGCACTGTATAAATGCATCGTTATGTGAATTATGTGAATTAACGAGCTTGAGGTTATTTCAAGCTTTTCTGAATTATCACTGCGATGCCTACGGCGGTAAAGTACGTAAATAGACCATGCTGTATTTAGGTGTGTAGCTGCGAGAGTACGGCACTAAATCCTTACGAATGCTGCGTTAGGATGAAATCCATAAAGCACCCTACAGCACATAATTTTGTTAAAAAATCAAAGCATAATCACATAGTTCAATATGAAATATTTACTAAAAAAGGATATGTTTAAATTTTATTTGTTTAAATAAAATGCCTATTTCATGATATACATAGCCTTCGCAGGGGAATACTAAACCATATAAACAAGAATTATGAGCATACCCCGTAATGTCAGTAGCATTAAATACATTAACTGCATTTCCTGGCTATCGTATCACCGAGCAAATCTACTCAGGTAGTAAAACCCTAGTTTATCGGGGCATTAGAGAACAAGATCAAAAACCAGTCGTTCTCAAATTGATGCGGAATGAATATCCTACGTTCAGCGAAATCGCCCAGTTCCGCAATCAATATATCATCACTAAAAACCTTGATCTTCCTGGCATAGTCAAAACCTATAGCTTAGAAAACTACCGTAACAGCTACGTCCTAGTGATGGAAGATTTTGGTGGTATTTCCTTGCAAGACTGGCGAGTAGAGGATAAAGAAAAGAAGGAAAACTGGCTTTCCCTTAATGAGTTTTTCCCTATTGCTATTAAAATTGCTTCTATCCTTGAAGGACTACACTGCGATACCTTTCGCGGAGCGTCTCGTAGAGAAGGCGAGCTACGCCTACGGATTATTCATAAAGATATCAAGCCTGCCAACATTCTGATAAACCCTACCACAGATGAAATAAAACTCATCGATTTTAGTATTGCCACTCTCCTACCAAGAGAAATTCAATTTCTCACGAATCCCAACGTATTAGAAGGTACCCTAGCTTACATTTCTCCAGAACAAACCGGAAGGATGAACCGAGGTATTGACTATCGCACTGATTTTTATTCCCTCGGTGTCACCTTCTTTCAACTCCTCACCGGACAGTTACCCTTCACAACAAAAGATCCGATGGAGTTAATTTACTCTCACATTGCCAAACAACCGCTAAAAGCCAGTCGGATTAACTCTAATATTCCACCAATTTTGTCTGATATTATCAGCAAGCTGATGGCAAAAAATGCCGAAGACCGCTATCAGAGTGCTTTGGGGTTAAAGCATGACTTGCAGGTGTGCCAAAACCAATGGCAAGAAAGAGGAAATATTACACCCTTTGAATTAGGTGCAAGAGATATTTCAGACCGTTTTGTAATTTCTGAAAAACTTTATGGTCGCCAAAGTGAAGTTGAAACCCTACTCGCAGCTTTTAAGCGTGTGACAGAAGGCGCAACAGAAATGATATTAGTCAAGGGTTTCTCTGGCATTGGCAAAACTGCTGTAGTCAATGAAATCCACAAACCTATTGTGCGTCAGCGTAGTTACTTCATCAAAGGGAAATTTGACCAGTTTCAACGTGACATTCCTTTGTCAGGATTGGTGCAAGCTTTTCGAGACTTAATTGGACAACTGCTCTCACAAAATGATGCCCAAATTCAACAATGGAAAGCCAAAATTCTCTTGAAGTTGGGTACACAAACTCGGGTGATTATTGATGTACTTCCTGAGCTAGAACAGATTATTGGTAAGCAACCTCCGGTTACAGAACTATCTGGCAGTGCTGCCCAGAATCGCTTCAATTTATTGTTTCAAAAATTCATCCAAATATTTACAACGAAAGAACATCCCCTGGTTTTATTTCTCGATGACTTGCAGTGGGCAGATACGGCATCTTTGAAATTAATTCAGTTATTAATGTGTGAAAGTAAGTTGTCTTATGCTTCAGAAGAGACAGAACAGATGTATGAAAATAAGGGAGGATTACTGTTAGTTGGTTCTTTTCGAGATAATGAAGTTTCTAAGGCACATCCGCTTTCTTTGACACTAAAAGAAATTCAAAAAGCAGGAGCAACTATTAATACGATCGCCCTCGCACCCTTAAATCAGGGTGATTTAAATCATCTAATTGCTGATACTCTGCATTGTTCTGAAGGAGTTGCACTTCCTCTCACTCAGATGGTATTTGCCAAAACTAAAGGCAACCCATTCTTTTGCGTTCAATTTCTTAAGTCTTTACATGATAATGGGCTAATTGTATTAAACTTTGATGTTGGTTATTGGCAGTATGATATTTTCCAAGTCCAAGAATTGGCTCTTACAGATGACGTTGTAAAATTTATCACTCTACAAATAGAGAAATTGCCAATATATACCCAAAAAGTTTTGAAAGTTGCTGCGTGTATTGGTAATGAATTTGACTTAAAAACTCTGGCGATCGCCAATGAAAAATCTATAGTAGATACAGCATCAGACTTGTGGCAAGCATTAATTGATGGGCTAGTTTTACCACAAACTGAAAATTACAACATATTTTCGAGAGATAATACTGATCAAGACTTAATTGTTGATGGGATAGAATCTACACAATTTTCAATTTCTAATTTACAGCTACCTAAATATAAATTCGTACACGATCGAGTACAGCAAGCCGCCTATTCTTTGATTCACGAAGAACAAAAAAAGCCAATTCACTTAAAAATTGGGCTACTTTTATTGAATAATATTCCAGTTGCAGAACAAGAAGAAAGGATTTTTGAGCTTGTCAATCAGTTTAATATCGCAGTAGAATTTGTCTCCCCTCAAGCTAAACGATATGAACTGGCCCAAATGAATCTAGTTGCTGGACGTAAAGCTTTAGCATCTACAGCTTATCCTGCGGCCGTTAAGTATTTAACTATTGGCATCAAACTGCTGGCAGGTGATAGTTGGGAAATGAAACATGATCTCACCCTGGCTTTATATGAAACTGCGACAGAGGCAGCATACCTAGCTGGCAACTTTGAACAGATGGAGGAATTGGCAGAGGTGGTGTTGGTACGCAAACCACTGCTAGAAAAAGTAAAAGTTTATGAAGTCAAAATTCAGGCTTATGGGGCACAGAACCAAGCACTGAAGGCTGTGAATACTGCCCTAACCTTTTTGCAACTTTTGGGAGTGGAGTTTCCTGAGCATCCAAGCCAGTCAGATATTCAGCTAGCAATGGCAGAGTTAACATTAAATCTTAGCGGCAGGCATATTGAGGGTTTAGTTGACCTGCCTGAAATGACACAAGAGCAAGCTTTAGCATCTATGCGTATTCTATCAAGCGCCCTTGGTCATGCCTATCAAGCTTTTCCTGTACTTTATCCCTTGTTTGCTTTTAAACAGATTAATTTATCACTTAAATACGGTAACACTTCCTTATCAGCCTATGCCTATGTAGCTTATGGGGTAATACTCTGCGGGGTAGTAGGAGATATTGAGTTTGGCTATCAATTTGGAAAACTGGCTGCAAGTTTGTTAACTCGCTTTAATGCTAAAGAAGTCAAAGCTAAGGTCATAGAGGTATTTAATGCTGCTATCCGGCATTGGAAGGAACATGCCAAGGAAAACTTAAAACCTTTGCTGGAAGCATACTCTGCTGGACTAGAAACGGGAGATTTAGAATATGCAGCCTATGCTCTTAATGTTTATTGCTACTGTTCATATTTTGTCAGTAGAGAACTGACCGGACTGGAACAGGAGATGGCAATTTACAACAGTGCCATCGGTCAAATCAAGCAAGAAACAGTATTTAACTGGAGCGCGATTTATCGGCAGAGTGTCTTGAACTTGATAGGTACTACGGAAAATCCGCATCTTTTAATTGGTGAAGCCTACGATGAAGAGAAAATGTTGCCGACTCACCTGGAAGCAAACGACGGCATGGGACTGTTATATTTGTATTCAACTAAACTGCATCTCTGTTGCCTATTTCAGAAATACCCTCAAGCAGTTGAAAATGCTAACTTGGCAGAAAATTATTTGCATGGTGGGATAGGACAGTTAGTTTTTCCTATATTCCATTTTTATGATTCACTAGCTAGACTGGCAGTTTATTTTGATGTTGAGAAATCTGAACAAAAACAAATCTTAAATAAGGTTGCTGTCAATCAAGAAAAGATGCAGCACTGGTCAACTTATGCCCCGATGAATTATTTGCATAAGTTTTATTTAGTTGAGGCAGAACGGCATCGAGTTCTCAATCAATATATAGAGGCAATGGATAATTACGATCGCGCGATCGCCTTTGCTAAAGAATATGAGTACATCAACGAAGAAGCTCTTGCCAATGAACTTGCCGCTAAATTTTATCTAGAACGGGGCAAACAGAAGATCGCCCAAACCTACCTAACTGATGCCTATTATGGCTACATTCATTGGGGAGCGTTAGCCAAAGTTAACGATTTAACAAAACGTTATCCCCAATTACTTACTTCTATACTCCAGCAAGAAAAAGTGAGTATCCATCCTAGCGATGAAACCACTTCTGTAAATAACATCTCTATATCAGCTTTACCTACCTTAAGTAATCAACAAACTGTTATTAGCTCGAAGAGAAGTATTTCTAACTCTCTGGATTTAGCCGCATTCATTAAAGCATCTCAAGCCCTCTCTGGGGAAATCGAGCTTGAACCACTACTTTCTACTTTAATGGAAGTTGTTATGGAGAATGCAGGAGCCTCTAAATGCGCTTTAATTTTGAGTGAAGGTGATAACTTAGCATTAACTGTCACAGTGGTGTGTTCAAATTCGCATTTTGATCGTACCTACACTGAGTTTCCATCAACTTGCCTTGAGTTAAGCTACGATGTTCCTATTACTTTAATTAACTATGTTAAACGCTCCAGAGAAATCCTGGTTATTGATGATATAAGTACTATTCCTTTTTTAGCAGGTGATAGCTACATTCTTACTGAAGACCCTAAAAGTTTGTTATCTATACCTCTTCAAAATCAAGGTAAATTAATTGGGATTCTTTACCTAGAAAATCATCTGACTACAGGAGCATTTACAAGCGATCGCGTAGAAGTTCTCAAACTCCTCACAACTCAAGCAGCAATATCTCTAGAGAATGCTATCCTTTACAAAAATTTGGCACAAGCTAAAGCAAGTTTAGAAGATTACAACCATACTTTAGAAGAAAAAGTCCAGGAAAGAACGCAGGAACTCAACGACAAAAATCACTGTTTACAAGAAACTCTACAGGAATTGCAACGTACCCAAATCCAATTGATTCAAAGCGAAAAAATGTCTTCTTTGGGAGAAATGGTCGCAGGAATTGCTCATGAAATCAATAACCCTATTAACTTTATTCATGGCAATATTAATCATGCTAGTGAGTACGTACAAGACCTACTAGATTTAGTAGCTGTCTATCAGCAAGAATATCCCCAAACTTCGCCCTTAGTTGAGGATAAAGCTGAGGAGATTGACATAGATTTTCTAGTAAAAGACTTGCCAAAGATTTTAGATTCAATGAAAGTGGGGAGTTCGCGGATAAGGGATATTGTTTTAGGCTTACGCAACTTTTCTCGCTTAGATGAATCTGAGATGAAGCCTGTAAATGTTCATGAGGGAATAAACAATACTTTAATGATTTTACAACATCGCCTTAAAGAAAAGAGCGGTCTTCCTGCAATTGAAGTTATCAAAGAATACGGAAAATTACCGGAAGTTATTTGTTATCCTGGTCAACTAAATCAGGTGTTTATGAATATCCTGAGTAATGCAATTGATGCTTTAGAAGATTCATTTGTTATCGATCATCCATCATTAGCAAATGACAAAGAACAAATAAAAAAGGATATAGATGCGTCAGTAGCTTTTTGTAAAGTAAAACAAATTCACATCTTTACTGAACTAACAGATTCTAATACGGCGATAATTAGGATTGGCGATAACGGTTCTGGAATGACGAAAGCGGTGCAGCAGAAAATATTTGACCCATTTTTTACCACAAAGCCGATAGGAAGTGGCACGGGTTTGGGGTTATCGATTAGCTATCAAATTATTGTGGACAAACACAAGGGTAGTTTAACCTGTGATTCCACATTAGGAGAAGGGACTGAGTTTGTGATTGAGATACCAATGCAACAGTCAAATATTTAGTGGTCTGTCCCACAAGTTCTGATTGATTAGTTTGTTACCAAAACCCTGTAGAGACGCGAAATTTCGTGTCTCTACAACCCTGCGAAATTAATGCAATAGACCACTAATATTGCAAAGCGGAAGTCAATTAAGATGCAGGAAGTAAGGGGAAGGGAGCAAAAACTGCCTCTTGTTGAGGCGCACGTTGCCCTTTAATTACCATCTTGACTCCAGTGGCTGGCGCAAGGGTAAAACCTCGACGCTGAGGCAGTTCTCTTTGTCGATCAACTAGCTCTAATTGATAGCGTGACAGAATAGTTGCTAATACTAGCTTCATTTGAAATATAGCCAAAGCTTCGCCAATACAGCGACGGACACCGCCACCAAAAGGCAAAAATTCATAAGGAGAAAATTGCCGTTCTAAAAAGCGCTCTGGTTGAAACTCCTTCGGTTGGGGATATAAGTCTTCACGCTGATGAGTTAGATAAATGTTAGGAAGCAGTACAGTCCCAGACTCTAAAGAATGTCCCAACAGTTTGGCAGGTTCTTGTACTACTCTGGGAAAAGAGAACATGACAACAGGGTGAATTCGCAAGGTTTCATTGCAGACAGCACTTAGATATGGCAGTCGGTAAATGCTCATGGGATCTGGAGAATCACCAAGGGTATCCAGTTCCTGAAGTAGCTTTTCACGAATTAGGGGCTTTTGATGAATCCAATACAATCCCCAAGCTATTGCTGTTGCTGTAGTTTCATATCCAGCAACGATTAGAGTCATCAACTGATCGCGCAACTCCTGATCTGTCATCGATTGACCAGTGTCATCCTGTGCTGATATCAGCATGGATAAGATATCGTTGCGGTCTGAATCATTTTGCTCCCTGCGTTCGCTAATTTCAGCATAGATCAATTTATCAATTTGCTGGCGATCACGCAGAAACTTTCCCCAAGGACTCCAAGCTCCTAAATCCTTTTGCAAGAATGAGAAAAACAATAAACTAGAACTCAAAGGTGACTGAAAAATATCTAACATCTGCGGCAATAGATGCTTAAGTTTTTGAAGTTTTTCTCCTTCATTCAAGCCCAAGACAACCTGTAAAATGACTTGTAAGGTTAGATCTTGTGTTAAGTTCCGAGCCAAGAAGCGCTGATTTAGTGGTAACTGATTAAAAACCTTTGTACACAGACCACAAATCCTTTGACCATAGACCTGCATTCGCTCTCCATGAAAAGCAGGCGTCACAAGTTGTCGCTGTTGTTTGTGACGAGTACCCTCTAGTAAGGCAACTGAATATTCCCCTACTAAGGGTTCCCCAATTTTGTTCATCTTGCCAACAGCAGCAAATTTATTTCTATCATTGGTTAAAATTTCCTGAATTGCTTGGGGATGGTTAACGAATACTACAGTATCTCCAAAACCAATTATCTTACCAGTAAAAATGTCGGGATACTGTTGAGCAGCTTTTTCCATATACCGAACAGGATCAGCAACCCATTGAAGCTTTTGGAGAAAAGAAGGGGTTTGCAGAAGATTGGGTAGTTGCATTTAATCGAAAGGGGTAATGTCATCACATAACAGTTATACTGCTTCTTTCTGCTATGGTATTAAAATGAGGTTTTATAATGAAGCTTCAAAACTTAAAATCCCAATCAATATAATCAACATAGTTGTATTGATTGGAGCTTATGAAGGAAGGATAGAGTCAATCTAACTTTTCTTTTTTATTTGTAAGCTATACTATTTTATTAAAATTAAGCTAGCTCCAGCATTTCTACAGTTTTGTAGCGAGCAGTGAAGGAATACCAATCGAGGTTACCACGTATCCAAGCATGAATTCCTAATATATATTTTGCCAATTCAGGATCTATTTCTTTTCCAAAGGATGGAATATTTGCTTCCAAATCTACCAATTTTTGGATTTCATTATCGTGCATTCTCATAGCAAGCTTCATTGCTTCTTCTAAAGAAATTTTGTGTTGGTAATGGAGTACAAATACTAAATTATGAACATGGCCAGTTGCTAATTCTCTAGACAATGAGAAGATATCATTAGACCAGCCTAGAAGGTTGTTTGTAATCTCATTAAGTTGTTTAAAAATATCCTGTTTTCGTAAAAAATCAGGAATTATCAACTGATCACAAAGTTCAATTAATGGCAAGGCAACATCTGCACCTGCGCTTAACCTACGCATTGCAATATAAGTGTCGGTATCGGGTACAATTCCATCTACACGGTTATTTGCTTCCTCAAAACAACCGTGTAAATATTTCTCAAAGCCGCAGATAAAGTAATTTAACCATTTCAGGCTTGCTTTTTCAAGCATCCGTTCTCGTAAGTTACTTAAAGCGCGACTAAGAGGTATATCGTAGCTTGTAACTTCTGCTCCATTCAAGATTTCTAGAAATCTCTTGTGAATAGCTTTTAGAGATTCAGGTTTTGTTTTCAACTCTGATAGATCGCATTGATCATCCCAAATAAATAGCCAACTCAACCAGTCATTTGCTATCTTCAGTTCTTGAAAGTTGCAATAGGGATAAGTAGTAGCTGCCATCAAGAAAAAGTTTGACTTGCAGAAACGCTGATAAGATGATTCATTTGCCAGTAGATTGAAACCAAGTACCCATTCAAGACTATACTCTTCCAGAAAATCAATATTTTTATTAATTTGTGACGAAAAAGGGCAGTATAAATCTAAAGAAATTAATTTTTCCATAATCAATATATTTATTCAAGATTTACAACATCAATTTTTGGAAATAAAATTTTAAACACCATGTTTTTCCTTTTGATGCAAATTATATTTACGCCAAAATCTTGATATTTAAAAATATATAAAATTTCCAATACTTAACTGATTATTGTGATTTCATTTCTTCAAAAAGATAACCGAAATCATACTGAATTATTTTTTAATAAAAAAATAATATTTACGTAAATACGTGTTCAGGATAAATACAGATAATAAACTTACAAAATCAGTGAGAAGTTAACAGGAGTAATTTTATTTTTACAAAATAAACACTAATTGTCTGAAACAACAAGAGTATTAATAACTAAATTCATAACGATCGCTTTCATTAAAAAGATTCTTCAGTAGCAATATTTTGCTGCATTAACACTACTTTTTTCAAAAAACAAGGGTAATAATGACTAATTTAAAACCAATCACTTTCATGAAAGAGGATATTCAGGTGTAGTCAAGATGAAGGAAGATTAGGGTTCATTTTCATACTGTAGCGATCGCTCCTGTGGTCGCATAGAGCAATTTAGTGTGAGAATGTTGCTGTTGTCAGAGTTTTTGGGAACTATAGGATTGTTAGGCTCTAAATTTATCAGTCAGCCCGCCAACAAAACAAAGGTGACTTAGCTGCGATTGCACAGCCAATAGTGAATAAGTAACAAGGAATTAAATTCAGTTAAATACATGAATTACAAGACAGATATAAAAACGCTTCATTTACCAGAAGATAGTTTCATTTTAGTGGTAGATGATACTACTACAAATTTAGAAATTGTCTTTAACACATTAACTAATGTAGGGTTTAACGTTACTACAGAAAATAATGGAGAAAGTGCAATAAAGCAAGTTGAATATAACCCCCCTGATTTGATTCTATTAGATGTAGTGATGCCGGGTATAGATGGGTTTGAAACCTGCAAAAGACTGAAACAAAACTCAGCTACTTGTGATATTCCGGTAATTTTTATGACGGCAGATTCTGATACTGACAGTAAGGTAAAAGGTCTAAATATAGGGGCAGTTGATTACATTACCAAGCCTTTTCATGAAGAAGAGTTATTAGCTAGAATTAAAACCCATCTTCAATTACGAAATCTCACGAAAAATTTAGAAAAGCGAGTTATAGAAAGGACAGCAGCTTTGTCTAGGGCATTAAAAGACTTACAAGAGTCTCAACTTCAGCTTGTACAAACAGAAAAAATGTCTGCCCTTGGTGAATTAGTAGCAGGAGTTGCTCATGAAATTAATAATCCTGTTAGTTTTATTCATGGGAATCTCCAACATGCTTCAGCATATTTTCAAGACATGATTAATATCATTAACCTCTATCAGCAGCATTATCCTAATCCAGTTACAGAAATTAAAGAGGAAATTGCAGGAATAGATTTGAAGTATATGCTTGCTGATCTACCTAACTTAATTTCCTCAATGAAAGAGGGTGTTCAGCGCATTCGCGACATTAGTATCAGTCTGAGAAACTTTTCTCGAGCAGATAGCGATCGCAAGGTTTCTTGCAACATTCATGATGGCATTGACAGCACAATTATGATTCTAAAACATCGCTTAAAAGCATCTGAGGATCATCCCAATATTCAAGTAATTAGAGATTACGATAATTTGCCAGAAATAGAATGCTTTATCGGACAACTAAATCAGGTATTTATGAATTTATTAGCTAATGCTATTGATGCTTTAGAGGAGTCTAATGTAGGGCGCACCTATATTGAAATTGAAGCAAATCCCAATCAAGTTTTGATTCAGACTAGTCTTACTGAAAACAAAAAACATATTTTGATTCGGATTAAAGATAATGGCGTAGGAATGTCACCTGATGTCCAGAAAAAAATCTTTGATCATTTATTCACAACCAAGCCTGTGGGCCAAGGTACAGGATTAGGGTTGTCAATTGCTCGTCAAATTATTGTCGAGAAACATGGAGGAACTCTAGAAGTAAGTTCAGCACCAGGACAAGGTTCAGAGTTCATCATTAAGCTTCCCATTTGAAAATCATTGCAAAAATAATTCTCCATCTATTCATACAGATAAATTTATGTTTAAGGCAGTAGTTGGTCACAGTAACGATCCAGATTCTCTATCAGCAGTTGAAGAAGTTATTCAGCAATGTGTCAGTTCTCTTGCAGGAGATATACCAAAAGCTGGAATTCTTTTTGCTGCAATTGACTTTGAACATTCTCTAATTTTGCAGAAAATCCATCAGGCTTTTCCAGGAATTGAGTTGATTGGTGGGACAACAGATGGAGAAATTTCTTCCGTTTTAGAGTTTCAGCAGGACTCAATCACCTTAATGTTATTTTGCTCAGACGAAGTTGAAATTTATGCAGGAGTTGGACGCAAAGTTTCAGGCGATCCAATTACTGCAACTAAACAAGCTGTGGAGGAAGCCAAAGCAAAAAGTACCGCCAAGCCAAAGCTATGCTTAACTCATCCAGAGAGCCTCACAACTAGTGGTGTGTCTATATTGAATGGCTTAAAACTAGCTCTTGGGCAAGATGTGCCAATATTCGGTGGTTTGGCAGGCGATCAGTCAAGATATCAAAATACATATCAATTTTTTCAAACAGAAGTATTAAGTGATTCTATACCAATTCTAATTTTTTCCGGCACAATATTGTTTTCCCACGCTGTTGCAAGTGGTTGGCATCCTATTGGCCAAATAAGTAAAGTAACTAAAGTGGATAAGAACATACTCTATGAAATAGATGGTAAGCCAGCTTTAGATTTTTATCATCATTATCTTGGTTTACTTCCTCCTTCGATGGAGTATCCGCTAGCAGTGTTTGATCAGAATGGAAAAAATTTTTATATAAGAGCACCTATTAGTTATAACCAAGAATCTGGTAGCATAACCTTTTTTGGAGATATTCCCGATCAAGCAGTTATTCAAATTTCAGAAGCAGCTTATGAAGATATTTTGGCAGCTTCCAAATCATCATTTATGAATGCCTTGGATAACTATTTAGGCACAGAACCGAGTGCTGTGTTATTTTTTTCATGTGTAGCTCGTCGGCAAATACTTGGCACGAGGGCGCAAGAGGAGTATCAGAATACCAAACTTTCTCTAACTGGCCATTTACCTGCCTGTGGATTTTATTCTTACGGAGAAATTGCTCCTATAGATCGAATTAGCCAAACGCAATTTCACAATGAAACTTTTGTTACTTTAATTTTGGAAAATCGGTAAAAGCTGATGAAAATTGAGGATTATCAACAACAAATTAAGGAACTAAAAAAAGCAAATAGAATTATCCAAAAGCAATTGGAACGTTCTGAATCAGACCGGATAAAACTTGAAGATATAAATCAAAAAAAAGAATCTTTGCTTAAAACAGTAATTGAGGAATTAAAGGAATATCAAAATAACTTAGAAGAAAGAAGCCAGGAACTAGAAATGATGCTTCTTAATCTTCAGATAATGCAGAATAAGATGTCTGGCTTGGGAAGTCTTGTTGCAGATGTAGCCCATGAAATTAACAATCCAGTTAGCTTTATAGCAGGTAATCTGACTCCAGCTCAAGAGTATATTGAAAATTTATTACATCTGATAAACCTTTATCAGCAGACCTATCCCAAAGCATCTCAGGAAATTCAAAAAACAATCAAATTGATTGACCTCGAATATATATGCGAGGACTTACCTAAACTAATTTCCTCGATGAAAGAAGGTACAGATCGTATTTGTAGCCTTAGCGGTAGCTTGCGAATTTTCTCTAGAGCAGATACAGAACAAAAAGTTTTTTTTAACCTTCATGAAGGTATTGATAGCACTCTCATCATTCTCAAGCACCGTTTGAAAGCTAATAAGATTCGTCCTGATATTCAAGTAGTTAAACATTATGGCGAATTTCCTCCAATCAAATGTTTTCCAGGACAACTGAATCAGGTATTTATGAATTTATTGGCAAATGCTATTGATGCTTTAGAAGAGTCTAACTCTGGACTAAGTTTTGAAAAAATTAAGGCAAATCCAAATCAAATTACAATTCATACTAATCTAATTGAAGATACAAATCACGCATTGATTCGGATTCAAGATAATGGTGTAGGAATATCGGCTGATGTTCAGCAAAAAATATTTGACCATTTATTCACAACCAAACCTGTAGGAAAAGGGACAGGATTAGGATTATCAATCGCCTATCAAATTATTGTCCAAAAACATAAAGGAACTTTTAGAGTAAATTCTGTATTGGGAGAAGGTTCGGAGTTTATAATCACAATTCCAATTTGTTAAGGTAGTAAATATACTAATTATTCAAGTTAATTTTAATAAAAATAAATGTTCAATGTGGTTGCAGTTCATAGTTACCAAATGATTTTTGATTTATAATTCGTAATTAATTACAGTTTGCGGCAAAACTCATATATGAAAAATAGCAAACTTTGACCCTGATTGTGAGCAAGCGGATAAAAGCAAGCATGAAATTCTTTGACAAAGGAAATTAAGCAGTTATTTTAGATGTATTTTGGGGAACTCTAGAACTGTACTTCCAAAATTGTGTCTTCAAAATTTATGACCAATGTACTTAACGGCTCAATGGCTACACTTAATGTTTCTTTAGAACGCGATATATTTCTACGTACATTAATCAGAGAATTATCTGGTACTTTACAGGACGTAGTTGGCTTAGAAGAAGCTTCTGGATTTATTAGTGTAGTTGGTGAAAGGATGGCTAGGCAGCTAAACCAAGATTACAAATCTGCCTTAGAAGTCTCAAATCTTTCGCGTCAGCAGCTAGCTGATGTCTTGGTTGATTTAAAAAAACGAATCCAGGGTGATTTTTATGTCATTGAGCAGGATGATGAAAAAATTATCTTTGGCAACCGCATCTGCCCATTTGCCGAAAAAGTGATTAATCGCCCTGCCATGTGTATGATGACTTCAAACGTTTTTGGAACGATCGCAGCTAATAATCTGGGATATGCGAAAGTAGAATTGCAAGAAACCATAGCGCAGGGTGCTTCTGGATGTAGAGTTATTATTTACTTAAAACTTACAGAAGAGGCAGAAGATGCAGAAGGTCGAGAATACTTTAAAGGACTAGAATCTGTGTAAACCCTTCACCACTAAACTAGCCTCAAGATATAAGCTTGAGCGCAGATATGTAAAGTAGAGCCGAACGGTGAAATTGGAAGCCCATGACTCCTGAACAATTTCTTGAACTTGCTAGAGTTTTACCAGAACCTTTACTTTTAGTGAGTAGTGATGGTCAGGTGTTAGCTACCAATCAACCAGTAGCAGATATGCTAGGGTTACGGCGTCAAGAACTGCGTGGAAAAACCCTCTTTGAACTTGTAGCTGAGTCTGCTAATGATGTTATAAGATACCTGCAAGCTTGTTCAAGTAGCAGGGCAATGGTTATTGGCTCCTTGACTTTACGAAAGAATGATGGACAAACGTTAATATGTCGTAGTCAAGGAGCAGTTATTCAACCTTGGTCACCTGAATCTTTAGCTTTAATTCTCTTACGCTTGGAAAATAGAACTTTAGCTAGCAGTAATTTTGTCCTCCTGAACGAAAAAATTGATGAGTTAGCAAAAGAAGTTCAGAAACGTAAACAGGCAGAGGAAGCACTCTTGAAAGCAAATCAAGAGCTAGAAATTCGGGTTGAGGAACGTACAACTGCTTTACAAGAAACACTAAATAAATTACAACTTACCCAAACTCAGCTTATCCAAGCTGAGAAAATGTCTAGTTTAGGACAGATGGTCGCTGGTATTGCCCATGAAATTAATAATCCCGTCAGTTTTATTCATGGAAACCTTCACTACGCCCAGAAATATAGTCAGGATCTACTAAAGTTGGTGCAAATTTATCAACGTTTTTGTTCAAATACTCCTCTAGAAATCCAAAAATATGTAGAAGAAATAGACTTAGATTTTCTGATTCAAGATATAAGTAAACTCTTCCAGTCAATGAAAGTAGGAACAGAGCGTATTCAGGAAATTGTTCAATCTCTACGCAACTTTTCCAGACTGGATGAAGCAGAACTTAAGCAAGTTAATATCCATGAAGGTATTGATAATACTTTAATGATTTTGGAGCATCGGCTGCAATCTAGGCATGAATATCCAGAAATCAAAGTCATCAAAAAATATAGTCAATTACCGAATGTCACTTGCTACCCTGGTCAACTTAATCAGGTATTTATGAATATTATTGTTAATGCCATCGATGCGCTCGAGGCTTTGGTGGTCAATGATCAGTGGTCAAAAGTCAATCCAAAAACTACTTACAATCAAACACTTATAAAGAATAATCCCCAAATTGAAATTAAAACTGAGTTAATCGATGAAAAATGGATAACTGTTAGTATTGCTGATAATGGTTTGGGAATAAATCAAGAAGTTCACTCAAAGCTTTTTGATCCGTTTTTTACCACTAAAGCTGTGGGCAAAGGTACTGGATTAGGACTATTTATAAGCTATCAGATTATAGTTGAAACACATAAGGGACAAATTAGCTGTTTTTCTGCTCCAGGAGAAGGTTCAGAGTTTGTAATTAAGATACCTATTTACTAAGTCTCATAAAATTTAATTACTAATTTAATAGTTTTACGAAAAATTAATATAATTATCAGTTATTAGCACCAAAAATGTTGGGTTTCGTTACTCAACTCAACCTAATAACAATTCTGTATGAATTTGTGTTAAAAGATATCAGAAACGCCTGTCTGCTACTGAGCAGACAGGCGTTTCTTTACGTAAAAAGTTTGGTTGAGACTCGGTTAAATCTTAGTGGTATCAACTGAGGGTTGAGACTGACTAACCGAATCTAACTTTGGTAAAAGCAGGGAATTTTCTGCTTTTACATTAGTGTTGATTGTTGCTTGCAAAATTGGGGTATTGGAGATGGAATTATTCGCCAATGTAAACAATGGATTTGACAAAATCCCTGCTATAGATGTGGCAATTAATGTTACCACCAACCCGACCTGCAAAGGTCTTAGTCCAGGCAAATCCCAACGCACTTGTGGATAATTCTTCACCGAATCGGACATTTCATGGGGTTCTTTAACTACCATCATCTTAACTACACGAATGTAGTAGTAGATAGAGACGACGGTGGTAACTAAGCCCAGCAAGACTAACCAATAAAGACCTGCTTGCCAACCAGCCCAGAATAAGTAAATCTTACCGAAAAACCCAGCCAATGGCGGAATACCACCCAAGGAAAGCAGTGATACACTCAACCCCAGTGTTAAGAGTGGGTCTTTCTGATATAAACCAGAGTACTCAGCAATCTGGTCAGTTCCCGTCCGCAGTGAGAACAGGATGATGCAGGTAAAGCCGCACAGGTTCATGAACAAGTAAACCAGTAGGTAGAATATCATACTGGCATAGCCTGCTTGTGTACCAGCAATTAAGCCAATCATCACAAACCCAGCTTGGGCAATAGATGAATAAGCTAGCATCCGTTTCATACTGGTTTGGGCTAGGGCAACTACGTTACCCAAGATCATACTCAGAACGGCTAGAGCAGTGAAGACAAACCTCCACTCTTCAGCAACAAGGGGGAAGGCTGTTGTCAACAAGCGGATGGCTAGGGCAAACCCAGCTGCTTTGGAACCGACAGATAAAAAGGCGATGACTGGGGTGGGAGCGCCTTCGTAAACGTCTGGTGTCCACTGGTGGAAGGGTGCTGCGGAGATTTTGAAGCCAATACCTGCGATCGCAAAAACCAACGCAATCACTAAACCTAAAGATTGACCGACTTTAGCTGTGGCAATGCCATTAGCGATCGCACTTAGTTCAGTTTGTCCTCCAGATAGTCCATACAGGAGTGATACACCGTACAAAAATACTGCTGTGCTGGAAGCGCCAATTAACAAGTATTTCAGCGCCGCTTCATTAGAGCGTGGGTCGCGCTTGGTATAACCTGTCAACAGATAAGAGGAAATACTCAGGGTTTCTAAGGAGATGAAAATCATCACCAACTCACTAGCCCCGGATAAAAACATCCCCCCCAAAGTAGCACTCAGCAAAATAGCGAGAAATTCTCCTAAAGCAGTGCCGCTCTGTTCAACGTAGCGAACTGACATCAGTATAGTGGCGATCGCAGACAAGGCAATAATACCGCGAAAGACGATACTCAGGTCATCACTGTTAAAGCTACCAGTAAAACCAATGGGATTAGGAGAATCCCATTGAAAATATAGGGCGATAATCGAGGCAAATAAACCTGCGATCGCTAGATATCCAATCCAGCGTCCAGATGTACGCCCCAAAATCAAATCAACAATCAAAACCCCCAAGAGGGTGAGAATAACAATCCCCTCTGGCAAAATAGTTCCAGCGTTTAGCTGGGATGCAATATTAGCAAAATCCATGAGATGTATAGGTTTTGGGGATTAGACATTAAGGCTAACTCTGTTCACTCTAGCAAGTTTTCTAATCCCCAGACTAGCTCTTTTAACAAGAGCTTAACAGCTTGGGTGCAGATGGCGATTGCACCAACTTTACTAACTTACCAACAGCTTTCTCCGTACTTAGGAATTCACCTAACAATTTCCCTACTTCGTTTTTCAGGCGTAACCTTTAGCGAATATCATAAATAATCATGCCGCAACAAGTGTGTGCTGTGGGCGATCGCCACGGACAAAAAGCTCATAAAGTTAATAAGGGCACAGCAATGCTGTGCCCCTACAATATTCATAATTCCTAAGTTTATTAAAAACCTACTGATGGTAGCTTGCCTTGTAGCAACTGAAATTTAGACTGAACACAGTTGGCACAATTGCAACCAAGTTGATCCACAATCGGATTAGATGTTTGAATCAAGTGTGGTATTGCCAGATCAGGAATTTGTTGTGTAGATACTACCGTCATAATTTGGGTAGCATAAGGAGATTTCAGGCTGGATGCGTGTGCTGGATTGACTACCAGCAGCATGGATACCAAAAATGCGGGACAGGCAAGTAAAATCAGTTTGACTATGTTCATAAATTTACACAAAGAGACCTTTGCTGATATAGCATAGCTAATAACTTGATCATGTTCAACTTTAGTTACTGAGTATTGCTTAACTACGCCCGAATCCTTGACCCCGCAAAACCTTTGACCATACAAGTAATTCGCCCTGTTCACCGCCTGCGGCCAGTAAGTTACCTTGGGGATGCCAAGCGAGGGTGGAAAAACCTGCTGAGACACCTGTGATAATTTGGGATACTTCCTTAGCTTTGTTCCACAAACACAACCAGCCATCAGCAGCAGCAGAAGCGAGAAGGAAGCTTTTAGGTGCAAAGGCGATCGCATTGATCACGCCCACATGATTAGTTAATACTCGTGCTTCCCAGCCTAACGAATCATCCTCTAGCTTTTCCCAAACCACAATACCTTCAACGCTAGAAGATGCCAATATTGGCGCACCCACTTTCGTCATAGCTTCTGACCATGCCAATTGGCGAATTTTACCAGGGAAGCCACGCATTACCCAAGGGTCGGGATTGTTCCATTCTAAAACGGTGACACTACGATCCATGTTGCCAGAAGCGAGGAATTTACCATCGGGCGACCAAGCCATAGCTAAACTAACAGTAGTCATATCTAGGTTGTATGGTTCTTCATCCCAGTTTTGACTATGCCAAATCTTGACTCCTTTGTAACCACTAATCGCTAAGTATTGTCCGTCAATGCGCCAATCTATACCCAATACTGAAGAGTTGTCGAAATTCAGCGTTACAACAATTTCACGAGTATCTGCATCCCAAACTTGAACGTAACGCCCCAAACTAAAAGCTAGTTGGTTACTAGTGTAATTCCAAGCTAACTTGTCAACCCATGCAGGGGCATTTGACAATGTGGCGATTAATTCAGTGTCGTACCAAATTTTCACCTGTCCATCTTGTCCACCAATGGCTAAAAATTTTCCATCTGGCGAAAAAGCGAGACAATCTACTGATTTACCGTTACCAGTTTGTAAAGTTGTGAGTTCGCCATCATTCCACAGAACTACTTCCCCGGCGGCAGAAGTTGCTGCTAAAGTTTTTCCTAGTGGCGACCAAGCGATCGCAGTTACATAATCTGAAAGTGTCCCCGAATAGTGTTGTTCAAATTCCTTAGATTTACTGGTTGTGGAGTTCATATTTGTAAAGGGGGAGTGGGGAATGGGGAATAGGGGATGGAGAATGGTAAATTCCCTACTCCCTACTCCCCACTCCCTATTTAAGCTAAACAGGCGAGAAAATCTTGCTTGAGTTGGGCTGCATCAAGGTTGCGGCCGATGAATACTAGTTCGTTTTTGGGGGTTTCGCTTGGTTTCCAGGGGCGATCGGGTTTGCCATCAAATATCATGTGTACTCCTTGGAATACAAATCGATTATCTTCTCCAGCAATATTTAAAATGCCTTTCATCCGAAAAATATCGGGGCCTTGAGTACGCAGTAATTCTGAAAGCCAAGTGTTTAATTTTTCTCCATCGACTGCACCTGCTTCTACTAAAGCCACAGAATAAACAGTTTCATCGTGTACGTGGGCATCTTCGCCTAAGAAATCTGGATCAATTTCTAATGCACGTTCTAAATCAAAGGCTTTTACACCTAATAAAGCATCCATTCCGAGTTCAGAATTTTGGGTACGGTAGATTTTTGCGATCGCATTCATCGCCCGAATCCGTTTTTCCAATTCATTCAACTCTTCTGGCGCTACCAAATCTGTTTTATTAAGTAAAATTACATCGGCAAAAGCAATCTGTTCTTGTGCTTCGTCTGCATCCCAGTGCTGCCAAATATGCTTGGCATCGACAACTGTCACCACCGCATCTAAAGACAGTTGGCTTTGCAAATCTTCATCAACAAAAAACGTCTGGATTACTGGTGCAGGATCGGCTAATCCAGTTGTTTCAATTACTAAATGGTCAAATTTATCGCGCCGCTTCATCAAATTGCCAATGATGCGAATTAAATCGCCGCGTACTGTACAACAGATACAGCCATTGTTCATTTCAAATATTTCTTCATCTGCATCGATAATCAATTGATTATCAATACCCACTTCCCCAAATTCATTAACAATCACAGCAACTTTTTTGCCGTGTTCGTAGGTGAGGATGTGATTGAGTAGAGTCGTTTTACCTGCTCCCAAATAGCCTGTAAGAACAGTAACGGGAACTGAATTGTTGATTACGTCAGCCACCATACTCTAAATTCCTCTTGTCTCACCTTATGGATAATCATTATCGCCCATGATAAATCTTTTTATATTTTTGTGCGAACTTGCTGTTATTTTGAGTTTCAGCAAAATAATCACATAATTTAATCAAGAAGCACTTTATTTTTGTGCATCTGTAATAAGTAATAAATATTTATAAGTTGGCATAGCTTGATAGGAATATTGCATCTAAGCTAGTCCACTCTACCGTAAGTTGCAGGTTAGTAGCTTGACAATATGAGAAAATCTATGATAGTCATCACATAAAAATATACTTTGATGGAGAAGCATGGGAGAAAAAGCAGCAACAGCCGTCCCGGTGCTTATTGAAGCTTTGAAGAAACCGGAGTTTAGCTATAATGCAGAAGAAGCTTTGGGACGCATCGCTGAAAGCTGCCAATGTAACACAAATAAGCTATTTAATCAAGAAGTGGATCTCGCCATATCTTACTTAGAAACGGCTTTAAATATTGCAGAAAATCCCAAGTCTGAGTATGCAAATTTATTTGGATTTGCAGAAGGAAAAAAACGTTTGCGCCGCTCTCTTAATTTCCTCAAAAAAGAAAAAGATTCCCGCTTGTTTTCTAAAACCCGGCCAAGGTAGGGAAGCAGCAGTAGCTTAAACTAATTTTAATCTCGCACCAAGGCGCAAAATGATTCTTTGCGTCTTGGTATGAGGATTGAATTTTATCGGGATAACAAAAAATCTTGAACTGCTTCTAAAACAACTGCTGGGTATTCTTCATGCAGTCCCAAAGAACCAGGAATAACAACGCTTCTCACTCCTGGTAAGGCTATCAAAGCGTTCATTTCTTCTCGTGATTTGGGCGGGCTGGATTCCCCAATTACTACCATAAGCGGTACGGTTAAAGACTGCACAAGTTTCAGAAAATCAGACTGTTCGTGTACAGCATCGAGATTACCAGTTACAAAGGCAGCAGAAGCAAATCGCGCTCCTGGTTGTTGAGTCGTGTGCCACTTCTTCTCAATGAAACTGGGTGTAATTTTAGCCGCGTCAGTAAAGACATGACGGCGATACATCAAACTTAAGAAGGATGGGGTAGTGTTGAGTTTGTAGAGAGCTTGACCAAGTATAGGCGATCGCACCAATTCTCTCACAAAGCCAGCTATCTGTTGACTGGCCCCCATTGTCGGCAAAGGCCCACGCCAAGTAGGAGCTAACAACACAATTCGTGAGAAAGTATCAGGTTTTTTGACAGCTAATTGTAAAACGTAGCTAGCAGCATGACCAGCCGCCACCACAGTAATGGGAGTATTAAAAATAGCTTTGACAAAATCTTCCAGAAATTGCTGATATATTTCCGGTCGATAATTCAAACTAGGGCGAGAAGATTCACCAAATCCAGGCCAGTCTATTGCTATAACTTGAAAATTGGCAGCTAGTAACTTGGCAAGTTCGCCTACTTCCAAACGCGTTGAAACACTGCTGAAAGATGGTAGCAGCAATAACGGTGAACCTTTACCGAGGGTTTCATAAACAACGCGTAATTGCTGATTTTCCCAATTCCAGAGATATTCTTGAACTACTCCACCAAAGCCAGTAGCAGCAGAGGTAGATAATAAATTTGTTGACATTAGACTAAATTTTGGTAGTTGTAACCTTATTTGTCAGTTGTTTTTTGTCAGTAGTCTTTTGCTAATGACCAATGACAAATGACCAAGTTTAGCTAGGCAAATCTAACTTACATTCCAATGCTTTTTTTTGCATGGTTTTAAAAATATTGTAAAATCCATTAGCACGGGAAGGTGTCAGGCTAACGTTTAAACCTGTTTCTTGAATAAAATCTGGAGTAAGCTGGACAATCTCACTTGGCGTTAATCCATGTAATCCTTCAACCAGAAGCCCTACTAATCCTTTGGTTAACTGAGAATCGGAATCGCCCTGAAACACAACCTTACCGTCATCCAAGGCTGCGGTGATATAAACTTGAGACACGCAACCAGGAACTTTATTTTCAGGTAATTTATCAGCTTCTGGGAACTCATTGAGCTTCTGAGCATACCAGATTAGCTGTTCGTAGCGTCGCTTCGGTTCGGAAGCGCGTTGAAAGCGCTGGACAATTTTAGCGAGCGCAGGTGGCAAAGAATCTAGAGTTGAGGACATAACAGAAGCTGCAAATGATCGGTATCACTTTGAGTGTAGATTATCTTTAGAGCAATCGCGCCGACCGTTCACCTTGGCATATCAACTAGCTATAACCTATCAAATCTAGACAATTACTGCGTAGGCGCAGCCCCCCGTAGGCATCGCATTCATTTTCAGTCAGTTTTTTTAATTTGCCTAATCACAAAAACTTAATTTTTTTTATAAACAAGTTCTAACAGTAATTCTATGGAAGTTACTGTTGTATCACTATAAGCTTACTGTATGAATCCGGTTTGATTTCTGAAAATATACGTAGGATGTGTTAGCGACAGCGTAACGCATCAAACCTATCAATAAATAATTAAAAATTAAAAATCAAAAAAAATTCTGATTTTTAATTTTTAATTTTTCTCCCTTAAGGATTAATTGGTAGTTTGTGCAGCTAGCATCTGCTTCAACTTTTCTAATTCCGAAGCCCAACGAGGATCTGGACGAATAGCGTCTGAATCGGTGGTTGTGGTGCTGTTTTCACGAGAACCGCCGCCGCCACCTGAGCCACGACGAGGCTTCTTAGAGCTTTTCTCGCGGCGGCTACCTTCTCTATTAGGGCTAGGAGTGGGAGTACTACTAGCAGCAGTAACTGGTTTTGGAGCTTGCTCCTCGCCCTCATCACCTTTTGTCCGAGGTAATGCCTTCTCTAGCTTAATCGGAGTGTCTTTAAACATCTGACCATTATATTTTTCAATAATTTCGTCAGCTTGATCGTCGTTGTTGACTGTAAGAAAACCGAAACCACGGCATTTGCCAGTTTTACGGTCTTTAATTAATTTAGTAGTTACAGCATCACCTTCTGCTGCAAAAACTGCTTGCAGATCCTGACGATCTATTTCTTCTTTAGGCAAATTACCTATATATAGGCGAATGGACATGAACTATACCTCCAGAGTTAAATGAACATGGCAAGGCAAGAAAACAATCATTTGGCTTTGGCTTTTAATTAAATAGATGCTATTGACCAAGACTGCCATCAACCAATTTTTTGCTCGAAACTGTCAACCTATACAACAATACAGTTTTTCGTCGGGATCAAGCTTGTTTAATCTAAAGGCTCACACTATGGTGAGCTAATAACACCTTAATTCTAAGAATTATAAATTTAATAGCCTATTGCCTGCTAAAGTACACGCTTTCTTCCATGCCTTTTTTCGCAGAATCAAATACCATTCCTAACATTACCACGGTATTTTCTACGTAGCTAGTTTAGCGCATACATTTCTGACATTAGTATTACTGCATCGTAACATAAAACACATTTTTTTATTCAAGGGAGCATATTTTGAAACAAAAACCAGCCACTGGCTGGTTAATTTACTGCTGTGTTGGAAAGATAAAAGGTATGGAGCGGGGGAAAAACATCCGAATCCACAAATAAGCTGTAGTGCTGAGTTATGTCGCTTACTATCGCTTGTGTAAATAAATGTAACATTTTTCAAGAAAACCTGCAACTTTTGTTTACATTCCAATTTGGCCTTTGTCCTTTGCTAATGACT
Source organism: Nostoc sp. ChiVER01 (assembly GCF_034531155.1). Classification (NCBI taxonomy): domain Bacteria; kingdom Bacillati; phylum Cyanobacteriota; class Cyanophyceae; order Nostocales; family Nostocaceae; genus Nostoc; species Nostoc sp. ChiVER01. Next base: position 94,540 of record NZ_JAVRBS010000016.1, on the reverse strand, counting down.
AATGACAAATGATTAATGACTAATGCCCAATGCCCAATAACTAACTAGTGAGAAAAATGTATGCGCCCCAAGCCTGTGCTGCAACTGCTAAAAAAGTAGACCAAATGGGATGAGGGCTATGAATGGTTTTACCACTTTGAGTTTCTAGGGTTTGGATATCGATCCAAGGTGTTGCTCCTCGGCGGAACCAACCTGTGACGATAATTTGCCTACCAATTAAATCCTGGTGATTAACTCGCTGTCCTAACCAAGAAACATGGTGTAATTTCACTAAACCTGCGCTCGATTGAAAGATTAAATCTTGCGCTAAGGAGTTGCTAGTGCCTTGACGACCTAATAATTTACCTACAAGACACACGCTGATACTATCAATTGGTAAGGCAGAAGGGTCAGCTAACAGGTTGGGTAGATAATCGTCAGTTTGCACAGTGGCAGGCTTAATATCGGGGAAGAAAGAATTAATCCGTATCAGTGTACCGATGCTAAAGCCAATTAGAAGGGAGCCTGTAATTAAAGACGAAGCATCGTATCCCCACTTTAAATTTAAAAACAACTTGAGTGCGAATACTAATTGCCAGGCTAGGTAGAAGAAAGCTGCAAACAGAACCCCTAAAGGAATTCCCAACCAGGGAGCAATTTGTAATAAGAAAGACTGACGCTTAACTTTTGATGGTTCGTTAGCAAAATGTAGTTCAGTGTCTAGATGCCAGTGACGGGCTATTTGGCAGAGGCGTTCGATGCGATCGCCCATCAAGGGATGACTATTATTAATAGTAAACCATCGGCGATAGGGATTAGCAATATCCCACTTCAAAAAGGATTCAAAAGATAAATTACTGGCAATAGTGCCCAAAGAAAGGCTCTGTTGATGGCTGACTGGTGTCAGGAGATTTAAGCTTTCTAGTTGCCAACTGGTTTCTTCCTCTTTTTGGATATCAGCGGCAATGCCAATGGCGATTTTGAGTAAAGCGCGAATCAGAGCATTGGGATTACCAGTAATTTCAGAGGCGACGCGATCGCTATAATAAAGCCGCAACCGCGACAACCATAATGCAGTCCCAGTCAGCAAACACCAAACTCCATAAACAATACTAGCCAGAATTGCCATCGGCGATCGCCAAATCTTCCCTGATATTTTGTCTCCCCAATTCGATACTTGCTGATATAGCCGATGAATTGGTAGTGTCACCAGCAGCAACAAAGACATCACAGCAAAATCCCAGTGAGCAATATGCCCTAGCTGTGTAGCGTAGATAATGGCGATTTCATCATCAGCTAGTTGTTCTAATAACCCCTGACTTACAACAATCCTGGCATTACGTGGTAAACTACCATAAGTCAGGATAATTGGTGCAGCCATTGGTAAAATCCGCAGTTTGGGTAACGGCCAGTGCCTCTGTTGGCAACAACGTTGTAGCACCCGAACAGCTTCGCGGCTATGGGCATTCAATACATCTTTAGAAAATTCTCGCTGACCATACAATTTAGTTAGTAGCAGATCCAGCAACCAAGGTGATACTCCGATCAAAATCACCAATACTATTAGCAGCAATTTAGTAGGGTCGCGGTATAAAAGCTGCAACGGCTCCAGATAAGGGAGTTTGACTAAAGTCTGGTTGATAAATCCCATTACGAACTTGAGCATTTCTCGCATCACCCAAAACAGAGCGATGAACGTTCCTGCTGTCAACAGCCGCAAAGGAATTAATTTCGGTTTGCGTAGGGGTTGCCATGCTCTAGCGCGTTGTGCTTGCCGCCAATAAATAACGCCGAATAATTTAGCTTGGGTGCGGGTAACAGAACCCATAAAGCCGCTTAAGGGTACAGATCCTCCTGCTGCTGGCAATGGTGTCGCGACTGTAGCTTTGAGTTTAGCTAGTGGCACCATTGACGGGGTGTCGTTGCTCTTAGTTTCTATTACTTGGTCTTTTGGTTCCTCTAATGTCGGAGTTTCCGGGGGAGTAACTGGGGCTGAATCTGGCGTTGAATTTGGAGTTGAATTATCTAAAGCAACAAATCCAGTTTCGACATTTTTTGATTCTTGGTCGCGTTTTTGGCGTTTTGTTAGGTGTTCGAGAGCGCGTGTTGCCCACTCTTGAACTTGCGGATTGTTACTCTCAATGAGATTCTGAGAAATAGCGATCGCTTTGGAGGCTTCTCCAATCCGTGCATAAGCCATCACTAAACCAACCTGGGCTTGTAAGCTAGCAGTACCATTACTTTGGCTGCTAGCAATAGGTTCTAGTTGAGCGATCGCTGTTTGGTAATTTCCCTGCTTGAGGGCAACTAAACCAGCCTCCAAAGACGGTTTGGCATGTGAAGGCATACAAATTCTGGCACTCCAATCTCTTCTAAGTGATCCACGTTTGTGCAAAAGCGCGAACCTCGGATGCCGTGGAAATCAACCGCGCCCAAGTTTTGCCTGTCAAGTGAATGATAAAGATTGAATCCAGGAGTCAGGAGTCAGAATTCAGTTAGCTATTTTGTAGGACTAATTCTGAATTCAGAATTCTGTATTCTGTATTCTTCTTCATTCCTCCACTGGTTGTTGACTAGAAAAAACTGGAGCGATCGCGCTTAATTTTAACTCTGGATGGTCGCCCAGTAATTGTTGACAATTCCATTCGTTGCGGAATAGCAACACTGGTCGTCCCATACTGTCTTTAACTGTAGTGGTATTGAATATTCGTCCCACTTTTTCTAATGCTTCCCAACCACCCTCAACCCAACGGGCGACACTGTAGGGCAATAACTCTAATATGGTTTCTACACCATACTCGTTTTGTAAGCGAAACTGCACTACCTCGAATTGCAACTGACCTACCGCCGCTAAAATTGGATCGCGCTTGGCTTCATCAGTTGAATACATAATTTGCACAGCACCTTCTTCTCGCAATTCCGCAACGCCTTTTTGGAATTGTTTAGACTTCGAGGGGTTGGGATTCCTCAAAGATGCAAACAGTTCTGGCGAAAAATACGGAATCCCTTCATATTCGAGCTTTTGTCCCGTGTAAATTGTATCTCCGATCGCAAAAACACCAGGATTATTCAAACCGATCACATCGCCAGGATAAGCCACATCAATCGATTCTCGCTCTTGAGCAAAGAGTTTTTGCGGGCGAGACAGACGGATGGGTTTACCAATACGGGCGTGATTCACCATCATATCTTTTTCAAACTTACCAGTGCAAACCCGGATAAATGCGACGCGATCGCGGTGTTTTGGATCCATATTCGCTTGCAGCTTGAAGACAAAACCCGAAAATTCTGGATATGTAGGGGGAACTTCGCCAACACTACTGTAGTGAGAACCGGGTTTGAGGGCATAGTCGAGGAAATACTTTAGGAATAACTCTACACCAAAGTTAGTCATGGCGCTACCAAAGAACACAGGCGTCATTTTGCCGAGGTGTATCAGCTGCAAATCCAACTCTGGCCCAACTCCATCTAACAGTTCCAAATCATTTTTTAGTTGGTAGTACAAGCTTTGTTCTAGCTGTTCTTCTATTCTCGGATCGCCTAATTCCACAATCGTATCACGGGCTTCTCGGCTGCCGTGGGCGCTGCGTTCAAACAGGTGAATTTGTTGCTTGTGCCGATCAAAAACCCCTTTAAAGCGATCGCCCATCCCAATCGGCCAGTTGACCGCATAGGTTTGCAATCCCAATTCTTGCTCAATTTCATCCAAAAGTTCCAGAGGTTCTCTTCCTGGGCGATCGAGCTTGTTGATAAATGTAAAAATTGGGATACCCCGCAACTTACATACTTCAAACAATTTGCGGGTTTGGGGTTCCAGACCTTTTGCTGCATCAATCAACATCACTGCATTATCGGCGGCCGCAAGGGTGCGATAAGTATCTTCACTGAAGTCTTGGTGTCCGGGAGTGTCTAATAAATTTATCTGACAGTCCTGGTATTCAAATTGCAACACAGTGGAAGTAATAGAAATACCCCGTTGTTGTTCCATCGCCATCCAATCAGAGGTCGCTTTGCGCTGTGCCCGTCGCGCCTTAACCGCCCCAGCTTCGTGAATTGCACCTCCGTATAGGAGCAGCTTTTCTGTTAGTGTAGTTTTACCCGCATCAGGGTGAGAAATAATTGCAAAGTTGCGGCGAAGTTCAACTGCTTGAATAAGTTCAGACTGAAGTTCAGTAGACATAAGTGTATTTGTTTGTTAGTTAACTTAATTTTTTTGACTCTAGTAAGTCTTTTAATCTTAAGACAACGATGCTCGTGATAGGGTCGTAATATAAGCAACAATCTGACTAAATAGGAGAAAGCAATGTACGACACAGATAAGCGAAAGCTTCTATCCGCCTTGTCGCATGGAGCGATTTTTTTCAGCACAGCAGTGGTATCTGTAGGTATACCTATCGCCATCTTCTTTGTATCTGATGATCCTGTTGTTAAAGAAAACGCCAAAGAATCCATTAATTTCCACTTTAACGTTTGGCTTTATGGAGGAATTCTAGGAGCGCTGTTTTTTCTATTCGGTTGGTTAGTGTTACCTCTATTATTGCTCGGGCCATTAGCCGGTCTGGGATATATATTGCACTGGGGATTAACAATTTGGGCCCTCGTAAAAGTTTTCAGCAATCCTGATATACCCTTCCGTTATCCCTATATTTTCCGAGTTTTTTAATACAGATTATTGTTGGGTATGGGGTATTGGGCATTGGTAATTGTCAGTTATTGCTACTAAGTACAACATTTCATGAATTACTAGCGAATTCTCTGCGTGCCTCTGCGTTTACCTCTACACCACTACCCTGCGGGAAGGCGAACGCGAGTGCGTCTCGTAGAGAAGCGCCTATGCGTTTAAATTTCACCCCTCAATTCTCCAGGATTTTTGAGAGGGTTTTACGATTTTGAATTTTGAATTGCTTACTATGTTGTTTTTTTTCCAGCCCGTCGGATAGATGCAACCAGGCTGTAGAATACAAAATTGCCCTACAACTTGATTAAGAGTAGGGCAAAGGACAGTTAAGCACTGTTTGTAGTCTGTCTGACGGCAGGAAAATTTTAGCCTGCTTTTGTGACGCTTTATTTTGTGTCCATTTGCGTTGTTTTTCTTCATAAAAGTTTATGTTTCCTACACATCGCCCCCGTCGTCTGCGTACTCATCCTCAACTGCGCCGGATGGTTCGTGAAAATGTTTTGACAACAAGCGATTTAATTTACCCACTATTTGCTGTACCGGGTGAGGGAATCGCTAACGAAGTAAAATCGATGCCCGGAGTCTACCAACTTTCGGTAGATAAAATTATCGAAGAGGCAAAAGAAGTTTACGACTTAGGAATTCCTTCTATTATTTTATTTGGTATTCCGGCTGATAAAGATGTGGATGCCACTGGCGCTTGGCATGATTGCGGTATCGTCCAAAAAGCTGCGACTGCGGTAAAAGCAGCAGTTCCAGATTTGATTGTAATTGCTGATACTTGTTTATGTGAGTATACCAGTCACGGTCATTGTGGTTATTTACAAACTGGTGATTTAACAGGACGAGTTTTAAATGATCCAACTCTAGAATTGTTGAAAAAAACAGCAGTTTCTCAAGCAAAAGCCGGTGCTGATATCATCGCACCTTCGGGAATGATGGATGGCTTTGTCCAGGCAATTCGTCAGGGTTTGGATGAAGCCGGATTTCAAGATACGCCGATTTTGTCTTATGCTGCTAAGTATGCTTCGGGTTATTATGGCCCATTTCGGGATGCAGCAGACTCGACACCGCAATTTGGGGACAGAAGAACTTACCAAATGGATCCAGGTAATGCCCGCGAAGCGATTAAAGAAATTGAACTGGATATTGCTGAAGGTGCGGATATGCTCATGGTTAAGCCAGCCTTGGCATACATGGACATTATCTGGCGGGTGAAAGAAGCAAGTAACTTACCAGTTGCGGCTTACAATGTTTCTGGTGAGTATGCGATGGTAAAAGCTGCGGCTCTCAATGGTTGGATTGATGAGGAACGCGTGGTTATGGAAACTTTAACTGGGTTTAAACGAGCTGGGGCAGATTTGATTTTGACCTACCATGCCAAAGATGCAGCGCGATGGTTAAAGTAGGACAAACGCCAGCTAACCTTACAAGCGGGTCAAACTTTGGTTGAGAGACGGGGTGGATATCTTGAACATCTGCTGCAAGATGACCAATGGATTTATGGGAACACTCAAACCGTAAGAAAGCGATCGCTCAATCTCTTAACAACCGCCACCCATGACCTGCTATCCGCTTATACTTGCGGATAGCAGGTTCTTATTCATATCCAACATGCTCTTAAGATAGGGTGAGGTTCTTCAAGATTTTTAGCTAATTCAATGACTTGTGTGTATATCAAGTTTTAGAAAAACCGCAAATTTCAATTTCTTCTTGGCTAAAACTATCTTTCAATATCTTGTAGAGAACACATTTACTATTTACTTTTGATACCTAATTACAGCAAGGATAACTAATTCCTGACTTTATGTTACTCCTATACCTAAAATGCGTAGGCGCAGCCCGTCTCAGGCATCGCTAACATTTAGGTCTGCACCTAGAAATCTAATGCTGCTACAAAAACTTTATCTTATTATGCAAGGTTTTAGGAGAAATTTTCCCAACATTGGGCAACTAATTGGCTCAACCAGCGACGTTGTTGCTGATCCAACAGTGGATCGTCTGCTAGCAACTGAGCGGTTAATTCTTCCAAAGATTGACCCTGAGCGCGGACAATTTTTATTACTCCAGCGATCGCACTGGCAACTAGTTCTTCATCAATTGGCTGTTGTTGTAAGGCAACAATTTCCTGGGGACTGTCTGGAATGGGATAATTCATGGCGTGGGTTTACAGAAATACAAAATGAACAATAAATTTGACACATTCTTAAAATTTCTTCACTGAATCTTTACGAAAGTAATAGGGCGGAGTTTACCTTACTTTGTGCCTTCATAAAATCTGTCTTAGTGAGTAGATTGATCGGAGATATCAGGAAACGATGAGAGAAATTCTTTATTTAGAAGTTCCAACTTCGGATATAGCAACTGTGCGTAGCTGGTTACAAACAGATTTTGAACCCGGAAATGGAGAAAAAGTGCTTACCTCGGAAGGTTTTCGCCTCAAAATCCCCACTGCAACTACAACTGCTACCGGGACTATTTCCGAAAACTTACCTGCGGAACTTTCGGTATTTGTCTGGTCGGTGCAACGAACTACCTATCTGAAAGTGTTTCGTTGGGCAGAACAACCCTTTCCCAAAGAGGGACAGATTTTGCAACGCCTAACCAAAGAAATCAGAAGCCGTTTTCCGCATCATTACCCAGAACCGCCAGCAATTGATTTATCTAAGCAATCAATATTTGCAGCACTAGGCTCTGCTTACCCCCTCACCGTCAAGTATTTTCAGAAAATGCCCAACGGTGAATATGACCTAACGCGTGCCTACTGGTGGGAACAACGATGGCGCGAAGGAGTACGGAATCCGCAACAGCCGCGTCAGGTGGTTTTTTCCAGTCGAGGGGATAGGGGACAGGAGACTGGGGACTGGGGAAAAGATAATCCCAATACCCAATCCCTAATCCCTAATCCCCACTTCGACATCATCTACATCGGTGGCGCACTAGGCGCAATTCATGCAGCACTGATGGCCAAACTCGGATATAAAGTCCTGCTGGTGGAACGAATGCCCTTTGGGAGGATGAACCGAGAATGGAATATTTCCCGCGATGAGATTCAAAGCTTAATTAACCTGGGTTTACTCACCCCCGCTGAGTTAGAAACCATCATTGCCAGGGAATACAAAGACGGATTCAATAAGTTTTTTGATGCTAATAATCCAGCTAAACTGCGATCGCCCGTCCTCCACACACCCACAGTGCTAAATATAGGCTTAGATTCCGAAAAATTGCTCGAAATGTGTGGGCAAAAATTGCAAGCGGCAGGCGGTGAAATCTGGGATGAGACAGAGTTTATCCGTGCAGATATTGATATATCACAAGTACTTTTGAAAGTCAAGCATTTACCCAGTCAGGTTGAAAAGCAAGTAAGTGGACGACTGTTAATTGATGCAATGGGAACTGCATCCCCCATCGCTTGGCAATTAAATGGTGGTCGTGCTTTTGATAGTGTATGTCCGACGGTGGGAGCGGCAATTGAGAGTGGATTTGAGCCGGAAGTATGGGATTCCCAATATGGAGACGTGCTTTACAGTCATGGAGATATTTCGCGAGGAAGGCAGTTGATTTGGGAACTGTTTCCTGGGGCAGATGATGAACTAACGATTTATTTATTTCATTACCATGAGGTCAATGCTGAAAATCCCGGTTCCTTGCTAGAGATGTATGAGGACTTTTTCACGATTTTGCCAGAGTATCGCAGGTGCGATATGGACAAATTGGTGTGGAAAAAACCGACATTTGGGTATATACCGGGGCATTTTAGTGTCGGAAGTAGCGATCGCACAGTTGCCTTTGATCGATTGATTGCGATCGGTGATGCAGCATCACTCCAGTCTCCCCTAGTCTTTACCGGTTTTGGTTCGCTAGTTCGTAACTTAGAGCGTTTAACAACTCTGTTGGATACTGCTCTCAAACATGACTTGTTGAGTTTCCGCCACTTGAACCGAATTCGCGCTTACCAAAGCAACGTTTCCGTGACTTGGCTATTTTCCAAAGGCATGATGGTACCCACTGGAAAATTTTTACCACCCCAACGGATTAACTCTATGCTCAACACCTTTTTTGGACTGTTAGCAGACGAACCCCAAGAAGTAGCAGATAACTTCATTAAAGATAGGTGTGATTGGTTAACCTTTAATCGGCTAGCACTTAAAGCAGCTAGAAGAAATCCTGCCTTACTTTTATGGATTTGGGAACTTGCTGGCCCTAGAGATTTAGGGCGATGGCTTGGTAGTTATTTCAACTTCGGTCGTCATGCCCTAGTAGGTGCTTTGCTGAGTCCGTGGTTCCCACGCTTCTTAAACCGAGTAGGTTTGTGGCTAGAACCCCGGAATCCAAGTTTGTGGCTGTGGCTGCTAGCGATTAATTATGCGATCGCCACAGGCAAACCGCGATCGCGCGCTCAAGTAGTAAAAGCCAACCCAGAAGCCATAATTCCGAAGTCATTAGTATTAGACAAATGACAACTAACTATTGACTCTTGGGGCGGAAATTTGGCAGTTCCACAGATGCCAATGACTTACGCCCCTTGGGTGGACGTTGGGGATAAACCACTGGTGAAGGTGAACTTGTATCATTGGTGTTATCACCTAATGACTCTGGAGATAAATCAGTTGCCGACAATTCCAACTGGGTCAATTGTGATTCTGACCAGTAATCTTCAGTTCCTTCAGGCGGCGTCTCAGTGTGAGGTGAAGTAAAAGAAACTGCTAACTCATTGGCTGGTGAGACTACAGAATCTATTGTCCAAGAAGTGGAGGTAGTTGTAGGAGAATTAGTTTCTGCTGCCAACTGCTTCTCCTGTGGATTTTCTAATTCCTCATTGTCTTCTAGGATTGTTGCTAAAGTCTCCCAAATAGGTGCATCACCCTGATTATTATCCACATTCGTTTTTGGCGCAGGTGGTGGTGATGCAGATGCTGACTGGGAGGTAAAAAACATTTGGATGAGACTATCTAATTGCTGATCTAAATTTGATGACCCTGACGTTGAAACAGCTTCCGGTGTCTCTGGGGGATCATCAATTTTTGGAGGAGGGGCTGATTCTGCTGGTGTTGAAGAATCTTGCTTAACTGACCAGTTCCAAGAAGATGATGGCGTCGGAGTCGGTTCATTTCTTTGGAATGGGATTGGTGCTGACGGTTCCCCCCAAGAATTATCTAGATCATCAGTCAAGGATTCAGGTTCTGCTGACCAAGGTTGAATTGGCTGGGCGTTAGGAAACAAAGATCGAGCTTTTCTAGAGAATCTTCCTTGCTTACTAGTTATGTCTTTGGGATGTTTTGCAGTATCTTCTAGCGAGTCATAGTTAGGAACTGATGTATCTAAACATTTTTCTAAAGCTGCTTTAAATTGCAGCGTCTGGCGTTGTTGTCGCATCAGTCTAGTACGTAACTCTCGACAAACAGTTTCTGATTGCAATAACTGCTGAGACTGTTCGCTGCTGTTAGTGTGTAACAACGTACATTCTCGCTCTAGCTGGGCAAGGCGTTGTTGGCTGATTTGTAGCTGTGCTTTATAACTTTCAGCGAGAATTTCCTGCTGTTGAGCAGTTTGTACAGCAGTTTCTAATGTTTGAAATAGCGATTTTATTTGTTCTTGAGCCGCAGCCAGTTCTTGAGCGTGTTGGTTGAGCATCGACTCACTAACGCTAGAACGAGTTTTCTGCCACTGCAAAACCTTTTCTGACTCAGCTAGATTATCTTTTAGCTGCTCTACTTGTTCATACAAGTTATTGTTAGCTGCACGCAATTCTTCGTTCAATGCCAGCAGGTTCTGAAATTCTGAGTCAATAAGTGCTTGTTTACCGCTTTCAGGCTCTGCAACCCAGTCTTGCTGGGTGGTATCTTTTGAAAATTGTGTATCATCAGCTGGCATGAGGAGTGGCAGTTTGCTGACTGTCATATTGTCATTAGGCACAACTGAGTAAAACGGACAACTCGCCTGCTCTGATTGTGGCGAATTAGCAGAATTTAGGGATTCCATCACAACCCCCTTGTTTGAGGTGTTAGCTTCATTCATCACTACTTGACTCACCTGCTTAAAAATATTCAGCAGTGCTGGCATTAGCATTGCTTATTAACTGTGTCTAATCAGGGTTTGCTCTAGAAGCTAAGTTTAACTCTCTCCAAGCACCAGCAATTAATTATCAATTGGTGTTCCCCATTTTGTATCTAGACTGATGCCGTTATAACACTACGATGCTCTTACCCGTCAAGAAGAGACGGAAGCGGAATTCAAGCCGCCTTGGGGATAGGCGGCAGAGAAGAGAAACCCGATGCTTAAAAACTAAACTATATTGGCTGATGAAGTTTTTCTACATGGAAAAACTGCCTCATCACATAAATTATTGTCTAAAATTGCATCCCCCTTAATATCTAAATTAAAAATGTATTCCTCAACACTTTTTTACGCTAAGTTTTTTATTACTTACGATAGATGTCAGTACAAGTATTTATTGTTGTGAGCTAATTTTTTAGTACTTACGTATTGGCAGAGACAATCAACTGTGACTTACATCTAGTTAAAAGGCAGAGCTTTGTAATCTCTTGTAGGAGGTAGAGCCTCGCGGTTTAACAAGAGTAAAGCCTGTGAACAAGGTAGAGTAAGACTTTTAGCTTAACAAGCTTGTAATTTGCATGATGGGCAATATGTAAAGTACTTAAGTATTATTCTGTGATTTTGGGCGATCGCTATTTCATGTCAGCAAACAACTAAGAGCTTCTGCTAGAACTTAAATATCAGAAAATCATGATAATTAAGAATAAATACTTATAAAAGTTTATTAAAGAGGTAGCATTTCACTTAAGTAATACAATAAAATTTTTATAAAGAATAACCTCAACTTGATAGGGGGGTTTTTCTGAGTAAATACAGTCCTAGCAAACAATTTCAAGCTTATTTAGCAAGAGGCTTTTTCTAACCATTTATTTCAATGTGTCAAGCTTTTTTAATGACTACAAGAAAATTGTTTAAAGTATACTTTATTACTTATATTAAAAATCACACTGTATAAAAATAACTAAAATTAAAAAATACTTAAGTAATTAAACGGATACAGTTTTTAATTCATCTATTAAATAATAATTGGAATAACCGAGTTTTCTACTACGTAAGGCAACATAAATAACAATATAAATTATGCAACACTTAAGCGAAACACTATTACAAAAACAAGCCCAAAATGTTTCTCTGGAGTCCGAACTATTTAGCATTCCTATAGGGAACTACCAAAAGTTTTACTGTCAGCGATTCCTAGAGGCGACAAAACTTGACTACACGATGGCGGATCATCCATCAAGTGGTTGTTGGGTTATCAATTCGATCAAAGTTAATGAGAGTAAAAAAGATACACACTTTCTATTTGTTTCAGAGGGCGAAGTTACCCTCAACAGCAGTAACGGAGAGTTCTTATTGCGAAAAAACTGCTTTGCCGCAGTTCCAGGGAACTTTTCTTTAGATGGTATAGGAAAAGTGTTAGTCGCAACGCGACTCAACTACACTGGACTTTTTACAATTGGGGGGCCTATTGAACCATTAGGGCGATTGAATTATATTGATGGCTGCTCTTCAACGGTTCTGATTAATCCTTTAAGACGTGGAGAACCCTGCTTGAATTTCCTCTACGTTCCTCCAGGTGTATCGCAAACTCCCCATACCCATCCCTCATTACGAATCGGGCTTGTCGCTGCGGGTAGTGGAACTTGTCAGGTGGACGAAGGAACATTCAAAATGGAGGCGGGAACGGTCTTCTGTCTTCCAGAAAACAAGTTACATAGCTTTAGTGCAATTGATGATTCCTTAAGAATTATTATCTATCATCCAGATTCTGATGTAGGCCCAACTGATGATTCTCATACAATGCTAAATAATACTTTTGTTGGGAAAGAGTCAGCCAAAGTTCTGGATGCGATTAGAACCAAATAACCACGGGCATTGGGCATTGAGCATGGGGAAGAGGACTTGGGGACTCTTGAGAATTGGGGACAAGGGGAAAGACTTGTTGGAAGTTCTAAACTTTTGTCACCTTGTTCCCTTGTCCCCTCTGCTCCCCTGCCCCCTGTCTTATTGCAACAATAATTATTTACGCCGACCTACTTACCTGCTCTAGGAGTGCCGATGATTCTGCTAACAAGCGATACTGAAACAAAGCCGACACAGGCAATGCGACAAGCGATCGCCACGGCTGAAGTTGGAGATGAGCAAAAAGGAGAAGATCCGACCGTTAATCAATTGCAAGAACGGGTTGCAGATTTACTAGGCAAAGAAGCCGCTCTTTTCTTTGCCTGTGGAACCATTTGTAACTTTGTAGCAATCAAGACCCATACTCGCCCTGCTGATGTAGTGCTAGTAGAGCAGATGGCACACATTATTCGAGCTGAATCGGGGGGTGCAGCGATGACTTCTGGTGTGCTGATGGAACCAATCGCCAGCGATAGAGGAATTTTTACAATCAATGCTCTGGCTCAATCACTTGAAAGAGTCGCAACTGCTCCTTACCTTTACTCTGCAATTCCCCGCTTATTGTGTGTAGAGCAAACCCACAATTTTGGGGGGGGTTCGGTTTGGCGGCTCAATGAACTACGTGAGGTTTGCGAATTCTCTCGTCAAAAAGGTTTAGCGACCCACATGGACGGGGCACGACTTTTAAATGCAGTTGTTGCATCTCAAACTCCAGCCAAAGATTTTGCTGCCTGTGTTGATTCTGTCTGGATTGACTTTACTAAAGGGCTAGGCGCACCAATCGGTGCTGTTCTTGCAGGTACACGGGAATTCATTGCTGAAGCACGTCGATATAAACACATTTTTGGTGGCGCAATGCGTCAAGCTGGCATTGTCGCAGCAGGTTGTCTCTATGCCCTTGACCATCATGTTGAACGTCTACAAGAAGACCACGACAACGCAACTTATCTAGCTCAACGACTGAGTGAAATTGAAGGAATTATAGTTCGAGATCCAAAACCTGAGACAAACATTGTTTTCTTTGATGTTTCAAAATTAGGACTCGACAAAGCCATGTTTCTCACTCTGTTACAGGAGCATGGTGTGAAAATGGGAGCCGTTGGTCATTCTATTCGGGCAGTCACTCATTTAGATGTTTCGCGGGCTGATATCGATTTGGCGGTTGATGCTATTTCCAAAATTGCGAAATCCTCATGGCACAAGATAATGAAGTAGCATTCCCCTACTCAAAATTCTTAACCATTCTGTTTTATCTCCCTTGCTCCCTGCTCCCTTGCCTCTCTTTCAAGGTAGCCACCGGGGATGAAATCCGGCTAAGGGGAGTTGTTCTGGTCTAATTTCAACAGTCGCAGCATCAGCGATGGGCAACAGAGGCATTAACCACAGACTACTTGTAGCAATAACATCTCCATCGTCAGTTTTCAAAGTGTTTGTAGGTAATGATGCTGGGGGGTTTGCCTGCGGTACTACTTGATCAAATAATAAGCCCAAACCATCAGATGATAAACTCATTTGCACATTCCGTTGAGCGGGAGGCAGTACTAGAAGTGGTTTCTGTTGCCCGGTTTTTAGATCAATTGCCACTACATAAGGCTGTTCTATATATTGTTCCTTGGATACTAGCTGTGTCAGCAAGCAATAGAGGGTGGGTGAGGCGATATCAAATTGGCAGCTGAGAATTGAGCCTGTTGTTTTTAATAGTTGTTTCTGCACACCTTGGTTTGTCACTAAAAACAAATCTCGTGTGTAATCTGTATTAAATTTTACCATCGCTGCTTGAGAGCCATCTTTAGAGAAAGCTTGTACTAAACCAAACTGCGGCAGAAAATCTAGGGGTTTCCTGGCATCACCTTGCAGTGGTAGGATGGCTGCTCCCTGTCCTTGGGCAACTGCAACAGCTTGACTATCTGGTGTGATCATAAAGTCTCCCCCAGGTTGGCTTTGCAGACGTTTAGGTGTGGGTTTTTCTGCTGAACTGTTACTAGTTGCTGGCATAAACCATAGTCCAAAGTCGCCGGGATTACTTTTATTGCCTCGCTGGATGACAATAGTTTGTCCATCAGGTGATAAGTCAAATTTCAGGTTTTGATAATCTTTACTATCTAAAACTAAGTCAACTTTGCCTGTTGGTTCTACTTCTTGTCCAGATTTACCAGGAACGCCTGTTGTCACTGTGTACAGTTGGGCTGAAAGTAAGTCTTGGTTTTTAGCCGCGCGAGCCGAAAATAAAATTTTTCCCCCATCAGGAAAGGACTCAAAGTCTATTACTATCAGGTCTTGAGGGGTAAGTAGTCTTTTTTGCTCTTGGGTTAAGTTGTAAAGAACTAATCGTCCCTGTTCTTCTTTATCGGTTCCTATGTAAAGGATGACGCGATCGCGTGTACGAAAGCTACCAACAAAGGGCTGTATCACCCGATTTTTACCTTCTTGCTCGGTAAATTTATCTTTGGCTCCCTGTAACTGCACTTTATAATTCGTGCCATAAGGTGCTGGTGTCAACAGTGTATAAACCATCCGCCGCCCAGCCCAACTGAATTTACCTGCTAGGGGTGGCTCGATTTTTAAGTTATCCTCTACGCTTTTTACTTCCATTGGGCGGCTGAAGGTGAGGGTGAAGGAGTTATCTTCTGCCCCAATTTGTTGATTTTGCCAGGTAAATTCCCGGACACGAGCAGTTACTACATCACCTTGCAATATAATTAACCCAATCAGCACACTTAGCAGTAGCATTAGTGCGATCGCTATCCGATCTAGTGGTTGGATAAATGCTTTAGATTTTGTCATTTGTTATTAGTCATTTGTCATTAGTCATTTGTTATCAACAAATAATTAATAACTATAAGGATTTTGGGGTTGAGGAATCTTTTTGAGAGAGGTAGCGGCAATGGTGAGTTGGCGTTTACCTGCCAAATTTTCTGTTACCATTTGTCCTTCTACTTCCAGCCAGCTATCAGGGGAATAAGCTTCTTGATTATTTGGGAGTTTGACAGGTAATCCTACAGGGTAAGCATCTGCTGCACAACAAGTTAAAACAAATCGCGCTAAGAACAAATATTCTTTGCCGATATCTGGGGGGTGGATAACAAATCCCTGCACTTTGACTTTTTGTCCTGTATATGTATCTGGTTCTGGATAGACATTGACAGTGCGTACCCAGTCTACAAGCGATCGCTCCTCTGGAAGAACAGTAGCTCGAAAGGCTTGGGGTTTGACGCGTGTACTTCCCAATAAATCAGCCGTTACACCCCTTTGAAGTGCTTTGTCACTAGCAAAAACTTGCGGTGTAATGATAAAACCTAGAATCGCTGTAGTTAACAACAAAGTACTGCCCCAACCAGGGGGAAATAAACTAATATGCTGGGTATTTGACATAACATCACGGCGACGCCGTTGCCAAAGTTCCTGCATCTTAAATAAACCAATAATGATGAAGCTGATACCAGTCACGACCGCCAACCAAATGTAATTTGGGTGAATTAATAGGTTCAGCTTGTTAGTTAGCCAATACCTCAACATCAAAATTCCCCAAGCTGTAATTGCTAGAGCATCCAGCCAAGGAAATAACAGATTAGGAATTTTAAATTTGGGATTTTTGTTAGTCATTAATTATTAGTCGTTGGTCGTTAGTCATTGCTCATTAGTCATTAACAAAGGACAAATGACAAATGACTAATATTTTTTTAAAAGACGTGCAAATTCAGAAACAGGGTGAATACAAATGTCAACTGTGCTGCTAAAGCAAATAAGTAAAAGATAGTTTTGGGTTTAAAAATAGATAACATCAAACCAACACTTTTGATGTCAATCATTGGGCCAAAAACCAGAAATGCCAACAATGAACCACTGCTAAAGGTTGATGCAAAAGATAGTGCAAAGAAAGAATCGACTGTAGAACAGATTGACACCACTACTGCTAGTATCAGCATGACCACAATTGAAGTAATAGGGCCAGCACCCAAACTGAGAATTAATTCACGGGGAGCTAGCACTTGAATAGCAGCCGCGAT
The DNA here is from genome assembly GCF_034531155.1 of Nostoc sp. ChiVER01. Taxonomy (NCBI): domain Bacteria; kingdom Bacillati; phylum Cyanobacteriota; class Cyanophyceae; order Nostocales; family Nostocaceae; genus Nostoc; species Nostoc sp. ChiVER01. Next base: position 77,917 of record NZ_JAVRBS010000016.1, on the reverse strand, counting down.
CGCACTTCCTACAATCATCACTCCGCCTAATTCTCGTAATTCTTGGACGCTATTATCCACAACTAAGCGCAGTTTAGCTGCAAGCGGTTTATCGGAGGTAGAAATTAAGGTAGGCGGTACTAAATTCGCATCTATTCGCAGAGGTATACCTGCTTTTCCTCCTAAGATATAAGTCCCGGATTGTAACAGATTCGGTACTGTTGCTTCCTGTTGTACTTGGGAACGTTTACCACGGCGCTTGGTTTCTGGCTGTGCGGGTGGATTAAACTTCATATACCGAGCGATCGCAGGTTGAAGTATCGGATTTAAGTCCTTTTGAAAACTGAAAACAAACCCGATAATTGTGGCAATTGCAAGAGAAAATACGACTCGTAAGACTACTATTTCTGGCTGATCTCGAAATGCTGTCCAAGTTGACCAAATTACAATTGGGTTAATTGTTGGTGCTGCTAGCAAAAAGCCAATTGCTACTGGCATGGGTACTCCCTGAATTAGGAACCGCCGCGCTACAGGTACATTCCCGCACTCACACACCGGAAATAAAAAGCCGATCATGCTGCCAACTAAAGCACCCAGCAATGGATTTTTGGGCATTTTTTCTACTAATTTGCGCTCATCAACAAAAAACAGCAGCAAACTGGAGAATAAAACCCCAAGAAGCAAAAAAGGCATCGCCTCGACTAGCAGACTTAGAAATATCGTAAAACCATTGTTCAGTTGATTCATGGGCGTCGCAGTCAAAAGCGGTTTTTAGTTTTAGGGTTCTGCCTAGTCATTCTATCGAAATGGGGATCAAAAGCAGTTCGGGAAAATTAAACATTATTTAAGTAGCAAATTATCCTACGTTTCAAGTAGCATTTACGCGCTATAAACCTTTGCTTCAGCCAAGATAGTGATATTTACCTGAGTGCATTTGTTGACGATGACCATTTCTAAGATTGTCTAAGTTCAGGAATTGTTCCGATCTAGATGGCAAGTAGCTGCATAGATGATTTGAAGTTACCTATGTTTATACTTACAGTAATTTGCTGGAGAAGATATTAGCTCGGCGTATTTTCATCAAGGATTCACAATTTGGGGTAGGCGTAGCCCGTCATAGACATCGCTCTTGGTTGCTAGCATCATTGATTTTGGCTAGTTCTGGCAAAATATAATCTAAGCTCTGGTTGATTTTTTACTATAAAAACTCTAAATATGCAAGATTAAAGTTTAGCAAACACAGGTATTTGATTGAGTGAATCTTTCGGCGTTAGCGATCGCCTGAATGTCTAGATGACGTAAAAAGTCGAGCGATAGCGAGTCAAAGAAGAGGAAAAGGGGCAGAGAGCAGGGAGCAAGGGGGAAACCCTATAAATTTATTTGCTTTGAAAACTTGGACTTATTAAATTGTCCCCTGCCTCTTCGGTCACTACCCCTTGGAAGGAGCATCAAAATCGGAGTGAGGCAAGTATATTCCTGTTTGAGCAGGCAAAAAACCGCGTTAAATTAATAGCACAAGCAATAGCAATATGCTGTAAATGTGTTTTTGCCAGTCCAAACCTAACTACACCTTGAAAAATATTACCCTCAACATTAGCTCGACGTGCGTAGTTTTACCCAAATGAAGTTTATTGTTGGTGACGACGTTCAACAAGTGCCATATATTCGTCACGAGGTCGCAACTTGATCTTTCGAGGAGCGATTTTAGCAGAAGTACAATTAATACTTACTGCTTTAGTCGCACAATAACCGCACAATTATAAGTTGTCTTTTTATGCAATTAGAAACACAAAAATTCTATTACACACCTGAAGAATATTTAGAAATTGAAGAAAAGGCAGAATATAAAAGTGAATATCGTGATGGAGAAATTGTACCGATGATGGGTGGTACTACAAATCATAATAAAATTGCTTTGAATTTAGCTGCATCCTTAAAAATTGCTTTAAGGCGTAAAAATTATGATGTTTATATTGGTGATGTGCGTTTGTGGATACCCCGTTATCGGCAGCATACTTATCCCGATGTAATGGTGATTGGGGGACAGCCTATTTATACGGGAACCAGCACAACAACGGTTATGAACCCGATGTTAATTGCTGAAGTTTTATCTAAATCGACTAAAAATTATGACCAAGGCGATAAGTTTCTTTATTATCGCTCTATTCCAGAATTCAAGGAATATATTTTGATTGACCAATATCAGTATCATGTAATGCAGTATGTAAAAACTGCGGAAAGTCAATGGTCATTTGCTGAACTTGAACATGAATCCGCAATTTTATCACTGCAAACAGTTGATTTTCAAATTGAATTGCGCGACCTTTACGAACAAATCAATTTTATAGAAAATAACGAAGACTAAAATAATTCATAATTCCTAATTTGCCTACAAAAGTCTATCCAATCTTGACGGTTCCAAGTGATAATGCGGTTTATTTGCTACCAAAGTTCTTCACTAAATTTGTGTTTCTTCCTCGGTAAAGATAGGAGGCCACAATTCAGTAACGGGCAATTCCCAACCGGGAAAAAGCTCTGGTATCGTTAAAATATCACCATTCTCTAAAACTGTAGGTTTGCCTGTAGAGCGATAAATTGTAACTGTCTCTTCATCAGGATCAATCAAAATCCCGACAACTGCTCCTAGTTCTATAAATTTCAGAATTTTGGCTGCTATAAGTTTAATTTTATCGCTCTGAGATTTAATTTCTACCACCAAGTCAGGGACAAGTTCTCCAAAGTAACGAGGACTTTGGAGAAGTCGGGAAGCGCGAACAAAGGAAACATCGGGTGCTTTGAGGTTTGTATCTGGCATGATGAAACCGCCAGCAGAATCAAATACTCTTCCCCAGCGACGAGGATTTATCCAAGCAAAGAGGAAAGCAATGAGACGACTACTGATTTCGCTGGATACAATATCTGACGGCCCCATGATTGAAATTTTCCCATTTTCGAGTTCCAACTGGTAATCTAAACCTGCTTCGGTAAAAGCTGTTTGAACTTGCTCTAAATCTCTGACTGTCATCATTGACATAAAAAGCTTTTTCCACTATGAGGTGCAACTCGATTTTAACAAGAGACAAATTTCCGAAGATTTGACACGGTGTGCGAATTTTTCTCAAACTTAAGCCACTCTATTTTCCCAAATAAGCTTCTAGAACTTTGGGATTAGTTTGAATTTCTGCGGGTGTACCATCAGCCAAATTCTGTCCTTCAGCAAGTACCCAAACACGATCGCACAATGACATAATTACATCCATATTGTGTTCGATAATCAAAAAAGTCATCCCATCTTGACGGTTCCAAGTGAGAATGCGATCGCAAATATCATCAATCAGTTTTGGATTCACACCAGCAGCTGGTTCATCCAACAAAATTAACTTGGGATTAGTCATCAGCGCCCGTCCCATTTCCAGCAGCTTGCGTTGTCCACCAGACAAGCCACCAGCATAATCGTGGGCTTTTTTTGCCAACCCTACTGATTCTAATAGAAACATTGCTCGTTCTTCGAGTTCCTTTTCTTCCTTAGCTACGATGTGCGGCTGCAATTGCACTTGCCAGAAATTTTCACCAGTTTGTTTTTGCGCCGCCAGCAGCATATTTTCTAACACCGACAACCGAGAGAGAGTCCGTGCAACCTGAAAAGTGCGGATTACTCCCTGCTGGGCGATTTGATATGGTTGCAAGTTGTGAATCGGTTCGCCGTCAAAAATCACTCGTCCCTTATCTGGGCGAATGAAGTTTGAAAGTAAGTTAAATAAAGTGGTTTTACCAGCACCATTAGGGCCAATTAAGCCCGTAATGCTGCCTTTAGCAACTTCGATTTTTGCTTCGTTAACTGCTTTGACACCACCAAAGCTTTTAGAAAGACCAGTGGCTACCAAAAGGGGAAGTGGCGATGGCTGGTTATTTACCAAGAGTAAGTTCCTCCTTTTTCCCTAGAATACCTTGAGGTCGCCAAATCATCAGTATCATCAAAATTAGTCCGATTACCATGATCCGAAATGCACCCAAACGGGCTTCATCAAGTGAGACTATTCTGGGTAAGACTTCCCGCGTCAGTGCATCGTAAGCAAAGAAAATTACCGCACCTAAGATTGTGCCAATATTATTTCCAGAACCACCTAAAATCACCATAATCCAAGTATCAAAGGTAATCTGCGGTTGGAAATTATCAGGGTAAATGGCGGCCAGTTGCCAAGCGAAGAATGCACCAGCGATACCTGCGATCGCACCTCCTAACATGAGAGATTGTAATTTATACCAAAAGACATTTTTTCCCAGTGCCTTGGGAATTTCTTCATCTTCTCGGATGGCTTTGAGAATTCTACCCCAAGGCGATCGCACCAAAATTTCTAAGCGCCAGTATACAAACGCCAAAACCAACAGCAACACCAGCATTAAACCTGCTTTTGGGTTGTAATTATACAATCCGATTACCCCAGAAATATAAATTGCTGCTGCCAAAACTGCTAAAACAATTCCCACACCCAAACGTGACGCAAATTCTTGTTTGCTAGTTGTCCTTTTGCCTAAATCAGTAGTCCGAGATATTTGGGTGGTGCGAATCCATCGCCACAATGTAAAGAAAGTTACAACAGCCAACAGTGTCAAAAGCCCAATCATCACTAATCTGACAAACAAATTCGGCTCTGTGGATAGGGGTATAGGATAACTTTGCACACCAAACGCCCCAGAAGTCCAGGTGTCACCCACAGGTAATTCCTGATTATTTACTACCAAACGAATTAATTCGCCCGTACCAATAGTGACAATTCCTAGATAATCTTCCCGTAAGCGTAGAGTTACAAAGCCAATTATCAAACCCAACAAGGCAGCGACAATTGACCCAGCGAGTGCCGAGATTGGTAGGGGTACGCCCTTTAAACTTAACAATACAGTTGTATATGCTCCAAGGGTCATGAAAGCAATATGACCAAAGTTAATTAACCCCGTAAAGCCCCACTGTAAATTGAGTCCTAGTGCGAATAGAGCAAAAAGTGCTGAAGAAATTGCTAAGAAAATGAGATAGTCAACCATGTTTTGGAATGGGGAATGGGAAAGGGGGAATGGGGAATGGGAAAGGGGGAATGGGGAAGTGGGAATGGGGAATCGTTATTTTCGCTTGTGCCCCTACTCCCTACTCCCACTCACTAAGCGAATAAATTTTAGCGTAGCTTGAGCGGAGCTAATTTTATGGGAATACTATTTATTGTTGATGTTTGCTGGTAGGGAGTAGTTGACGCGTATGAATTTGCTGCGACTGAGAATGCATCATTTAATCGAGCAGTTAGCCGATGAGGATTTGCAAAACATTTGGGATGTTCTCGAAGCTTTACATTGTGACTTTTATATGCTTAAAGCGATACAACAAGTCAAGCGATCGCAGCAACCGTGGGATATCTTAACCCATGAAGAAGCGGTAAGACTGTTGATGTTTTTCTGATTCAGCAGCGCTTTCAACTCAGCACTCTTTTGGTGGCCCCCCTCAAGTTTTGGTTAAGGTAACGCCTAGTGACTCTGGAAATGCGCTATGCAAGGTCTTTTTTGCTAGACCTGAAGAATTTAGAACCTGCCGCCTACGAGCGGGTGTATGATTTTGTGTTTACTGAGTTAGCTCAAAAGTGGCAGTTGAGCGATTTAAAAGAACTACGACAGCTTGATAGTGAAGGCATTTTTCACCGCTTTACCCTCGATAATTACTTGATTGGTATAGAAATCAGGGGTGAAATTGTGAAATTTCTGCGTGTCATCCCTATGCCAGATGTTTAAAGTGAAGAGTCAATCAATTTTGGATTTTGGAATTGCGGATTTTGGATTTGTTCCACCTACGTTCGCTTTGTTGGCACGTTCGCGGTAGCGTCTGGTAAAGAAGTGCGAGGCATCAACCGAAATAATTTTTAATCTAAAATCTAAAATCTAAAATCTAAAATTGGCACGGTCAAGAGAACACTTAAAACTGTAAACTGTATAAGGCTAGGCAGGGATCGCTATAACCTTACATTAAACTGGTTTTGAAAAACACTTTATTTGAGATTTCCCTATGGATGCTAGGGCACTTTGGCAACGATACCAAAACTGGTTATATTTCCACGAGGGATTGGGACTGTACTTAGATGTGAGTCGAATACGGTTCGATGATGCCTTTGTGGATTCGTTGCAGCCGAAGTTTGACAAGGCGTTTGCGGATATGGCTCAACTGGAGAAGGGTGCGATCGCAAATCCTGACGAGAATCGCATGGTTGGACACTACTGGCTGCGAAATCCTGATTTAGCGCCAACTCCAGAACTTACACAAGAAATTGTCCAAACCCTAGAACAAATCGAAGCTTTTGCGGAAAAAGTCCAAACAGGTGCTATTCATCCTCCCAGAGCAAGCCGCTTCACGGATATTATCTCCATTGGCATTGGTGGTTCCGCCCTCGGCCCCCAATTCGTCGCGGAAGCTCTTGCTCCTGATTTCCCGCCCCTGAAAATTCACTTTATCGATAATAACGATCCAGCAGGCATTGATCGCGTTCTCAATCATCTACGAAATAGCCTCGCCAGCACTTTGGTTTTGGTAATCTCCAAATCTGGAGGAACACCAGAACCTCGCAACGGCATGATTGAGGTTAAAAAAGCCTACGCCGGACACAATTTGGAATTTGCTCAATATGCGGTAGCAATTACCAGCGTTGACAGCAACCTCGATAAACTAGCCAAAGACGAAGGCTGGCTAGCTAGATTCCCCATGTATGACTGGGTAGGAGGACGCACCTCAGAAATGTCTGCTGTGGGGCTAGTACCAGCCGCATTACAGGGCATTGATGTTCGTGCCATGCTAGATGGCGCAAAAGAAATGGATGACGCTACCCGCGCCCCAGATGTGAAAAAGAACCCAGCAGCCTTACTTGCTTTGTCTTGGTACTTTGCTGGTAACGGAAAGGGCCAAAAAGATATGGTTGTCCTACCTTACAAGGACAGCTTATTTTTATTCAGTCGCTATTTGCAACAGCTGGTGATGGAATCCTTGGGTAAGGAAAAAGACTTAGACGGTAATGTTGTCCATCAAGGAATTGCTGTTTATGGCAACAAAGGCTCAACAGATCAGCACGCTTATGTCCAGCAGTTGCGTGAGGGTGTAGCAAATTTCTTTGCTACCTTCATCGAAGTCTTGGAAGATCGGCAGGGCCCATCTACTGAAATAGATCCGGGAGTTACATCAGGCGATTATCTTTCTGGTTTTCTCCAAGGAACCCGACAAGCGCTTTATGAAAATCACCGGGATTCGATTACAGTCACGATTCCCCAAGTTAATCCCCGAACTGTAGGGGCATTAATTGCTTTGTATGAACGCGCTGTTGGTTTATACGCTAGCTTAGTCAACGTCAATGCCTACCATCAACCAGGCGTAGAAGCTGGCAAAAAAGCAGCCGCCTCTATTCTCGATTTGCAAACACGAGTGGTAGCAGTGCTGCAAAAAGAAAAAGCTCCCATTTCTCTTGATGAACTCGCAAAGAAAGCAGGCGCATCAGAGCAAGTTGAGGCAATTTACAAGATTTTGCGTCATATCCATGCCAATCAGAGAGGTGTGGTTTTGCAAGGTGATCTTCACAAACCCGGCAGTTTAACCGTTTCTGCTAGCTGATAGTTCTAGTCTAAACATCACATTTTGTTCATTAATTGTTGTATCAGCAACAATTTTTTTATTGTGAAGCATCCTAGATAGAAGATATATCTTCAGTCTAGGATGCTTCACTGTATATTCGTAATTCCTAATTTAAGGACAGAGGAACTAATTGCTTCCCGTAAAATAAAGTTAAGGCAGCATCCATAAGTAGGATTAATACTATGACTGAATCAAGAGCAAAACAACCTGCACGTCGGGGTAGAATCTTTCCAGAACGCACTTTATCCCCTGAAGAACTTGCTAGACGCAAAGCTGAAGATGAAGTATTTTATCGGCGTTGTCGAGTAATTTTTGAGCGTGTGCGTCCAGATTTGATTAAGGAACACTACGGCTGGTATATTGCAGTGGAGCCAAATAGTGGTGATTACTTGATTGATGCAGATAGAATGCAAGCTCATAAAAAAGCGCTTGAAAAATACCCAAATACTGACCACTGTGTTTTTTGTTTTAATGAAACGGGAACCACTGGCACAATATGATTCAGGGTAAATTTGGGGAAAAGGGTCAACTATTTTTTGAAATTGATTTAATAACTAATGATGGATTAAATTTGCCTGTAGATGCCATGTTAGATACTGGTTTCACAGGTTTTCTGGCTATTAACAAACAAGATTTAGATAGTCTAGACTGGTTTTATATTGGTAAGGAAACTTTGCGAACTGCACAGGGTGAAACCTTGTTTAAAATATATTTAGGCAAGTTGATATTAAACGAACAAGAGTTTGAAATCCCTGTTTATGCAGGAGATGAAATTACAGAATTTTTGTTAGGTTCAGAGTGGCTAAAAATTCTGCCGTTGGTGGTAAATTATCAGGCTGGTATATTAACTTTGGGATAACTGCGCGATCGCACTTCAGTTATTTTTAAACGAACCGCAAAGAACGCAAAGAGCGCGAAGGTGAGAAAAGAGATTTTGTCTTATTTTTAGTTAATAGGCAAATTGCGTAGAAAGTAAAAGCGATGCCTGCGGCTGGCTACGCCTACGCCATTCAATTTCTTTAACTTTAAATGTTGTTAAAATGAGCTTAAAGGTGTCAATAAACTAGAATATCAATCATGAATATCCAAATTAAACCTGAACTAGAGCAAATTATCCAAGCGCAAATTGCTACAGGTAGATATGCGAATCCTGAAGAAGTTATTAGTAAAGCATTGAAGTTGCTATTAGAGTGGGAAAAAGGTTATCAACAGTGGGTTGAAGAAACACGCGAAAAAGTTGAAGTTGCTATTGAACAACTGGATAGAGGGGAAGGTATTGATGGAGAAGTTGTAGTTGAACAATTGCGAGATAAATTGCGGAAAGCGAGAAAATTACAAGCATGAAGCAACATATTATCTCTCCAAAAGCCAGTCAGGATTTATCATAAATTATTGACTATTTTGTTAGGATAAATATTGATGCTGGGGAGCATTTTGTTGAGAAATTTGATAAAAAATGTAAATATTTAGCTAATTTCCCCAATATGGGACGCAGCTACGGAAATATTAAAGCTGATTTGCGTGGTGTTCCTTTGGATAATTATATTATCCTTTATCGAGTTGTAAATAGTGGAATTGAAATTGTCCGTGTAGTCAGTGGTTATCAAAATTTGGAATCTTTATTTTTATAATCAGATGAGTAAGTTGGTGTTTTAATTAACTTCCAATTATCTATTGATAAATAACTCAGAAGGTAAAAGCAATGTCTAACGCTTGCTACGCCTACGCACTTAAGTTATTTTTAAACGTAAACACAAAGTGGCTTGCCGCAGAGGCGTAGAGAGCGCAGAGGGTATAAAAGAGAGATATTTTGCTATCTTTAGTTAGTAGGCAAATCGCGTAAAAAGTAAAATCGATCACTATTCCAATCACTACCTTTTATTCGTCCTAAATAGCCTGTTAAAGGTGAAGAAAGTTCAATCAGAATTTCGTGCATTTCTGCTGTTTTTATTGGCTGTGGTGGATGTGATCCGAAATACGCACCATGTAGAGCTTCAACACCAGCAGATTTTATACCTGAGTTTTCTAAATAATTTTTGACAAGCTGAATAAGATGCGATCGCAACTTAATATCTCTGTCCGCTTTATCAATATATTCACCGATTTTATAGTCAATTTGCCCAGGTTCTAGATATTGTTTTAATTCTACTAAGTTAATAGCACCTGGATATTTTGCTTTTAATTCAACGAGTTTTTGCAGAGTCATTACATTTATAATACTGATTTTCGATATTTCAGCAGATTCTTTCAAATTTTTAGTCGGTTTACCTGGGCCAATAATTAACCTTACAGCTTGAAGATAATTTTCTTTTAGATGCCTTCTACCAATCCTATCTAATTCTTCTACTGCACGATCGGGAATGCTTTTACCTGCTTTGCATTCACAAACAAGAGGATAAGGTTGTGAGCAATATAAGTCTAAGCCACCTGCACCGCCTTTGTAGTTTTCTTCAACTTTGAATCCTAAAAAATCAAGACTACGGCGTGCGATAATTTCAAAATCTGTACCAGCTTCATGGTTAGTCTTTTTATTCTCTAGCTCAATGCTGCGATCGCCCAATTTTGCAATATCATTTATCCAAGCTAAATTTGGATCGGGTTGCTTAATTAGCTTGTCATTACTCCAACCTAAGAATACTTTGATATCGTCGTCTAATTGTTTGGCTGCTGGTTGGCTAATGGTTAAAGATGCGATCGCACTCTGCAATTCTTCCAATTCAGGATGCAGAGGGGGTTCTAGCTTTTCTAATTGGTGTTTGCGGTGGGCGAAGGTGCGATCGTTTAAAATCGGCTTAGGCTCAATAATTATTGTGGGCCGTGATAAAGGGATAAATTGGTTTTTAGCAGTGATGCTAACTTCAATTGGTTCATCTAACTCATAAACCCGTAAGTATGACAGAAAAATATAATTATGTTGTGATAATATCTCCTTTAGTGCTTCAATACTCCAAACTGTGGATTTTGATAAGATATCTAAATGTTCAGTATCATCCAGTATTTGACATAGTTCGCACTTAGCCCATGCTTTAATTAAAACTTTTTCAGAATTAACATTTGCCACGTTATTTATAGCAATTTGGTTTAAATTTGCATTGTAATAACGCTCAAGTGGTAATAGGAGAGTTGAGGCATTAGTCGGATATAAGGCAAATTGTCGCCCCAAATCAATAAACATTCGGGCTATTATTGCAATAGTTCGTCCTTGTATTAAAGCTTCAACTTCTTGAGCAGGTAGACATATAGCTTGGTCAATTAACACTGATTCACTCATATTTAATCCACCGCTACAGCCAACTCACTAATGTTAGCAAGTTCAGATGATTCAGAGTAGCTATTTACATCTAGAATTTCTGCATCGCTTTCAAGAATGTCTTCAGGTACTTGATATGATGGGTCACTCAGAATTTCTTTTAGTAGAGCGTTACTAGCTCCTAGCTGATATACAACACCCTTTTCATTGATAAAATTAAGAATTTGCTCCTCGGTAAAGCCATAGTCTATTTCACGCTTTTTATAGACAGATCGAATAGCTAGTAACGGTCTAATCTCCTCTTCTTTAAGTTCTGCAAATTCGCCTCCTTGTACTATCAGTACTTCAATATAAGTCTTATGCAAATGAGGACTAATTTTTTTATCCTTGGATTTAGAGCGAATTAAACAACCACGAGTCAGACCAAAGGTTTTGTAATCTATTAATCTTCTCAATCCTGCTCCTAAAGCTTTGCCACCTGCATACTGGAGAACAGCAACGCCAATACTTACGTATTTCCCATCTTCTTTACCAATAATCTTGAAATTGAGGTAATCGTCTTTACCACCCCGTTGTTTTACTTTTTCTGTAACTTGCTCAATTTTTACTCGCTCTACTGTTTTATTTATTAAGGTCTGAAAGCTAAATAAAATTGCATCAGCCAGTAGATAATTATCATCTAAATAATTAGTGAATTCTTGACTAAGCTCTTTTTTGAAAGCTTGTTCAACTGGATCTTCCTTTAGAATTATAAGTGGATATCCTTCATCAATGGGAATATCAGCAGGTTTACAATTATCTCGACACCATTGTAAAACTTTTCTAACTGGTGGTTTCTCTTCGCTACTTAGGTCTCTGAGTTGAAGTTCAGTAAATGGATAAAGTCGGTGAGGTGGTACAAAATTTCTGCTACCATAGAATTCTGTTAACCATAAAGTAACTAGCTCAATAATTGAATCTCCATTCATGTACTTTAAATCAATAGGATTTCCATAAGCAGAAACTTTGCTAGGAATACCACCAGGTAGTTGCTTAATTTTATAAGTCCATATAGCAGGCATCATTACGGTTAGAATTACGCCCCTACTCAGATTTTCAAACAACTCTTTAACCAACCCAGCAACAACCTGTGATTTTGTAAACCCGGCATTGTTGATGTCAGTAGATTCTAGTTCATCAAAACAAATTACCAGTTGATAATAGTCACTAATAAGATCCAAAATTTGCTGAATTACATCAAAAGATTGACCATTAATACTCGGTAGACAAAGTTCATTAGCTTTATATTGAGCAAGTTCATCACCAGATAACCATTTGACCGCATAAAGCGCCTCAGAATCAACAAGTGTCCACAGAATAGCCCGGATAATATCAGGATTTTTAAGATTCGGTTTAGTCTTACGGAATGCTTCTGTTAGCTGATTAACTAAAGTTCGGTTTTTACTTAATTCATTTCGACTAAGTTTTTGTACTAAATCTTTAGATAACAAAGTTTGAGCGTTAGGATGAATAGACTTGACAGCTTGATTAGCGATTGCTGAAGCAAGTTCTTGCCACTGCGTTACTCCTTGGCTGCCAGTTTTCCCTAGACTATCTCCCAAAGTACGCTGGAATCCGTGCTTAATATTATTTAAATCACTAAATTCAGTGGCGTAAATAAATAAAGCACCACCCTCAGTCTGAAGACGATGGCGAATACGGCTGATAATATGTGTTTTACCAGTACCCGATTCGGCTGTGATAGCAATTGAAGTTCTTTGGTACTGACCAGTACGAATTTGATTAATTGCTTGAAACACAGCATCAGAAGCATGAGCATTGAGAGTTGTTACATCAGGAAATTCTTTGCCCCAAACTTCTTGGCTTCCTACGTATGGAGGTAGTGCAAAGGGATTGTGATTTTGTAAAGCTGCGTTAATATCCTCAATAGAGGAAATGGGAGAACTAGTCATAGTGGTTTGTGTGCAAGAAGAAACAACAGGATTTAGATTAATTTGCAGAACTGAGGCGCTTGGCGTAATAGCGTAATCCACTTAATTTAGTTGTGATTGAGTCTTCAGCTTTATCAGGAGTGATATCTGTCATCTCTCCGCCTATTAACTGAACAATGTCGTTCTTCTGCATTTCCAGTAGCCATTCATTGAAATCTTCACGAGTGATCTGATCGCCTACTTCCCTTCTAATCTGATAAATTGGTACAAGATCATCTAGGTTGTAGTTTTGGTTCAGCTTGTCGTAGACTTCCAACGCCACAGATTTAAATTCGTCGTAAGATGCGATTCCTTTGGAAAGCTCCGCGATCGCACTCTTCCCATTAACTGGTACATCTGCACCACTTACCGCAACATCAATCTGATTAATCCACCGCAACAACGCATTAGCAGCCCAAGTACCGACAATCGTCCCTTCAAACTTAAAATCAGAACTTCTCAAACCCTCACCCAATACCTCTAAACCTTTGCCAGATGTCAGAGAATATCCTTTTTTGGAGATTGCGATCGCACCTTGATTCTGCAATTCTTCAAATGAACCCTGATAATCTGCTACCTTCTGACTTTTGGATACAATTCGCTTAGTGAGTTGACCCTTCTTAACTTCCTGCTGCGTTCCTCCCAAATCCCACAAAGCCAAAAGTAGACGAGTTCTAGTTTGGGCTGTATTTTGTGATGTCATATTGAGTGTATTTATTTGGCAAAGATCATGATAGTAACTGTATCTTTCTAAATTATTTGTCCCGAAAACATAACCGAGAAATTGCTGAATATTTCCGCGTTTGGGCTAAATTGATTAATAAAAAATCAACAATATATTTCCTTCGGATGAATGCAGTTTCTCTCGAAGGCAGGATGGAATACTTGAGAAAATCGATCATCATAACAGTGAAACGCTGTAGCTGTGCAGTTGTAAATTTGAGTGGTATATGTTCTTTCAATTCCAGGTGAAATAACAGGAATTCCAACTTTGTATTTGCAACAGCAAGGCTTTTAGTAAATACAGGTGATGACGAAATCCGATGAACACAGTATATAAAGAACGTAAAATAGTTTCGCGTCTATTAGCAGTTGTGCTTTCCGCATTGCTGACCGTACCCTTGCTCAGTAGCTGCGGAGGTTCCCGAAACGCTTCAGTACCACCACCAGTTGATGATACTGCTGGTAGAACAGTCAGTGATCGCCAAACCCAAACCCAAGCTAAGAAGGGATTGGGTACAGGACAAAAAGTGGCCCTTTTGGCAGGAGCTGCCGCACTTTACTACATGTACAACCAACATAAGAATGCTTCACAAGATGGAGCGCAAGGTAAGTACTATCTTTCTAAAAACGGGCGTGTATACTACCGCGATGCTGAACATCGCGCTCATTGGGTAACTCCACCATCAGAAGGAATTCGAGTACCGGAATCTGAAGCCCAACAATATCGCCAATTCCAAGGCTATAACGGGAATACTTCAGGTCGCGATCTAACTGGCATAACTTCATCCGCAGCTCCAGCACTCTAGATAGCGAAGCGTGTGTAAATAAGAAAGCGGGTTTCCCGGAGGATAACGCCGATCACGCACGTCGGAAACACGAACTTAAATCAGGAGACAGATTATGGTAGATGAATTTTTCCGAAAGGCGAAGGATCTCTTGTTGGGAAATAACGGCGATCAAGCTGAAGATGCTGAATATCGCGATCGCAATGTCCGCCCAGCCAGCGAAGACCCCTACGGCGACCCCGCAGATATATCTTCCTACGGTGATGTACGTCCAGCCAGTGAAGACCCCTACGGTGACCCCGCAGATATATCCTCTTACGGCAACCTTACTCCAGCCAGCCAAGATCCATACGGCGACCCCGGAGATATAGCGTCTTACGGTAATGTACGTCCAGCCAGTGAAGACCCTTACGGCGACCCCGCAGACCAAGGGGAATTTGGTAACGTCCGTCCAGCCAGCGAAGATCCCTACGGCGATCCCGCAGATAACGATTACCGCCGTTAATGCGAAACTTAACCCCCTTAAAAAAGGGGTAACTGAGTCAAAGTCCCCCTTTTTTAAAGGGGGATTTAATTTAAGAGGATCTACTCAGCCAAAATTTCTTGCGATCGCTCAATACTTTTACGCACAGATTCGGCTGAAGTATGCAAACCCTCTCTTTCGCGATCGGTCAGATTTAATTCCAAAATACTTTCAATTCCACCGCATCCCAACCGACAGGGAACACCAATCACAACATCTTCTAAACCGTATTCACCTTGCAGATACGCCGCCACAGGCAATAACCGCGACTGATTTAGCAAAATCGATTCTACCATCACGCTAGTAGCCGATGCCGGAGCAAAAAAAGCACCTCCCGTCTGCATCAATTCCACAATTTCTGCGCCACCGTTGCGAGTTCTTTCTACCAAGCGTTCAATTGTGGCTGCATCCAGCAATTCCGTGATGGGAATGCCGTTAACGGTAGCATAACGAGACAAGGGAACCATTAAATCGCCGTGGCTACCCAATACCATTGCTTTGACATCAGCAGGTAAAACCCCCAATTCTAGGGCAATAAAGGTTTCAAAACGGGCGGAATCTAACACGCCAGCCATACCCATAATGCGATCGCGTGGTAAACCTGTTGCTTGCCAAGCTAAATAAGTCATCACATCCAACGGATTGGTGACGACAATAAAAATAGCATTGGGAGAATGAGCGATGCCTACGGCGGGCTGCGCCTACGCATTTTTTGCCGCTTCCACCACAATATTGGCATTAGTTTTCAGCAAATCATCCCGACTCATCCCTGGTTTGCGCGGAAGTCCTGCGGTAATCACCACAATTTGAGAACCAGATGTATCAGCATAATTATTTGTGCCGATAATTTGGCGATTATGTATTTCAATTCCCCTGGCTTCCATCAAATCCAGCGCCAAACCTTGAGGCATTCCCGCAATAATATCTAATAAAACTACATCAGCCAGGTTTTTCTCCGCAACGCGTTGGGCTAAAGTACTGCCAACCCTACCCGCACCCACGATGGTGACACGAGGTAAACTACATACAATTGGGGAGTTAGGCAAAGAAGACATAATTATTAAATTGCAATTTTATCAACCAGAATTTAGAATCTAGGAGTCAGAATTCAGTAAGAACTCTGTATGACTAGCAGAAAATAAACGGTGAAACATTACACCAAATCTATCTGCCAAATCCCCGCTAATTCATTCTGACTCCTGAATTCTAACTCCTGAATTCTTATTATTATTTAAACTCTTCAAGCTGATCCACACGCAACCAAACATTTGGCGTTGGCACCTTCCCGAACTTAACAAGGGCATAATCACCTTTGATATCTACAATTTCGCCCTTACTGTCAAACAAATAGGGAGGAAATCGAGTATCACTGGCCTTTGCTTCCAGACTGTTTTCCAGTTTCTCGCGGATAGCGCGAACCATATCTCCTTTTTTGACTGCCATGAATTCCCCTCTCAAATTTCTAAATTAGACTTATCCGCATTTTAAAAGACTTCCGAGCTAAAAACTCCTAACTCGTGTACGATTAATCACGTCTCTCTTGTACAGACGCGATTCATCGCGTCTCTCCTGGATTCATCGCGTCTCTCCTGTCTCTCCTATTTGACACTGGGGGCAAAAATGACTAGATCGCCCAGCTAACCTAATCCGCATAATTGGAGTGTCACAAACTCGACAGGGTTCTCCAGCACGGTTATAAACCCAGGCAACACCACCATAATTGCCATTGACACCCTTAACACTTAAGAAATTACTAAAAGTCGTGCCGCCAGCCTCAATGCTGGTTTCTAAAACTTGAATTATCGCTGTTCGCAAACGCTCAATTTGCTTTAGCTGCAAATCTATACACAAAGTTTCAGGTAAAATTCCACTCTTAAACAGGGCTTCATCGGCATAAATGTTACCTAATCCCGCCACTACCGATTGATCGAGTAGTGCAGTCTTAATTGGACGACGGCGGTTTTGGAGTTTGCTTGCTAAATACTCAACAGTGAATTCCGGTGAAAATGGATCTGCTGCCAGTGTTGCCAAACCAGTCATAATACTTTCTACAGCAACACCAGGTGGAACCCACCAAATTTTCCCGAAGGTACGCTGATCAACAAAGCGTAATTCCTGCTGTTCTCCAAAGAATAATCTAACCCGCGTGTGCTTATGTAATGGTTCATCTCGATGCAGCCATAGTAGTTGACCGGTCATTCGCAGATGAACCCCTAACCAACCTGTGGAAGAGAGTTCAGCCACGAGATATTTACCGCGACGATGCCAAGTAGCGATCGCATTCTTTTTAATTCCATCAACAAACTCACCAACAGAAAACGGGTAGGCGATGGTGCGATCGAGCAACACATCTCCACCCGTAATTTCTTGGTTAAGGGTCAATTGATTTAGACCCCTTCGGACTGTTTCAACTTCAGGCAGTTCAGGCATTCAAACTGATTAAGCAGGCAATTTTGATATACTTGGGCGTTGAATAAAGAAGAGATGGAGTAGTAACTTACACAGCCTTATATGGCTTGTACTACTACCCAAGAGAAACCGTAAATACCCGCAGGTCAGCTTCTCATGATTAGGGTAGGCTTGGGTGAAAGATGAATGAACTGAAATTTTCAGACTTCATACTTCAGACTTAAGACTACCCTTCATCATCGCATCAAACAAGCCCTTTGTAGCTTTGCTGCTATTTTTTAGGTGCTTTAGCCTTTGGTGCTTCAACCTCGACTAATTCATCCTGAGCAAAGTTGTTGGTATTGATACCAGCGTAATTGACCTTTTCAAAGCGGACAATTACAGGGTATTTGATGCCGCTTTGGTCAATGGAAGCCACAGTTCCTAGATCCTGAAACCAGTAGGATTCAGGGCGGAGAATACGTACTTTAGAACCACGTTGAACCATGATTATTTTCCCTTTTAGTTATCAATCGCCAATCTAGAGGGCTAATTGATTTCACTCTACAACCTGAAGGTAGCAGCAAGAGTCTTTGTTAAGTTATTTGTCTGAATTGGGCATTGGGCGGGGGAAAGAAGACTTGGGGACTCTTGAGAATTAGGGACAAGGGGAAAGACTTGTTGGAAGTTCTAAACTTTTGTCACCTTGTCCCCTTGTCCCCTCTGCTCCCCTGCCTCCCCTGCTTCCCCTGCTTCCTCATCTCCCCCACTTCTTAACCAAAATTGAAAATGGTATTAGAACATACTTGACAAGGCAAACATTATAGCGTACCTTCGTTCGCAAGCGGTTATTTTGTAAAAGCTTATGTTTTAGTTAAGACAAACACACTTCCCTCGTTACCTCTGCCAATCCGCAGATCGTTATCTATATAGGTGATATCTAACCAGCCTTGCTGATTATCACTCTTGATTGGAAAATCAATTGCGGGAAATTTTCTACCTGCTTCAATTTGTTGGATAAAAGTTACCGGAGAATTGTATTCTATTAAACGTTGTAAGCCGATAATAGACCGCTCAAATTTAACTTGGACACGCCGATCTGAAACTGGCTCAAATTTAGCAGCAACGCTAACTAATCCTTCCAAATAAGGTAAGCCATAAATCTCAGCTATGTTGTAAACACTGGCAGTATCAACCCGGATACATTGATAGATTTGACCCAGTTTGCAAAAAGGTAGACCATCTAAGTTTAAAAGAGCCTTGCTAGTGGTGTATAGTAATCGCCAATTACCATCTAGCAAATTACTAGCTTCTACCGGACGGGGTGTAGGATTAAAATCTTCTAAATTGGAGATCGCTGCTAAGATAGCCTGTTTCTGTGCTTGAGTCGCCAGTAGACCGCGATTTGTCCCAGCGATCGCATCCATTAGAGCCGCTTTTTTGATCATCGCCTGTCACCTAAAAAATCAGTCCTTACCATCAGCATAAACAACATATTCATAACCTATGTGTAGAACCATAAAAATTACTAAATAAAGGCTTTGCGTAAGCAATACGCCTATTAAATAAAAAATTTCTATCTGAATGCGGATTTATCAACAAAAGGGTTGAAAAGATAACTAAATTAATCCGTGCCAAGTGATAGACTCTAAATGTCAACTTACGTATACATTTTCTTGTCCTCCTCGATATGTTGAACTCTCCATTACGTGAAGTACCCCGTAATCAGCGAGCCGATGTTATCCCCTTAAAGCAAGAATCCTCTTTATTGGACTGGTTGCAAACCAACGGCCGGATCATCGCGCGTGACGTTCACGAACCGGATTTTCAAGATGACGAAGAAGAAATAGACTCCCTAATGGGTGTAGAAGATGGGATTGGCTACGACCTGGATGATGATGACGATATAGGAATCGCCGAAGATTAGCCTTTTTAGGCTAGTACCGCAAGGCGGAAGTTAAAAGGAGCCAGTGCGTTGGGCGGCTCTGCCGACTTGTACCGCTAAAGCGGAACCCGCAGGGTAGCAACTGGCGTTCAAAAGTCAAAAGTCAAAGAATTATATTCTGCGCTTTTGCACCATTTGAAATGGTATGTTTATTTCCGACGTGCTGTGCTAAGGACTTGGTAGTATCCTTAGTTGCTGATATTGAATTTTATATGTGTGGAGTGAAGGGAAACTTTTGTGGACGCTAAATTATCTCCTGAGCAAGGTTTAAATATTTCTGGAATCGCTCTAGCCTCTTTATTAACCGTAGGGCTAGCTACAACAGCATTTTTCTTGGATTCGATGGCCAATAGGCTACCTTGGCAAAGTATGTCTTTAACCCTGCCACTAATATTGTGTGCGTTGGGTTCAGGTGTACTTGGCTATTGGGTAATACCCCTACTTCAATCGCTCAAAACTGGACAAATAATTCGTGAAGATGGCCCCCAAGCCCATCTAAAAAAGGCAGGCACGCCAACTATGGGAGGTATATTTTTTATCCCCGTAGGCGTGATAATTGCCTGTATATTATCTAACTTTTCTAAAGAGGTGCTTGCAGTTTCGGCATTGACAATCAGCTACGGATTGATTGGCTGGCTCGACGATTGGCAAATTCTGCGCCGTAAATCAAATAAAGGCATATCTCCCGGAACGAAACTGGCTTTGCAGGTGGGTTTTGCGGCAGTGTTTTGTCTATGGCTGATGTTTAATCAACCTTCTAATATTACAAATATTGCTTTGCCTTGGGTGAGCTTTACACTTCCGTTAGGATTTCTATTTTGGCCATTAGCAGGTTTTGTACTAGTTGCAGAAAGTAATGCGACTAATTTAACAGATGGTATTGATGGCTTGGCAGCAGGAACAGTAGCGATCGCACTTTTAGCATTAGGGGCTTTAGTTGCACCTACAGCACCTGGGTTAATGGTTTTCTGTGCTGCTTTAAGTGGTGGATGCTTAGGTTTCTTAGCCCATAACCGTAATCCAGCCCGCGTTTTCATGGGAGATACCGGTTCTTTAGCATTGGGCGGCGCTTTAGCGGCTGTAGCGCTATTGACAAACACCCTAGTAGCTCTGTTTATTCTCAGTGGTATCTTCTTTGTAGAAACCCTTTCGGTGATGGCACAGGTAAGTTATTACAAAGCCACCAAAGGCCCTGATGGCAAAGGCAAGCGCCTCTTTAAAATGGCACCCTTGCACCATCATTTAGAACTCACTGGGTGGTCAGAATTGCAAGTGGTTGGAGTATTTTATGTCATCGCTGCTATTTTGGCTGCCATTTGTTTGGCGTAGGCGCAGCCCGCCGCAGGCATCGCTCCATTCTGAATCATGTTTTGAGAAAATCAATCGAATACAAAATGACAACTCCCACATATCCAGGGAGTTGTTTTTTATATAAGAAATTAATAAGGTTTTGATTTCGATGCTAGAAAGTCTGACCCTTGATGCCGACTGAAGAAATGCTCATTTTATTAATTATGAATTAATTGTACCTATTTACATACTCCATAACCCGATTCTTGCCTGTTCGCTTTGCTTCAAGCATCGCTTGATTTGCCCGATTCAGAAAATCTTTAACTGTAATTCCTGGTTCTGATACAGCTATTCCAAAAGAAGCGGTAATGCTTTGGAGAATGCGATCGCCGTCCTTGACTTGCATTTGTTCAACATCTATCCTGAGTTGTTCTACTCGCTTTCTCAGGTTTTCCAGTGTCATATTAGGCATTACAATCACAAATTCTTCACCACCCCATCTGCAAGCAATGTCAAAGGAGCGAATAGATTTTAATAGTAGTTGTGCTAATCCCTGGAGAACAATGTTGGCAGTCAAATGCCCGTAGCGCGAGTTGTAAGATTTGAAGTTATCGATATCAAGGAAAATAACACTAACTGATTGCCTTGAACGTTCAGCCTCTGCTAGCCTCTGTTCCGTTATGGTTTGCAAATAGCTTTGATTGAATAGTTGGGTCATCCCATCCCGCAAGTTATCATAGGCTAGACGTTGTTTTATCGAGAGATTATTTAGTGCAATAGCTAAAGTTCTAGCAATAATCTCAGTAATTTGTTGATCTTCTGGACTGACTTCTTCAAGGGCATAGATATGTAAAATCCCAATTACTTCGCCTTGTCCAAACAATGGAACACATAAATGTGTGCCGCTAACAGATTCTATTAAGTGATTGCATATTAGTCCAGAATTACGAGGTAATAAAAGGTTTGATTTTCCTCTCCGCAATGCCCAACAATCACATGCTGAAAATATTTCTTTACTAGTTCTTTCATCTCCCCAAAAACTATTCATCTGAACATAATTCTTAGAATTAGCAATTATAAATATACAACCACTCATCTTAGGAAATAGCTTAGAACAGGTTAAAGCAACCACTTGATACACCTCATCTTCAGATTCGCAGCAATAAAGCATATCCGCCATATCTGAGAGATATATAAGTTCCTGTTTTTTTGCCTCTAATTTCAGTGTTTTTTCTTCTAGCTGCCGATTTAGATCGGTGAGCGATCGCTGTGCTTCAATAGATTCTGTAATATCAATACTAATGCCACCGATGCGGCAAGCGCCCGTTGCGCCATCGCTAAAGGGAAACTTAAACGATAACCAATAGTACGGCTGATCTTTACCAGGTATTTTTACCTCTTCAATCAACTTTAAGGGGCGTAGAGTCTTTAAAACGACTTGATCGTTTTCCATAACCCGCCGTCCTTCTTCTGGATCTGGCAAGTATTCATTATCGGTTTTCCCTAACCATTCTTGTGAATCTACCGAAAATGTAGACTGTATCCCCTGGTTGTAATAAAGCACTCTAGATTGCTCATCTTTGATATAGGCTAGAAACGGGCCCTGATCTAGAAATAGCCGTTGTATCTGCTGACTGCGTTGAAGTTCGCGGGTGTCTTCTTGATGTTTGACGATCATCTCTAGAATTTGATAAGCAGTTGGTATCAGGTAGAGTAAGGCACACAAAGAAATAAACGCCATTAGATCAAGTACGCCTAAGTGCAGCAGCGACACTGCCATCTGTGGCTCAAAGATCGCTAGAAGGTGATGAAATCCGCAAGATAGTACGAATCCACCTGATAAGAAAAAGGCTAGCCAAAACTTAGAAGGGATGGTTGCCTTAGTTTTGGCAAAGAAAACCCCTATTAGTATAGGGATGCCAAAGTATGAAAATGCAGTGATGCCGTGAGCAATTATGCAATTCCAGTAAATAGGCTTCATTGTTAATCTAATATTAAAATTTTATTCGTTTCACTATAATTCTCGTATCTTCAAAATGTAAGTAGACAAAGGATGATTTTAGTAACTTATGTCTTAGGTTTACAAAAGTTTTTATAGTCAGTTTCTCAAAGGCTGCTCATTTCACCAAAGTATTTGCGCGGTGGAGAGCTAATAGCTTTAAATATGAGGAAATCGAAGTCATTAGTAGTATTACGAAATCCTAAGTAATTTTCTTATACTAATGACTAATGATCAATGACTAACTACAAACCTGACTTACCAAGTGAGTGAGTTCGGGTAAAATTAATTTTTCCATTGCCAGTTGCACAGCATTACTGGAACCAGGAAGCGAGAAAATTAATTTATCTTGATAAACACCAGCAACAGCGCGAGAAGCGATCGCCCGCGAACCAATTTCTTGATAACTTAAAAAACGGAATAACTCACCAAATCCTGGTAAAGTTTTCTCTAGTAACTTTTCAATGGCATCATAAGTAGTATCTCTTGGTGCAATACCTGTACCACCACTGAAAATTACAGCATTCAAATTTGAGCTTTTACCTAGATTTTCTATCTGCTCTTGAATTTGTGTTGGTTCATCTTTGATAATTGTGTAGACTCCTACAGCATGGTTAGCACTAAGGAGTAGCTGTTGAATTAGCTGGCCACTTTTGTCTGTTTCAAAAGTGCGTGTATCGCTAACAGTAACCACAGCACAAGTTACCGTCATTCTAGGCGAGTCTGGGTGCGGTTGTGACATTATAGCTCAGTCATAAATTTTGACTAACGGATAATTGGGCATGGTAAATGGCGCACTTATTGAACATGACAATTCCCCATGCTCCATGACGCCACTTGCTCCACTTGGGGAGACCCCAAGACCGCAGTGGCTCCCCCATACCCAATGCCCTATATCCTATGCCTCATTTTTGCTCAGTCCTAGATCGTTTTCTTCAGCGTACCGTTCCATAAAGCGCATAAAGCGATCCCATTCTTGGGCAGATTTCATCACGTAAAGTGCTTCTAATGCTTCAGGTTTCCCGTTGATAAATTTAGCTTTAACTTCACGGGTAATTATCTCTCCTTCTTGGTCAATCAGGTACATCCCGGTAATATCTTCGGTGCTACCTTGATCTAAAATCTTTGGATTGGTAAAAATAAACGTTGCTGTGCCACTGTCACCAGTGCGCGATCGCGTCAAGCGCACCTCTGGAATTACTTCTTCGTCAAGACCTCTAGAAAACTGGATTTTCGCCATGATGACTGAATTTAAACTTTTGTGATGGTTAATCTAATATTCTCTCATCAATTAGAACACCACGGTCTAGAGGCTACTGTTATTATTCTTTTTAGTGTAAATACTTAAATTGCTTCTTTTTCAAGTAACAAAGTTACTGGCCCATCATTTTCAATTGTAACATTCATCATTGCACCAAATTGGCCTGTTTCCACCTGCAAACCGCTAGCTTTTAACTTGGTAACAAAACGATTATATAAATCTGCTGCTGATTGGGGAGCAGCTGAACGATCAAAAGAAGGACGGCGACCTTTGCGACAGTCACCATAAAGGGTAAACTGACTAACTACTAACAAATCGCCGCCAATTTCTTGTACAGATTTTTGCCAGCGATCGTCTCCTTCCTCGTCAGGAAACAGCCGTAATTCCAAGCACTTACGCACTATCCAGTCAATTTCGGCATCAGTATCGGTATTGGCTATGCCTACGAGTAAATTTAGCCCCCGCCCAATTTTGCCGACAATTTCACCGTTAACTGTAACTTGAGATGATTTGACTCGCTGGATAACAACGCGCATTTTAACTAATTCGTAATTCGTAATTCTTAATGGCGCTCCTACGTCGCTCTAAGCGTACTCCTACGGAGAAGCAAGCTACGCGGTAGCGTCTCCAAGAGTTGCCATGCCGTTGGCGGAGCCTCTCGTAGAGAAGGCTTTACGCTGCGCTAACGTAATTATTGGCGAAAACACTCACTCGCGCGTAAATACAAGGGAGTACGATGTCTACGACGGGCTAGGGCTACGCTATTCTCTCATTTTTATTGTTCAAAATCGATGGTGGAGCCATTGGGAATACATTCCCAGGTTCTACCTGGGAACGAATATTAAACTTTTGTACAGACGCGATTAATCGCGTCTCTAATTATTTGCCAAACCCTTTACCGCGAGAGCTTGAAGGTAGACAAATACAGTTTTCAAGTTGACTAATTAAGGTCTCACGATCCAAATTTTGACCAATCAGCACTAACTGGTTTTTCAGTTGACCTTGCCATTCATCATCATCCAAGGTAAAGCGTTTCCCGCAGAGGTGGAAAATATGACGTTTCGGACTTTCATCAAACCACATAATCCCCTTCGCTCGGAAGATATTTGAGGGTAGCTGGTTATCTAAGAAATACTGAAACTTCCTAATAGAAAAAGGCTTATCACTTTGGAAAGAGATGGAAGTAAAACCATCATTTTCTAAATGGTCAGAATGATGGTGATGATCGTGGTGATCGTGGTCATGGTTGTGATGATCGTGACCGCATGTTGAGTGATCGTGATCATCGTGATGATCGTGATGTTCATGATCGTGATGATCGTGTTCATCCACCACTGTGTCAAAATATTTATCGGACTCAAACAGACCAACACTGAGAATTAACGGAAGTGGTACTTGCGATCGCGTCGTGCGGAGAATTCTCGCTCCTTCTTTAACTTCGTTAATTTTTGTTTCTAACTCATTCAATGTGGCTTCATCAACCAAATCACTTTTGTTCAGTACAATTACATCACCATAAGCAATCTGGCTGTATGCTGCCTGAGAGTTAAATAAATCTAGGCTGTAATTTGCCGCGTCTACTACGGTAATAATCGAATCTAAGCGAGTTAAATCTCGCAATTCTGTACCTAGAAATGTTAAAGCTACTGGTAGTGGATCTGCCAATCCAGTTGTTTCCACTACTAGATAATCTAGATTTTCTTGCCGTTCTAAAACTTTGTAAACTGCATCTACCAAATCATTATTAATAGTGCAGCAAATACAACCATTATTTAGCTCCACCATGTTCTCACCAGTGGAAACAATTAGCTCGTTATCGATGCCAATTTCGCCAAATTCATTTACAAGAACGGCGGTTTTCAAACCCTGTTGATTGTTAAGGATATGA
The DNA here is from genome assembly GCF_034531155.1 of Nostoc sp. ChiVER01. NCBI lineage: Bacteria > Bacillati > Cyanobacteriota > Cyanophyceae > Nostocales > Nostocaceae > Nostoc > Nostoc sp. ChiVER01. The sequence goes on along the minus strand of NZ_JAVRBS010000016.1, from coordinate 52,265 downwards.
TTGAGTAAAGTCGTCTTGCCACTGCCGAGGAAACCCGTAATAATTGTTACTGGCATTCCTTGTTTGGGCGTATCCATTGCCGAAGATTCGGATGTAACTGCTGATTGCATAGCGCTGTTATCTAATAGTCAAAAAATAGTAATGTAGCGCAGATAGTCCAGAAAACACTAGCACCGCAAGGCGGAAGTTAAAAGGAGCCAGTGCATTGCGCGGGTTCCCCGCGTTGTACCCCTTCGGGGAAGCAAGCTACGCGCAGCGTCTCCCCTTCTCCCAAAGGGAGAAGCTACCGCCAAGGGAGAAGCAACTGGCGTTCAAAAGTCAAAAACCCTTGATTTCTGAGCTTTCGAGATTTTGTCCAATAGTATGTTGATTTCCACCATGACGTACTAGCATAGGGATGCTGGACTGTCATCCCATCTGCTTTACCCTATTATTACGTATCTTCTTATTTCAGCATTACTCTGTTATGACCCTAACCCTTTACAATACTCTCACCCGTCGTCAAGAACCGTTTGAAACAGTCGAAGCAAGCAAAGTTAAGATGTATTACTGCGGCGTGACGGTGTACGACTACTGCCATTTGGGTCATGCGAGAGCTTGCATCGTTTGGGATGTAATCCGCCGATACCTCCAGTTTATCGGCTATGAAGTGCGATATATCCAAAATTTTACTGATATTGACGATAAAATTCTCAATCGAGCCTGTGTTGAACATTCCTCAATGGAAGCTGTAGCCGATCGCTTTATCAAAGCATATTTTGAGGATATGGCGCGATTGGGAATCAAAGAAGCTGATGAATATCCCCGTGCTACCCATACCATGAATGGCATTCAACGGTTAATTCATGAGTTGGAAAATAAAGGTTTTGCTTACCCTGCTGACGGCGATGTGTATTATGCAGTGCGACAGTTTGCTGAGTATGGCAAGCTTTCAGGACGCAAGTTAGAAGATATGCAAGCCGGGAAAAGCGATCGCGTCAACATAGAAGATGCAGAATACCAGAAAAAGAAAGACCCCTTCGATTTTGCTTTATGGAAGGCAGCAAAACCAGGAGAACCAGCTTGGGAGTCACCGTGGGGCGCAGGTCGTCCGGGGTGGCACATTGAATGCTCGGCAATGGTGCGCGATCGCCTGGGTGATACCATAGATATTCATGCTGGTGGTGCTGACTTAATTTTTCCTCATCACGAAAACGAAATTGCCCAATCTGAGGCTGTAACAGGAAAACCCTTAGCGCGTTATTGGTTACATAACGGCATGGTAAAAGTAGATGGTGAAAAAATGTCCAAATCTTTGGGCAACTTTATCACTATTCGAGAATTACTGGATCGAGGAGTTGACCCGATGGCAGTGCGGTTATTTGTCCTAACCGCCCAATATCGTACACCCATAGATTTTACAGACGAAGCGATCGCCGCAGCAACCAACGGTTGGCACACGATTAAAGAAGGTTTACTCTTCGGCTACCAATACGGTAAAAAACTAGGTTGGGGAGTGGGGAGTGGGGAGTGGGGAGTAGGAACTGACTCACTACTTCCTGAAACTATTGAACGCTTTCAAGAAGTTGTAAATAACGACTTTAATTTTCCTGGTGGGTTAACAGTGCTGTTTGAATTAGCCAAAGAACTGCGCCGTGAAGGAAATATTATTGTGCATGAAGGGAAAACCGAAACTTCCCCTGATGAGTTAAAGCGTCAATGGCAAACTCTCGTCACATTGGCTGAAGTTTTAGGTTTAGAAGCCGAGATAGAAGCAGAACCTGACAAGAATGATGGTTTAAGCGATGCGGAAATTGAAACGAAAATTCAGCAAAGGCAAGAAGCACGTAAAGCCAAGAATTTTGCCGAAAGCGATCGCATTCGTGACGAACTCCAAGCAGAAGGTATTACGCTAATTGATAGCCGTGATGGCACGCGCTGGCATCGGAATTAGGAATTAGGGAGTAGGGAGTGGGGAAGAAGCAGGGGAGCAGGGAGCAAGGGAGAAGAATATTCCCCTCTGCCCTCCGCCCCTCTGCCTCTTTTCAATTCCCATTCCCCATTCCCCATTCCCCATTCCCCATTCCCCATTCCCCATTCCCCATTCCCCATTCCCTTAAATTATGTGGTCTGAACTCAAAAAAGCGATCGCTAGTTTCAACATTCCTGCTGATTGGATTGGTATTAGAGCCGTAAAGGAAACTTCTACAACCCGTTCAGTCCGTGACGGCTTACCCCAACTAAACGGCAAATCCTTCACTGTTGGAGCCATGCTAGAGGTTTTGGTAAATGGCTGTCTGGGTTATGCAGCAACTAACTCTCTGGAACTGTCTTCTCTACAAGCTGCTGCCGAAACAGCCTATAAACAGGCGCTAGCAGCCAGTGAATGGTGGATACATCCCTTCCGTGAAAGTGAGCGGCCTAAAGTCGTTGGTGAATATAAATCTCCATACCTTGAGCCATTGGATGCTCTGAGTCCGGGAGAAATCAACGATTTACTGGTTCGGATTTGCCAAACACTGAAAGTTGACGACAAGATTGTGCAAACCATAGCCAGTGCTAGCACCATTGAGAGAGAGTCTTGGTTTATTAGCAGCAACGGCTCAGAAGTCTATCAAAAAACTTTATCTATAGGCACTCATTATGGAGCCACCGCCCAAGATGGTGCAGTTGTACAGCAGCGCAGTCACAACGGTTCTCACGCAAACTATTACCAAGGTGGACTAGAACTTTTAAAACAAGAAAACTTATTGCATCGGGTGCGGCAAATAGGCGAACAAGCAGTAGAACTATTGACAGCAGAGGAATGCCCAACCACCCGTACCAATTTAGTTTTAGCCCCAGACCAAATGATGCTGCAAATCCATGAAAGTGTCGGGCATCCCCTAGAAATTGACCGAATTTTGGGAGATGAGCGTAACTATGCTGGAGGCAGCTTCGTTAATAAAAGTGATTTTGGCAACCTAGTATATGGTTCGCCACTGATGAACATTACCTTTGATCCCACCGTGCCTGGTGAATTTTCTAGCTATGGCTTTGATGATACGGGTGCTGTAGCAACAAAAGAATATTTGGTTAAAGAAGGAGTACTCCAACGGGGTTTAGGCAGTCTAGAGAGTCAAGCAAGAGCAGGTGTAGCAGGAGTTGCCTGTGCGCGTGCTTCCTCATGGAATCGGCCTGCGATCGATCGCATGGCAAACTTAAATTTAGAACCTCTAAATGCTAGCTTTGAAGACATTATTGGCGGCATAGAACACGGCGTTTATATGGAATCTAACCGTTCTTGGTCAATTGACGATCGCCGCTACAAATTCCAATTTGGTTGCGAGTACGCTAAATTAATTGAAAACGGTAAACTCACCAAAACCCTCCGCAATCCCAACTATCGCGCCACAACACCAGAGTTTTGGCACAGCCTAATTCAAGTAGGAAATGCTGACAACTGGCAAATGTATGGTACTCCTTATTGTGGTAAAGGAGAACCAAATCAGGCTATTTGGGTAGGACATGGTTCACCTGTTTGTGTATTTGCTAATGTCGAAATTTTTGGTGGAGGAACTTGAAAAGGACACGGGGACACAGAGATATTTTCATTCTCCGCGTCCCCACTCCCTATTCCCCACTCCCCACTCCCTATTAATATTTAATATCTATGAAAATTGAGGAATTATCTGCGTTAGAAGTCAGCTTTAATCAACTGATTGAAACTTTACTGATTAAAAAATCTGAAACTGAACAATTCACTGTGAAACTCAGCAGTGAAAGAAGCCAATTTACTCGTTTCAATCATGCCAAAGTGCGACAAACTGGTTGTGTTGCTGATGGTTGGATCGAACTGACTTTGATGGCAGACCAGCGCAGTAGTATTCGGCAATTCCCATTTACTGGAAATTGGGATATAGATTGGCAATTAGCATATACTGCTTTGCAGGAGTTACGTGACGAACTTAGTCTATTACCCATCGATCCGTATCTAGTTTTGCCATCAGGAAATAATACCAGTCGGGAAATACATTCCGGAAATTTATTGGCAGATGAGGCAGTAGTAGCAACTTTGCTACAACTAGTTGCTGAATTAGATTTCACAGGGATATATGCCGGGGGATTGGTAGTTAAAGCTTATGGTGATTCTAACGGGCAAAAACACTGGTTTGCTACTGATTCTTTTACCTTAGATTATTCTCTATTTTCCTCCTCTGGACAAGCAGTTAAGGGTACATTTGCAGGGAGTAATTGGGATATATCTGCTTATATAGCCAAAATTAGCGAAGCTAAAAAGCAACTTGAATTGCTTGCTCGTCCAGCTAAAGAATTACCAAGGGGACAATACAAAACTTATTTTGCACCTGCTGCTGTTGGAGATTTATTAGCAATGCTTTCTTGGGGAGCAGTCAGCGAAGCTGATATCCAACAAGGAAACAGTGCTTTAGCGGCTTTATCGCGTCAAGAAAAACAACTTTCTCCAAGATTTAGTTTGAAAGAAAACTTTCAACGAGGATTAGTGCCGCGATTTAATGAATTAGGAGAAATAGCAGCGCCAGAGTTACCTGTAATAGAAAAAGGACAATTGGTAAATACTTTAGTGAATTCTCGGACTGCTAAGGAATATCAAAAAATTGCCAACGGTGCTAATGGCTCAGAGACTTTACGAGCGCCAGAAGTGAGTTCGGGAAATTTGATATTTGAGCAGATTCTTCCAAGTTTAGATACGGGATTATATGTATCTAATTTACATTACCTGAATTGGAGCGATCGCCACACTGGTAGAATCACAGGTATGACTCGTTATGCTTGTTTTTGGGTAGAAAACGGAGAAATTATTGCCCCCATTGAAAACTTACGTTTTGACGAAAGTCTCTATCGCTTCTGGGGAGATAAGTTAGTAGATTTAACCAATTTTCAAGAATTCATTCCCGAAGTAGGAACTTATGAAAGCCGCCAACTAGGAGGTAGTTTAGTTCCCGGTATGCTGGTAAATGATTTTACATATACTTTGTAATTAAGTTTTGACAGTAATTGAAAAGCCAACAAATAGAAATAAGCTCTATCGCTCCCTTTATGGTTCCTAATATTAAATCCATGCTTTTTTAAACCTATTATCCTTACGCAGAAAGGGTTTTGCAGTTTTATAGCTTGGTATTTAATAATAGCGTAAGTCACTTTAGCATAAGGGGCGCGATAGAACCTAGAAATCTACCCTAACAGGGAGGTAATATTGGAGCCAATAACAAACTATTATTTATGAGAAGTCTCATCCTATTAAGCTAGAGAAACGTAGACATTATCTAATCCAAAACCGACAATATCATTGCGACCATCACCGTTGATATCACCAAGCTGACGTGGATATTGGTTAAAGGTATTCCATCCGCCATCATTGACAGTAAAAGCATTGTTCAGAGCTACAGAATACTGACCGAAAGTGCCATCGCTTT
>NZ_JAVRBS010000016.1:0-46751 GCF_034531155.1 Nostoc sp. ChiVER01 | reverse complement strand
CGAGAGAAACGTAGACATTATCTAATCCAAAACCGATAATATCATCGCGACCATCACCGTTGACATCACCAAGCTGACGTGGATATTTGTCAAAGCTACTCCATCCGCCATCATTAACAGTAAAAGCATTGTTCAGAGCTACAGAATACTGACCGAAAGTGCCATCGCTTTGACCGAGAGAAACGTAGACATTATCTAATCCAAAACCGATAATATCATCGCGACCATCGCCGTTGACATCACCAAGTTGACGTGGATATTTGTCAAAGCTACTCCATCCGCCATCATTGACAGTAAAACCATTGTCCAAAGCTACAGAATACTGACCGAAAGTGCCATCGCTTTGACCGAGAGAAACGTAGACATTATCTAATCCAAAACCGATAATATCATCGCGACCATCGCCGTTGACATCACCAAGTTGACGTGGATATTTGTCAAAGCTACTCCATCCGCCATCATTGACAGTAAAACCATTGTCCAAAGCTACAGAATACTGACCGAAAGTGCCATCGCTTTGACCGAGAGAAACGTAGACATTATCTAATCCAAAACCGATAATATCATCGCGACCATCGCCGTTGACATCACCAAGTTGACGTGGATATTTGTCAAAGCTACTCCATCCGCCATCATTGACAGTAAAACCATTGTCCAAAGCTACAAAATACTGACCGAAAGTACTCATGATAACGCTCCTTTAATGAATAATCTTGTACGTAGTAAAACCACGTACATATCACTATTCAGTTTTCGGTTTGGGAACTACGCAAATTATTTACAAACTTTTACACGGTAACACCATGACAGATTCTAACTACCAAGCGATGCAAAAGCTAATTAATCAATACCGATCGCATTCAAGGATAGTGAGCATTAAGGATTAGGTATTTTTCCCATTACCCATTTTTCTGAGTTTTAAACACAAATACTATTAATTAAATTATCTCAATGCTAAAATTATCTATCTCTGTAAACTGCATTAATTACAATATCTTTGATACTTAAATAAAGAATTAATAACAGCAATAAAAATTGCTCAATTTGAAGGATTGGATCTAAACGCCAACCTTGAAAAAATAAAATTATTCCACACAATAACATTATTATTGGTGTAAATACTACTTGAATAATGTAAAGGGCTAAAGCCCAACCTGTAAGCCTATTTCCACGTCTGGCTAGCCAAGCTATTGTTAAAATAAAGTAAACAATTGCCAAAAGTACATAAATAATTCCAATTAAACCAGCTAGATTTAATCCAAAATTAACTTGAGCAAAACTAAGCATTAATCAAAAATCCTGCTTAATTAACAACTAAAATTTTAAAATTATTATTAGGTAGATTAAGCTTAGAGGATGGAAGCTTAAAAGTCTTACCGAATGAAAATTGTTGGGTTAAGCAATAGCCAAACCCAACCGATAATTTTTTCTCATCTCTCGTTAGAACCTCTATTTTTTATTACCTGGAGGTGAATTGCGCTGAGTAAGGTTATCAATTTGCAATTGTTGCCGTCCGTTGGTGATAATTCGCAACATCTGCTTGAGATCCTGCTCAATGTTTTCCAAGATGCCATCAGCATAAGCATCAGCACCATCTTCAATTTCTTGAGCCTGAGCGATCGCACTTTGCCTCATTTGCTCTAACTCTTGTTGACAAGCATACCGTTTACGCTCAATTTCGGAGAGAGTTTCTTGCATTATTGCGTCACACTCTTGTTGTACTTGTCGCCGCAGTTGTTCAGCTTCTTGTTTTGCCTGGTGAATAATATCGCTTTCAGCTAAAATTTGCGCTCTTTTTGCTTGTGCGGCCTCAACAACCTGCTGTCCATACTCTTCCGCTTCCAGCAGAATTTCGTCCTTTTGGTTGAGGATAGCTGCTGCTTCTTGAAAAAGCGATGGTAAAGCAAGCCGGATGTAATCAAGCTGATCTAGCAGCTTTTCTTCATCTATGAGAGTCCGTCCTGTCAGAGGAATCCTGAGACTAGAGAGAACCATTTCCTCTAGGCGATTGAGTTCCTCCTGAATATCTATGCTTCCCTCTCCACCGAGATGCTCTTGAGGGGGGGGATTGCTTCCGTTGAGATTGGGTTCAACATTGGAGAGTTCTGATTGTAGCATTGGTATATATCTAGGGCAATGTGTGGGGGAACGAGATGATCGATAGAGCCACCAAACCTTGCAATCTCTTTTACCACACTACTACTTAAAAAACTATATTCATTTGAGGTTGCAAGAAAAACTGTTTCTATTTGAGTAGAAAGAGTTTTATTGGTGTGAGCCATTTGCAGTTCCACTTCAAAATCTGACACAGCCCGTAAACCCCGCAGCAAAACTTGTGCTTGCCGCATTTGGGCATAGTTGACGGTAAGACCATCAAAGCTGTCCACATCTACATTAGGTAGATGTTGTGTAGAAAGGCTGATTTGATCTAGCCGTTGCTGCACACTAAAAAGTGGCATTTTGTTGGGGTTCCGCAGTACAGCGACAATTACCCGCTCAAACAGCCGACTTCCGCGCCCGATGAGGTCAAGGTGTCCCAAAGTGATGGGGTCGAAGCTACCAGGATAAATAGCAATCACAATTTTAGATATATCAAAGTTGTTTAGGTGATTATATCGAAGCTCTTTTGTGTAACTTACTCAAATTTACCATCTTGCGCTCTGAGTTAAAGATGCTAAATTCAATTGTTTTGCTGATACAAGTTATGCTCAATTAGGCGTTAGGAACTATAGCGGTGCAATATAGCCTGAAACTCACCCCGCATTTGAGTCAAGCAAATACTCCCCTCTTCTTAGCAAGGAGAAGCGTTGGGGATGAGGTTGAACAAAACCGCTATAAACTCCTAAATATGGATGCTGGATTTCTATTTGTGTTCCCACGAAATTGTAAAGTACTTAAGTACACTTCCAGCATTCGACACCCAAAAAACTCCGTACTTAGCAAAGTGCGTGGGTAGTTAACGAACTATTCTAGGTAATTTTTCATGGTACTGGATTTTTCCACCTTGCCCTTAGCGTTTCAATTTACTTCTCCAGGACCGATTCTGGTGAAATTAGGGCCACTCAGTATCCGTTGGTATGGCTTATTGATTGCCACAGCAGTGTTAATTGGCGTTATCCTTTCTCAGGAATTGGCAAAGCGTCGTAATGTTAATCCTGAGTTGTTAGGCGATTTATTCTTTTGGTTATTGATTGGGGCGATTCCTGGCGCACGGCTATATTACGTTTTTTTTGAGTGGTCAAAATATGCCCCAACTCCAGGAAAAATCTTTGCTATCTGGGAAGGAGGTATTGCCATTCATGGAGCAATTCTTGGTGGCGTTTTGGCTGCGTTAATCTTTGCCAAAATCAAGCAGGTTTCTTTTTGGCAATTGGCAGATTTAGTAGCGCCTTCGCTGATTTTAGGGCAAGCGATCGGACGTTGGGGTAATTTCTTTAATTCTGAAGCTTTTGGCGATCCGACAAATTTACCCTGGAAGTTGTATATTCCCCCAGATCATCGTCCTTTAGAGTATGCGAGTTTCGATTACTTCCATCCCACCTTCCTCTATGAATCTCTGTGGGATTTAGCGGTGTTTGCATTGCTAATAACGTTGTTTTTCCGATCTTTGTCCGGTAAGCCACGTTTGAGGGTAGGCACGCTGTTTCTAGTTTACTGGCCAGCCTACAGCTTAGGGCGCTTGTGGATTGAAGGTTTTCGCACTGATAGCCTGATGCTAGGGCCGTTACGAATGGCACAAGTAGTCAGTAGTCTAGGAATTTTATTTGGATTACTTGGATTAGCTTGGCTTTACTTACTCAAACGCCCTTTACCTGATGTAGTTCCTACTCCGAAGGGAGATGGGGAGATGAGGGGATGAAGAAGCAAGGGAGGCAGAGGAGGCAGGGGAAGATCAGGAGGATAACCAATGCCCAATGCCCCATGCCCAATGCCCAAAAATAAAAAATGCCCCAGAGTATTCTCTAGGGCTTAACCAGGGTGCATCTACCATTACTCTCTACTAGAGAAAGAGGGTGAATCCGGAAAGATACTGAGAAAATATCAAAAAAATTTTTTGAGGGATTGCTGTGTGTTCTTCTAAAAGTGAAAATTTGAGTTATGAAAAAACACTATATGCCATAGAACCATCTGTGTACATTGTGGGAGCAGGCCCTGGAGATCCTGATTTATTGACGGTAAAGGCGCAGAAATTACTGGCTGTTGCTGATGTGATTTTATTTGCTGATTCTTTAGTACCCGAACAGATTTTAGAACTTTGCCGAAAAGATGCGGAGATAATTAGAACTGCGAATCAGACTTTAGAAGAGATTTTGCTGATTATGATAGATCGGGTGCGATCGCAACACAAATCTCTAGTCCGTCTCCATTCTGGCGATCCTAGTCTCTACAGCGCCATTCACGAGCAAATGCACCTCCTCGCTGAGGCAAATATCCCTTTTGAAGTCATCCCTGGTATCAGTGCCTTTCAAGCCGCAGCCGCTAAACTCAAAGTAGAGTTGACTGTCCCTGGTTTAGTCCAAACCATCATTTTGACGCGGATCAGTGGACGTACAGAAGTCCCCGCCACTGAAGAATTAACCTCTCTAGCGGCACATCAGGCTAGCCTCTGCCTGTATTTAAGTGCGCGTCATGTCGAGAATGCCCAAGCTAAACTACTCGAACATTACCCAGCCGAAACCCCCATTGCAATTTGCTTTCGCATCGGATGGCCTGATGAAAAAATCAAGGTTGTCCCCCTGAATGAAATGGCAGACTGCACTCATAAAGAAAAACTAATTCGCACTACACTTTATATAATCAGTCCAGCCCTCTCGGCAAATAAAGGACGATCGCGTTTATATCATCCCGAACATAGTCATCTATTTCGCTCATCTCATAACTAAATATTGGGCATGGTGATTAATTCTTCTTTCTTTTCCCTCATGTTCTGTGCGGTTCGATAAACTTAACAGTGTGAATAAAATTCCAAATCCCAATTCGGTATTATGCCATTAATTAAAGTGCAAACTTCTGCATCTGCTCCTCAAAAAGCTGAAATTGAATCAATGCTTTTAAATTTATCAGCTAAGTTAGCAAAACATTTGGGAAAACCAGAATCTTATGTAATGACTGCTTTTGAGCCAGAAATCCCCATGACCTTTGCAGGGAATACAGACCCGGTTTGCTATATTGAAATTAAGAGCGTTGGCACAATGAAACCAGACCAAACCGCAGCAATGAGTCAGGAATTTTGCCAGCAGATTAACCAAACTCTAGGTGTGCCGAAAAATCGAATTTATATAGAATTTGCAGATGCTAAGGGTGCGATGTGGGGCTGGAACGGTACAACCTTTGGGTAATTTCCCTCCTTCTTTGGTCAAGCCTAAGTTAATCTGGCAGGTGTAGGATAGAGATCCTACATCAACTCTTGATTTTTTATGTCTGCTACGCCTCTTGTCTTTCAAGTTGAGTTACACAACCAAGTAAAATCAGAATTAATTCCTCCCCTTCTCGGCGCTTCTCTTGCAGAGTTAACCACTTGGGTACAGCAGCAGGGACAACCTGCTTATAGAGGAAAGCAGCTGCATGAATGGATCTATGACAAGGGAGTGCGATCGCTAGCTGATATTTCAGTTTTCTCCAAGCAATGGCGGAAGGAAGTAGCAGAAATGCCCATTGGACGCTCAACTTTACATTATCGCTCTGAGGCTGCCGATGGCACAGTCAAATATCTTTTACGATTAGCAGACGATCAAATTATTGAAACTGTTGGCATCCCCACCTTTGCAGAAGCGGGAGATGGGCCAAAAGCCCGTTTGACAGTTTGCGTTTCTACTCAGGTAGGTTGCCCAATGGCGTGTGATTTCTGCGCTACTGGTAAAGGTGGCTACAAGCGCAACCTAGCACGGCATGAAATTATCGATCAGGTGTTAACTGTGCAAGAAGATTTTCAGCAACACGGCAGTCGCTACAACGGGGGGAACCCCCGCAACGCGCTGCCTCGGGTTAGCAATGTGGTGTTTATGGGATTAGGTGAACCGTTGTTGAATACTGAGAATGTCCTAGCGGCGCTGAAATCCCTGAATCAAGATGTCGGTATTGGGCAGCGATCGCTTACAGTTTCTACAGTTGGTATTCGCGATCGCATTCGTCAGTTCGCGCAAAACAATTTGCAAATCACGCTTGCTGTGAGTCTCCACGCACCCAACCAAGCACTGCGGGAAAAACTCATCCCTAGCGCCCGCGCCTATCCTCTCGAAGATTTGCTAGCTGAATGTCGAGAATATGTGGAAATTACTGGACGCCGCGTTACCTTTGAATACATACTTCTCGCTGGTGTAAATGATTTACCAGAACATGCATTGGAACTGTCAAAGCGCCTGCGAGGATTCCAAAGTCATGTGAATTTGATTCCTTATAATCCCATCCAAGAAGCAGACTACAAACGCCCCAACCGCGATCGCATTCAAGCATTTGTCAACGTCCTTAAGCAACAAAATACTGCCGTTAGTGTGCGTTATTCCCGTGGTTTAGAAGCTGATGCTGCTTGTGGACAACTCAGAGCAAGTAAGAATTAAACCTTTTCTATTCAATTTTATAAATCAATATAGAACCGCAGATAAACCCAGATATATCCTGAGAATTATCTCTGTTTATCTATGGTGGAAAACCGCCGGAAATCCTTTTGAAACCTACTCGCCGGAGATACATGGATTACGGAAATCCGGTAACTCATCTAAAAAATGTAAATGTATAATTTAATTAAACGGTGACGGTGACTAAAGCTAATGCTTTAGTTAGGTATTTCAAGCCCTTGCATTTATAGCTTTTTCTAATTAGATGAGTTATACCATAGTCTCTTCCTGTCTTGGGGGAGGCGGTTGGGGTGGGGTTCTATACCTATAGGGCAATTATAAATAATGTTGACATTTTAAGGGTTTAGCGATCGCTAAACCCAACGCATAGCAATTGAGGAAATAACTATATGTTAAATCGCTTATTAAGGGTTAAATCATGGCTGCTATTGATTGTACTTGGAAAAGCTTTATCAATTAATTCTCCTGCCTATGCCCAAATAATTCAGACGAATCCTCAGCAACCTGAGTCTTTTCAAGAAAGAATCAGACAACAACAAGAGCAGCAAAATCAGCGAACACAACAGCAATTTAATGAAACATTGCTTAGGCAACAGTTTCAGCAACCACAGCTGCAACAACAACTAAGACTACAACAGCAACAATTTACACAACAACAGCAAGAACTGCTACGCCAGCAACAACAAAGACTACAACAAGAACAACTTAGACAACAATGGCAAAACTTTACACAACAGCAACAACTAAGAATACAACAGCAACAATTCAGACAAGATCAACAAATTAGACAACAGCAACAATTGAGATTACAAGAACAGATACGACAGCAACAATTCCGACAACAGAATAAAAACCTGTGAAATGCTCAAAATTGTTGACGAGTAACTTTATTATTAAAAATTAGAGAATATATTCTCTAATTTTTAATTCTTAATGACTAGCGCTGTGCATAAATACCTGGAGCGTAAGCCTCAATTACTTTGCCGGTGCGAGTGCAACTAATCATCAAATAGTCACAACTAGAGCATTGGGTTCGAGTTAATTGACTATCAGAAATGTAATAGCGTTCAGCTTGGCAGCCGCAATTCGGGCAGTAAATTTTTTGTACTATCTGCATTTTAAAACCCCTGGTTGTAACTATTTTTTATTTGAGATAACTGCCAGTGAAACTAGCAAAAATTTTGATTTGACCCAACTTAACAAATTGTCTTAATATTGGCTGATTATTTTAAACAAAATTTCAGATTTGAAAGATTTACTTTATCTTTATATATTATCCTCACATTTAGGTGATTTTACCCTCCCACTTTAGATACATAAATTGTTTTTGAATTCAATACTGCTTAGAGATTTACTGATCCCTATGGCAAATGCCTTGAGAGAGACTTATTTGCAGGCATTTCAGAGAAACACAAAAAAAGCCGTTCTTGTATTCAAAAATTAAACACCGAAAAATACTGTATATTTAGTCACAAAATGTCTATCTTAAGATTTAGTTAATATTTACTACAAGATTAATTAAGATTAAAACTAGTGAACTTCTAAAGCAACGGCTTTTTTTGTTCGCAGCAAAACTTCAAAATCCGCTCAAGATTCTTTTAGCGTGTGATTTTTACGCTATCAATTCAGTAATCAAAAGTTAATCCCCCAAACCTACAAGAGTTGAGGAAGAGCTTCTTCCAAGATTACTAAGCATGAAAGTGTCGATCAGGTTTTGACTGTGCAAGAAGATTTTTAGCAACGGGTTAGCAATGTAGTGTTTATATGGTGAAGTGTTACGAAGTACTAACACAAGTTACGGGTTATTAACCTTTAAGAGATAACTAGTCACTTGGGTTAAATATGGCATAAGTAGCTTTTCCCTGCCTTTTAGCTCGGTACATAGCAATATCAGCATCTCGCAGCAGAGTTGCCGGCTCCTCATAATTACTAAAATTCCAAGTAATACCAATGCTAGCTGTAGCAGATAATTGATATCCATTCAGGTTAATTGGCAATCGTAAGGCGTCTTGAATCCGTTTAGCAACATTGGTAGCGTCGGTAATATCTTTAATATCCTCTAAAAGAACTGTAAACTCATCACCACCAAATCGTGCTACAGTATCGCCACCCCGTAAGCACGACTCTAAACGTCTAGCGATCGCTACTAAAAAATCGTCGCCTATTCCATGCCCAAAGCGATCGTTAATCTCCTTAAAGCCATCTAAATCTAAAAATAAAACTGCAAAATAATAATCATTTCTGCGTTTGCTACGTTCAATTGTTTGTCTGAGTCGATCTAAAAATAAAACCCGATTCGGTAATTCTGTAAGCCCATCATAAAAGGCATTGCGGATCAGTTGCGCCTCTGTCTGCTTGCGTTTGGTAATGTCTTGAAAAACTAAAACTGCGCCAGTAACATTGCCATTTTGATCGCGGATGGGTGCAACATTATCCCCAATCGCTATTTCTTTGCTATCTTTGGTAATCAATGCACAGTTTTCTGGTAAATTGAAAATTTCACCTGATTTTATTACGTATCTAGCTAAATTTTCAATTCTTTCTCCTACATCTTTGTCAACTAAACTAACTACTTCTGTTAAATCTTTTCCAAATGCTTCACTTTGCTTCCAACCAGTGATTTGTTCTGCCTTAGTATTCATCATTTGAATACAACCATTAGCATAAGTCACAATCACTGCACAGCCCATACTATTGATAATTGCCGCCAGCCTCTGTTTTTCTTCGTATAATATCTTTTTGCTCTGATGTTTGTACAGAGCCATTTCAATTGTTAAATGTAAATCACTTTCAAGGAATGGTTTGACTATGTAACTAAAAGCTTCATTTAGCTGATTTTTTTGTAACTTTTTATATTCCGAACTTTCTGTTAGATATACTACAGGTACATGGAAATTATTCTGGATAATATCTGCTACGTTTATACCATCAATTTCTCCAGATAGGCAAATATCAATTAACACTAAATGTGGATGAGTTTCTGCTACCTTTTTTATTGCCTCTTCACCAGATTTATTTATTTCTGAAACTGAATAACCTAATTTTTGTAAACTATTTCTAATATTTGAGGCTAGGATTTTCTCATCCTCAACAACTAGGATTTTGCGGGCGAACATGTTATAACAACCTGTTTGCTAAGGTTAAGATTTTTGCTGTGAGTATCAACTCATATAAAATTTCATTATCTTATCATAAACAATTTCTAGCTATTTTGCCTTCTTGTTTGATATAAATACTTAGTCACGATCAAATGACATCATTTTATAAAGCTCCAATAATTTATGTATTTATCAAAGCTAATTTTGATTATTTAATACGGCTAATATCAAGCTATTAACATCAAGCATAAATTCTTATGTAATTAATAGCAATCAAAAAGCAATTTTCATAAATTATGTAATAATTTTTACGAACAAAATAAATACCGCGTATAGTATTTATGTATAAATTAATCAAGACAAAAAAACATCAAATAACAACATAGTACTTTTATGTAAATGAAAATAATATAGTATGTTATTATTAATATAATAGTAAATACTCACTATAATATTGCTAAAAATTAATCATCGTCTGGAATTAAAAACTTTAATTCCGCTTTGTCTGCAAATAGTTTTTCTCTCAGTCGGTGTCTAAATTACCGTCTGAAACTGTCTTAAATTTTAAATGGCAAGTGAAGTAGTATTATTTAAAACCATTGATAGCACTTTTTGTACAGATAGGGTACAGAAAAAAATAATTAACCATAGATGAACGTATATACTCGTAGGGATGCACGGATGCACATCTTTACATTGGTGTAAATTTAAACATAGGTTAACTGTTGGCTGACTCACCCGCCTGGAACTTTAGTTCCAGGCTAATAGCTAAAGTCTACTGAAGTAGACTAAAGATTTTTGGGTGTTATTTAGTCATCAACAATAGATATTGAGAAAAGAACACCTTTTGTGCTTTAGAAATTGGACTTACTTTTAGTTACTTCAATGCTAATTTTGCCACCAAAGTCTGGAATAGGTGCAGAAGGTTTGCTCAAAATGACTTGAACTTGTGTTACACGATCGCATTTTCGGAGAATAGAATCTGCGATCGTTGTTACCAATTTCTCCACCAAAGCAAACTTAGACGTTTTGACCAGATGTTGTATCAAGCTAATGACGCTGCGATAATCTAAAGTGTCTTCGATCGCGTCAGTCTTGGCCGCTGTGGAAATATCCAACCACAATCTCACATCCACCTCAAACCATTGTCCTAGCACCTGTTCTTCTGGCAGATATCCAGTGTAGCCATAGCAGCGAATTCCCGTTAAATGAATGCAGTCCATAAATGTTTGAGAGCAAATTGTGCATTTTATAAAAACTGGGGCAAGTTTGCTTGGAGATTTTCCTTCCCGCAAACTCGCGTGGCTGTATTGGGTTTCATCTTTGCATTTGTCAAATCCCAGATGGATTTTAAATTGATCCCTAGAAAAAATCTAAAATTTAAGATTGTTTTATAGCTATGTTTGATTTGATGCCGATCGCTTATAAAAATGTTAATCAACTTTGGGCTTATATTTTAACAGAGACGCTAAAACGGTTGGGATTGACTTGTGCTATCATTTGTCCTGGATCGCGCTCTACACCCTTAGCGATCGCCTTTGCTCAACAAGCACCTGAGATTGAAGCGATTTCCATTCTCGATGAACGTTCCGCCGCCTTTTTTGCTTTGGGACAAGCTAAAGCAACCGGACTACCTGTGGTACTAGTTTGTACCTCTGGTACAGCAGGAGCAAATTTTTATCCCGCAGTAATTGAAGCCTCATATAGTCGCGTCCCACTGCTGATATTGACTACCGATAGACCTCCAGAATTGCGAGATTGTCACTCTGGGCAAACTGTAGATCAATTGAGATTATATGGAAACTACCCAAATTGGCAAACAGAGTTAGCCTTACCCTCTGCTGATCTGGGAATGCTAGCTTATCTGCGACAAACGATAATTCATAGCTGGGAAAGGGCGCAAACTCCTACAAAGGGGCCAGTACATTTGAATATTCCCTTTCGCGATCCCTTAGCACCTGTTCCTGATGGAACCGACTTAAGTTATTTGCAATCACAGTTTCATCTAGAAGACTTTTTCGCAGGAATAGCAAGCAATACCCCACTCCCCATTCCCCACTCCCTATTCCCCATCCCCCAAGAATGGAAAAAATGCGATCGCGGGATTATTATCGCAGGTGTTGCCCAACCGTCGCAACCAGAAGAGTATTGTAGAGCGATCGCGCACCTTTCCCAAACTCTCAAATGGCCTGTACTAGCTGAGGGACTCTCTCCAGTGAGAAATTATGCCGAACTTAACCCTTATTTAATTTCCACTTATGATTTGATTTTGCGAAATCAGCAACTAGCAAAGCAGCTAGCACCCGAAATGGTGATTCAGGTAGGTGAAATGCCTACAAGTAAAGAATTGCGTAGCTGGATAGATACAACCCAACCGCGACGCTGGGTAATTGATCCTAGTGACCAAAACCTCGACCCTTTGCACGGGAGAACGACGCATTTACGGATATCTGTAGAAAAGATAAAGATAGAGGAGATAAATTTATCTTTATCCTCAGACTATGGAAAGCAATGGTGTGATGCGGAAACTAAGGTTAGGTTAATTGTTGACCAGACGATGGGGAAAATAGATGAAATTATTGAGAGTAAAGCAGCTTGGTTAATTTCTCAGATTTTACCGCCAGAAACGCCTCTATTTATTGCCAATAGTATGCCTGTGCGGGATGTGGAATATTTCTGGAAGCCGAATAATTTAGGAGTGCGATCGCACTTTAACCGGGGTGCAAATGGCATCGATGGCACATTATCCACAGCTTTAGGAATTGCCCATCGCCAGCAAAGTAGTGTAATGTTAACCGGAGATTTAGCTTTGTTGCATGACACAAACGGTTTTTTAATCCGCAATAAATTTGTCGGACATTTAACGATTCTGTTAATCAACAATAATGGCGGTGGTATTTTTGAAATGTTACCCATTGCCAAGTTTGAACCGCCATTTGAAGAGTTTTTCGGTACTCCCCAGGATATTGATTTTGCTCAGTTGTGCGCTACTTATAATGTTCAGCATGAATTGATTATTTCTTGGCAGAAGTTGCAACAAAGATTAAACTCCCTTCCAACTAAGGGGATTCGGGTTTTAGAGTTGCAGACAAATCGCAAAAATGATGCTCAGTGGCGACAGGAAAATTTACGGAACTTTGCCGCAGATATTGTGATTTAACTCTGCCGTTAGATATTACTAAATAGTGAGATGCAAGGTATTAATTTTGCCGAATGTTTTGGTGTCAAAATTATAAAGTGATTTATATAAGCGTTTCAAGTGTTGGTGAACCTTGCAAAATATTAGAGTTAGTAGTATAATAACGCCTCTAGCGAATTTAGCGACAAATGCGACAAAATGCGGAACATAACAATAATAAGAGTGAAGAAGATATTTCGTTTTTAACAACTATTGAAGTAGCTCAACTTCTTCGTGTTCACCAAAGAACTGTACAAAGATGGATATTATCAAACAATCTTAAAGCTACAAAAGTGGGGCCAAGAATTTGGCGGATCAGACAAAAAGACTTAGATAAGTTTTTACAAATAAATAATAGTAAAAAACAAGCATAATAAAATATTAACTCAAATGGCAACAGGAATACCTAGTCGAAATAGTCGTAAAAGTCAAAAACAAAATGTAATTCCTTTTCGTCTGGAATATGAAGGGAAAATTCCTATAGAAGATATATTAAAAATTCCTGTAGCTAAGTTACATCGCATAATCAGTATAGATCAACATCCAAGAAACAGACTCATATATGGAGAGAATTTAAGAGTGCTTAGTTCATTCTTGAACGATGATACTATCGCGGGTAAAGTTAGTCTAATTTATATTGACCCCCCCTATGCAACAGGGAGTAGTTTTGAGTCTCGTCAAAGAGACCATGCTTACCACGACTTAATGGAAGGTGCAGAATATTTAGAGTTTTTACGTCAACGACTGGTTTTACTAAAAGAACTTTTATCAGATGAAGGTTCTATTTATATACATTTAGATGACAAGATGGCTTGTGCTGTCAAAATTATAATGGATGAAATTTTTGGTTCTAAAAACTTTCGCAATTTGATTACAAGAAAAAAATGTAACCCAAAAAACTATACACGTAAACAGTACGGTAATACCGCAGACTACATTCTATTTTACACAAAAACAGATAATTATATATGGAATCAGCCTTTTAACCCTTGGACTGAAACTACTGCAAAGAAAGAGTATCAATATGTTGAAAAGGAGACTGGAAGAGTTTATAAGAAAGTTCCTGTTCATGCACCAGGTGTAAGAAAAGGTGCAACAGGTCAACCCTGGAGAGGAATATTACCTCCTTCAGGTAAACACTGGCAATATACTCCAGAAACTTTAGACGAAATGGATGCACGCGGAGAGATTTACTGGTCACCAACAGGAAACCCAAGAAGAAAAGTTTATTTAGATAATAGCCAGGGTATTTCAGTCCAAGATATTTGGCTTGACTTCAAGGATGCTCACAATCAAAATATTAAAATTACTGGCTATCCAACAGAAAAAAATCCAGATATGATCAAACGAATAATTCTAGCCTCATCTAATGAAGGAGATATTGTGTTAGATGCATTTGCTGGAAGTGGTACTACTGCTGCTGTAGCTGAAGAGTTAGGTAGAAAATGGATAGCTATTGATAATTCTCAACTTGCTATAGCTACAATAGTTCAGCGTTTAGTTAAAGGAACAGAAGTAATGGGTGACTTCATTAACGGAAATAGTTCTGCTAAATATGAACAAAAATGCTTAATAGGTACAAATAGAGTTTTACGAAGCGGTCTAGATTTGTATATTGAAGAAACACCAGAATTAGAGTTTATCTCTGAAAGTGTAATACATGATTGGGATAGCAAACTCAACTTTCAAGCCAATCTAGTGTAAATCTATCATCAAGCATTTTCAGAGTGCATACCATTATTTTGCCACTACCATAGCTTTCTAAACGAGCGTAATCATTCCACATAGATCCTAGTAGTAATCCTGGGCCATCATTCAAAAAAAATACTTTTAAATCAACTTTATAGGTATCAGCATATCTAAGAATATCAGTTGCTTTATCTCGATTTCCACCAGTTCGATCATCTTCTTGAGAACCACCTCTATCAGAATCATAACGAGCAAATCCAACTACCAATGGAGTTCCATCTAATCGAGATATAAAAATATCTGCTGGAGTTTGAGCTTCCCAATTATCCAAAACCTTATCAAGCATTACATCTTTTCCAGCACGAACTGGCCCCTGAATTATATAGTTTTTACCAAATACTCTGTCAAACCATAAGAAAAACGCTTCTGTCAAGTCATAGCCTTTTTGCCCCCGTTTACTCTGTTCTAAAAGAAGAGCCATCAGAGTTTCATCAGGTACAGGACGACTTTGCAAATTTCTTCTAACCTCTTCTAAGCTACGAAATCTATCACCAAAATCATTAATTATATTGGGAATATCACGTTTTTTCTTGGTCATTTCTACTGTCGTATCTGGTGATACATACCTCCGAAATACTCTAAGAAGTTGAATACGTAAAGGATCAGGCTCTTTTGTAACAATTTCGAGTAAATTTGCAGAGCTTGTTGCTTCGTATACCAATTCTATGAAACGCTCCAAAACTTTCTCGTAGAGCATTTTAGCTTCATCTAAAGAATCAGGGTAGAATGGTGAGTCAAATATAGTAATCCACTTAGATGCAGTTCCTTTGTAGCTACTGAATAAAATCAAATGATAATCTCCATTGCTATAATCGATACAATTTTTTAAGTATAAAACACATAACTCTATCTGTTTGAGTGATAATATCTAAATTTTGGCTCAAAGTTCCTTCAGTAATTTCACCAAATAGACGTTTTAACAGTCGGAGGACAAGCGATCGCACTCCTCCACCGCTTTCTGATATACCCGCGTGTCTTCCAGCCTCAGATTTGTAGCTATGAGAATTTTACCGGGTGTGTAGGCGTAGCCCACCGCAGGTATCGCCTTCTCCTCTGCTTCTCTACATGAAATTTACCCTGTTGGTTGACCTTCTAACCACCTTTCCAAATCAGCAAGAGTAGAGAAATCCAACAAAGCATCACTTAAAGCTTCCAACTGTTCCACCGATAACCCTTGAATCTGGGACAGAAGCGCACCAGGAATATTACCCACGCGCCGATTTAATAGTCGTAAAACGATTGTTCTTTCTCCTTCAACCTTTCCTTCAACTTTTCCTTCTTCTCGCCCTTCAACCTTTCCTTCCTCCTTCGCTTCCCGAAGAGCCAGTGGTTCTTCCAAATTTAGTCCCAACATTTCTGCAATCTCCTCTCGACTTAATGTAGAAAACTTATAAACAATAATCGTTGTAATTAAATCAATTATCGCTTGCTCCGATTGTTGCCGTGCTTGCTCCAACAAAAACCGCGCCCCTTCCACTGCTTCTGTTTCAGAAGTAACATTTGTCAGCAACATCAAACCTAATCCCAAAGGTTGTTCTCGCAAATCACCCAACTCATCTAGATAAACCCGTCTAACTTGCCCACTTTCCAGCAAAGCGCGGTGAATCGTTGAGTTAGAAGGTTCCAGACTGCGAGAAGCAAAAATTATTACCCCAAACCAATCATCGTAACGAATAGAGTTGCGGTAGAGAAACAAAAACAATTCGCTGAAAAACCGGTGATATAAGTCTTCGTCCTTCTGAAACTGCACTTCAGCAAAAAAGACGGTTTTGGAAACTGCATTATCGGGAGGTAAAAATACTCCGTCAATCCGAAACGCGGTTTCTTTCACTTCAACCGATTCAAACTGGTAGTTTTCCGCTTCTGGGGGTGGTTCATCTACTAATTCA
The DNA here is from genome assembly GCF_034531155.1 of Nostoc sp. ChiVER01. Lineage (NCBI taxonomy): Bacteria > Bacillati > Cyanobacteriota > Cyanophyceae > Nostocales > Nostocaceae > Nostoc > Nostoc sp. ChiVER01. The sequence goes on along the minus strand of NZ_JAVRBS010000016.1, from coordinate 30,262 downwards.
AACAGCAAACTGGGAAATTGCTTAAATAATTTGTAGAAAATGGTGTGACGTCGCATTTTGATTCCTCCACACCCAGACAATTACCAGATTGTAAAGGCTTGAGACACCAATTTTAGCGTAGGCGTAGCCCACCGCAGGTATCGTATGTCCCTACGTCCGCGATAAAATTCTTGAAGCAACAGCGCACTCCATACCAATGCAAATTAACTGGCAAACAGCCAAAACCTACGAAGACATTCTGTATCAAAAAACTGATGGTATTGCGAAAATCACCATCAACCGTCCCCATAAACGCAATGCTTTTCGTCCCGAAACAGTCTTTGAACTTTACGATGCTTTCTGTAATGCTCGTGAAGATACTACTATTGGTGTCGTCCTATTTACTGGCTATGGCCCACACACTGATGGGAAATATGCCTTCTGTTCTGGTGGCGATCAAAGTGTAAGGGGACATGCGGGTTATGTAGACGATACTGGCATCCCCCGCTTGAATGTGCTGGACTTACAACGCCTGATTCGTTCCATGCCGAAAGTGGTGATTGCTTTAGTAGCTGGATATGCGATCGGTGGCGGACATGTCCTACACTTGATTTGCGACCTTACTATCGCCGCCGATAACGCTATTTTTGGACAGACTGGCCCGAAAGTAGGCAGTTTCGACGGTGGTTTTGGAGCCAGCTATCTCGCCCGCGTTGTGGGACAAAAAAAAGCTAGAGAAATTTGGTTTCTCTGCCGTCAATATGATGCACAACAGGCGCTAGAAATGGGCTTAATTAATTGTGTCGTCCCAGTCGAACAACTAGAAGCAGAAGGTATTCAATGGGCGCAAGAGATTTTAGAAAAAAGTCCGATCGCAATTCGGTGTCTCAAGGCTGCGTTCAATGCTGATTGTGATGGACAAGCTGGTTTACAAGAACTTGCTGGTAATGCCACCCTACTTTACTACATGACAGAAGAAGGGTCTGAGGGCAAACAAGCCTTTCTTGAAAAGCGTCCGCCAGACTTTCGATCTTTTCCTTGGTTACCTTAAAACTGCAAAAATCGCACCCTTTACCAAGGTGCGATTTTTATAGATATCAACGTTTACAGCACTAAAAATTTTAAAAAAATCTTATCTTAAGGAAACTACAAAATCAGTTCAGTAATAATGGATAACTAAATAACAACTGCTTTAGTCTTTACCTGTTCAGATATAGAAGCAGCTATTTCCTCTACAGGAGCAAGAACAGCATTGTCTAAATCTGAGGTTAAGGAATGAGAAGATGTTAAAACTGGGGCTACATCTGGCAAACTCCAAGCATCTTCCAAGGTTTCCCAAGAAGGTGCAAAAGGTGGAAGCGCTAAGGAGCAAGCCTTCCAAGTTGCTTGAACTGGTGCTCCCAATTGCTGACAAGTTCCGCCACGGCGACCCTCTGGCTGATAATGACGGCAATATTTACAGGCAGATGCTAAAAGTTTAATGGGTTTCATTTGGATTCATCTTTAGTGCCGTTTCCGGCTATATTTCATCTTTATATTTTGCTTCTATATATAAAGACAGATAAAAGCCAAAAAACCATTATTTTCTATAGGTTTCAGCGATCCCCACGAAAAAATAAACTTTAGGATATTTTTATATTCTTGTTATATTTTTCAATAATGCCTAGAGTGGTTGCCTATGGGTTTTGGCTAAAACTTATTAGGGATCAAGACTAAAACTAAAGCTTTTGATTTATCTAGCCTTTTAAGTTCATCCTTAAGGATAGCTAAAGGCATATATTTTCAGATAAATAGTCTGCTTTACATACCACATTAGGCATATTTTAGCAGTAAAAAAATATTTTTTCTAAAGAATTAAAATCATATTTATGTGAAGCAGCAAGTTACTTGAGGATAAATTATGTTCAGAGAATAATCGCTAAAGTATTTTGCTTTCAATTTAAAACTGTTTAGCAGCACAGACAGAACAGACTTCCCAGCGCTGGAGTTCGCCCGGTGGCGTGGGAGATTGACACTGGGGACAAAGAGGTAAGCCATGCGATCGCGATCGCATGATCTTCGTCCAACGCCCAAAAGCAGCATTTACATCCTTGGTAGGTGTAACATCAGCGCGGCTAATCTCATCACCAAGATAACTGGGATGCTCATGGGGCGAAACCGTTTGTTGCTGCTTTCTCTCTACCGATGGATTTTGCCAGTTAGCAGTAGAGAAGCGAATATCAATCAAAGGTGTTGGCAAGTTTTTATTCAACTTTAAAAGCAAAGACGAACGGCCAAAAGTCAGATTTTGCGCCCAAGCAGCACTAGAAGTTGCTACCGACAAAACATCACGCTGAATCGACAATGGTCGCGTATTTGCTGCAACCACTGGGCCAACAACTTCTGGCCAAAACTTGAGCAGGCGTTGAAATGGTTGTTCTTGCCATTTAGCCTGCTTTTCTAGAACATCCAAAATATCATTAATTGATTTCAACGACATCGTTAAAAGTGGGGAGTGAGGAGTGGGGAGATGAGGGAGCAGGGGAGACAAGGGGACAAGGTGACTTAGATAACTTGCAACAAGTCTTTCCCCTTGTCCCCAAGTCCTCTTCACCATGCCCCATGCCCCATGCTCAATCTATTTAAATAATTTTCGCTACTATTGTCACAAATATATCTAAAGTTAATTCCAGCAATCTACGTTTGAGGTACAGAGGCCATGACTCAAAACTCCCTGAATGATTCCGGTACTCAATCGTCTAAAACACCTGGCTTGAAACCAGCATTAGCAGCAGCGCTAGCGAGTTTAGAGGTACCGCTAGATCAAGAGTTAGCTCGATACCGACGCACGCGAACTGGTTTGATGGCATCAAAGCAGCCTCGTGTTGCAACTTACATGAACAGTCAATCTCAGCCGTTAACTAGCATCTCTACAACATCGGGTACAACTCAGTCATCAGTCACGGTAATTAAACCTAACGTGTCACCTACATCTGTACCCGTCAATCTTCAGGGAACTTCAGCGCCAGCTACAGCAATTGACGTACCGACAACATCTTCTCTAGCTGTGAATCCTCAAAAGAACCCAGCGTCAACTATGGCAAAAACTGAGGAACTAAATAATTTTAATGTGCCCTCCATCTCTGATTATGTTAAAACACAGACTCCACTTCCCCCGCCACCGCCCAACTTTAGTAGCAGCATCGTGCCAGCAATAATTAAAGATACTAAAAGCCAAAATCTCTTGCAGCCAGATGACACTCCTAAGCACCCAGATGACTATTTAGAATCTAGTGAAGCACTGCTGCGAAGTCTGACAGAAGAACAACTAGAAACCAAAAAACCAAACAATTCTAGCGATAGTCTACTATCACCTATGGGTATCGGCTCGATGTTGCTGCTATTGTTAGCGAGTCTTACCTTGGGTTATGTAGTGTTCAATCCTAAAAGCTTGCCAGAATGGAATTTAAGCAAGTTGTTTAACGGGAACTCATCTTCTGCACCAGAAAATACTCAGGAAGTTGGGAGTAATGTCCAACCTCAGATCCAACCACCAAGCACATCTATACCTAAGTATCCCAATCTAGCTGCCCAAGAATTTCCAGAAGTGAGAGACCCCAATGATGTAGTTGGCTTAAAACCCAAAGTCCAACCAACCGTCCCAGTAGTACCTAATCCAGTCGTTCCCCAAAACCGCGCAAATCCTCAAGCGGCATTGCCTGACCCTAACACAGCCCTAAAAACGACAAATCCGATCGCTTTAGCACCAGTACCGACAGTACAGCCGTTGCCTCCCCTGAATTTGCCTCCCACTTCAACGGCAAAAACCTCACCTAAGCCAATCGCAACCTTACCAAAGCTAGATGCTGAAATCAAACCAGCAACAGATGGGTTCTATCATGTAGTAATAGATAATAAAGATGGGGCTTTAGCATCAGCACGGCAAGTAATTCCCGATGCTTATTTATCACGCAACAAAGAATTAGTTTATTTAGGTGCTTTTAAGACTAAAGAGCAAGTACAACAGCATCTGAAATTGTTACAGGCAAAGGGAATTACGGCACGGGTTCAGCAACCATAAGTTGCAAAAATTTACGATACCATTGAGATAACAGTCCTAAGTCCTGTTAGCGGTAGCGGGGCGTTTAGCCCGTGCTGAATCAATGAGTGCTGAGTGCTGAGTGCTGAGTGGTAGAGACAAAATATTGTTTGTTTACGACCAGACAACGAAAAATATTATACTCAAAAATTTTAGAAATTACGTACACTCTACGAATTCTTTTCTACGAGACGCTGCGCGATGGCGTCTTCTCTACGAGACGCTACGCGTTGGCGGAAGCCTCTGGTAGAGAAGGCGGTTCGATAAATTAAGCTTTTCGGCAATTTTTGCGTAAGTCCTGACTTTAACTAGTCACTTAGCACTCTATAACTATCCTATGACAAAAAATATTATACTTAGGATTTTAACTAAGCACTCAGCACTCTATAACTAATTCAGTACTCAGCAAGGGGTAAACGCCCTGCTAACGCTAACAGCACTTATCATTACTGGGTTTCGTGAATGGAGAGCCGACATGGCATTAATCAAGCGTATTCTGCGGGTGATTCGAGCTAATCTTAATAGTTTGATCGGTGATGCAGAAGATCCAGAAAAGATTCTGGAGCAAACTGTTCTAGAGATGCAGGAAAATCTGGTGCAGTTGCGGCAGGGTGTAGCACAAGCGATCGCTACCCAAAAACGCACCGAACGGCAGGCCGCCGCTGCCCAGTCTCAAACAGAAGAATGGTATCGCCGCGCCCAATTGGCCCTGCAACAAGGCAGCGAACCTCTAGCACGGGAAGCTTTGACTAAGCGCCAAGCCTATAAAGAAACCGCTACAGCTCTGTTTTCCCAGATAGAGCAGCAAAACGAGATAGTCGCTAGGTTAAAAAAGGATATGCGATCGCTAGAGTTAAAAATTTCCGAGGCGAAAACAAAAAAAGATATGTATATTGCTCGCGCTCGTTCTGCCGAAGCGTCTTATCGCCTCCAAGAAATGCTCGGCGGAGTTTCTGCCACCAGCAGTCTGAATGCCTTTGAGCGCATGGAAGAAAAAGTTTTGCAAATAGAAGCTCAATCAGAAGCAATAGCTCAACTCAGTAGCGACGACTTGGAAACACAATTTACTTCCTTGGAATCTACTAATAATGTAGATGCCGAATTAGCAGCAATGAAGGTGCAAGTCTTAAACGGGGCAGATAACACACAGCCTCCCCAACAGCAGTTACCCAAAACTCAGGACTCTTGAAGAACAGGCAAGGGAGCAGGGGGAAATAACCCCATCAACAACTGTCGTGAAATGAGGGTGAGAACATGGGTCAGAATTTCCCACTCAAACAAGTGTGGTTATCGTAAAGAGCGGGAAGCTAACGTAACAGGTGGGGGAATCCCAATTTTTTTCTATCTCCCTTGCCCCCTGCCCCCTGCCTCTTGGTCGAAATTCAGCTAATTACCCCTCTTTGGAGATATCTTAACAATTAAGAGTTGTTAGAAGATACTGATTCAAACCGGAAAGATTACATTGAAATAGGTAGCTATTAAAAAATAAAAAAGCTCACTGTCGAACAAAAAGCGTAAACCAAACAAGGAAAAACAAAGTTATGGGATTATTCGATCGCATTAAGCGAGTAGTTAGTTCTAACCTCAACGACCTGGTTAACAAAGCCGAAGACCCCGAAAAAATGCTAGAACAAGCCATCCTGGAAATGCAGGAAGACTTGGTGCAGCTGCGTCAGGGAGTAGCTCAGGCGATCGCCTCCCAAAAACGCAGCGAAAAACAGTATAATGATGCCCAAAATGAAATCAATAAGTGGCAACGCAATGCTCAACTGGCGCTGCAAAAAGGTGACGAGAATCTAGCACGACAAGCTCTAGAGCGCAAAAAGACTTATACGGACACCAGCGCCGCCCTCAAAGCTAGTTTGGACACTCAAAGCACTCAAGTTGAAACCCTCAAACGCAACTTAATCCAGCTAGAAAGCAAGATTTCTGAAGCTAAAACCAAGAAAGAAATGCTTAAAGCTCGGATCACCACTGCCAAAGCCCAAGAGCAACTTCAAGGCATGGTGCGTGGGATGAATACCAGCAGTGCAATGGCTGCCTTCGAGCGGATGGAAGAAAAAGTCTTGATGCAAGAATCCCGGGCACAGGCACTAGGAGAGTTAGCAGGTGCAGATTTAGAAACCCAATTTGCCCAATTGGAAGGTGGTAGCGATGTTGATGATGAATTGGCAGCTTTAAAAGCGCAAATGTTACCATCCGCTACTCCACAAAATCAAGCGCAACTGCCACCGCAACAAGAAACCACTGCTCCTAAATCTAATGAAGTGGTTGATGCCGAGTTAGATTCTCTACGCAAGCAATTGGATCAATTGTAAAATTGGCAGAAAACTTATTTGAGCTAGTCCCACGCCTGTTGGTTGTGGGATTTTACATCATTAGTCAATAGTTAACAGTCAAAATAACTATGAATTATTGACTATAAACTATTGACGACTTTGGGATAAAGTATTGTGTGTGCCAACTTTGATCGCCACCTGATGGAGACTGCAATGAGTAAGGCTGTAATCACCATAACTGATGCTGAGTTTGAAACAGAAGTATTAAAAGCCCAACAGCCTGTATTAGTTTACTTTTGGGCTTCCTGGTGTGGGCCTTGTCAATTGATGTCCCCCCTGATTAACTCAGCTGCTAACAAATATAGCGATCGCCTCAAAGTCGTTAAAATGGAAATTGACCCCAACCCACTTACTGTTAAGCAGTACCAAGTGGAAGGTGTACCTGCCCTTAGACTATTTCAAGACCAAGAAGTTTTGATATCCACTGAGGGAGTCATCGGTAAAGATAAATTACTCGAACTTTTAGATACCCACTTAAATAATAATTAGTCATTGGTCATTGGTCATTGGTCATGGGTCACTTGTACTGAGCGTTGCCCTTGGCGCAGCCTCTAGTAGAGAAGTATTGGTCATTTGACAAAGGACAAATGACAAAGGACAAATGACATAGACGCTTCTGCGGCTACTCTTCGAGTTCTCCAACGGAGTACCCGCAGGGTAGGACAAATGACATAGACGCTCCTGCGGCTTCCCGCAGGGTAGGACAAATGACTAACATGGAATTTGCAAAACGTTTACAACCCCTGCAATCTAATGTATTTGCTGATATGGACAAAGCCAAAGCGATCGCTTTGGCTGCTGGACAACAAGTAATTGATTTGTCGTTGGGGTCTTCTGATTTACCTGCCCAGGCACATGTCATTGAGGCGATCGCCCAATCTCTTCACGATCGCAGTACCCACGGCTATCTGTTGTTTAACGGAACTCTTGGGTTTCGTGAAGCCGCAGCCAACTGGTACGAACAAAAATTTGGTATAAAAGTCGATCCTCAAACTGAGGTACTACCTCTAATTGGTTCTCAAGAAGGTACTGCCCATTTACCCCTAGCAATACTCAATCCAGGAGATTTTGCTCTATTGCTCGATCCAGGTTATCCCTCCCATGCCGGGGGTGTCTACCTAGCCAGTGGTCAAATCTACCCGATGCCACTACGGGCAGAAAACGACTTTTTACCAGTGTTTGCTGATATTCCTGCCCCAGTCTTGGCTCAGTCGCGGATGATGGTATTAAGTTATCCTCACAATCCCACTGCTGCGATCGCTCCTTTATCTTTCTTCCAAGAAGCTGTCGCCTTTTGTCAGCAATATAATCTTGTGCTGGTTCACGATTTCCCCTATGTAGATTTGGTATTTCAGGAAACTAGGGAGTCGGTAGATAATTCTCCCAATCCAAAATCCAAAATTCAAAATCCAAAAGCCCTAGCCCCTTCAATTCTGCAAGCTGATCCAGATAAAAGCGTCTCTATTGAATTTTTCACCCTTTCCAAGTCCTACAATATGGGCGGCTTTCGCATTGGCTACGCCATCGGTAATGCCGAGTTAATTAACGCTTTACGCCAGGTAAAAGCCGCCGTTGATTTTAATCAGTATCGGGGGATTTTGAATGGTGCGATCGCAGCCCTAACTGGCCCTCAACTTGGGGTAAAATCTGCTGTTGCTACCTTCCAGCAGCGCCGTGATGCTTTCATCAATGCTTTACACCGCATTGGGTGGAATGTTCCTACTCCCCAGGCCACAATGTACATCTGGGCAAAACTGCCCTCACATTGGAGTCAAAATTCCATCGAATTTTGTACCCAGCTAGTCAAACAAACTGGTGTAGCAGCTTCTCCAGGTGCTGGCTTTGGCAAATCTGGAGAAGGATATGTCCGCTTTGCCTTGGTGCATGAGCCACTTTTGTTAGAAACTGCTGTGGAAAGAATTGCTCAGTTCCTTTATTAAATTTTTTCTCAAGCTAAACACCAAAGATTTTTTGTAACAAAGTCTATGGATAGAACACGCGCCCTAGAGGTAGTGGCGCACGTTTTTGCGTCCCTACGAATAACCGTACTATACTAAATTTAAAATTATTGTATTGTTGTTTTTTAAACTATTAAAAGCCAGCATATTACGTAATTAAACGTAAAATAACATCAAAATATTCGTCATCTTTTTATTGATAACAAAAGGAACTTTACCCAATCAGGTCTCCCCGTTTCTTAAACTTGGTTTGTACGCTCAGATACCAAAAATTTCTAACAATGCAGGTCGCGCTTTTAAGGAGTTGTATTGCCAAAAAGCCTGTAGTCAAGACAGGCCAAGCTTAGAAACGGCAGTAGTTTAAAACTTAACTTCCAAACTCACAGAGACTTGAAAAAATGAAAAGGACTTTTCAGAAACTTTTAATTGGTGCCTCAATGGCTATTGGTGTAAGCACTCTTGCCACTGTACCAGCACAGGCTGGAACCCTCACCGATGCTACTATTGGTGGAACAGCAGCCACTGATTATTTAGTCTATGATTCCAATGCTACAAATACCTTCACAGTAGCAAATACTAGTGAAAATGTACAAAAAGTTCTAAATGGTGACGCTGCGAGTCCCACTGGAAATGTGGAGCTAGCTGCTAGTAGTGAACAAGCTGGTTTTGATTTTACCAAAAATACCACCTTGACAGGTACAATCGGTGGGAAAACCCTGACTCTAAGCAGCCTCACTTCTGATGACTGGTTTGGAGCCGGCCAAACAACTACGACGTATGGGTTAAATAACTTAGCTAACACCTGGTTTAACCAGGCTCTAAGTTCTAACGGTATCACTAGTCCTTTACTCACTACGTTCGGCTATACTCAACAGACTTTGTTTAACAGTTTTCTTACAAAGGGGGGATTTCAACGCTTCAGTGACCCAAATATTTCCTATGTCAATCAAGATGACACTAGTGGTTTAATTAGTATTGGTTTAGCAGGTCACTTTGATGCCGCACCCCTTTTAGGGCTGCCGTCTAACCCATTCTTTCCATTACAAGCAAGTGAAATTGTCAAATACACTTATGACGGCAAAACTGATTACTTGTATGGCTTTAAAGCTACCAAGTCTGGTTTAGTTGAAATAAGTGATAAAATATCCCACTCGGGTAATTATGAAGTCACTATCAAAGGTGTACCTCCCGCAGCAGTCCCAGAACCATCCGTAATGCTTGGTCTGTTGGGTGTTGCTGGTGTGTTTGCTACCCAACGCAAGTTTAAAAAAGCATCTATTTAAGATTGTGGGTTCAAAACTACAAATAAGTAAGGGAGCTAACACCTCCCTTTTTTTATGAATACTTTTTTGCAGCTATAAGATTATTTAAGCTTCTAGGTTATACTGTTTATAAAAATATTGGCAACAAATTAGTCGGTGATAAGGATTTAAATCTATATCCCTCTACCAATGGATTTTTAATAAATATTTCGTGGAATGGGTATGGCTTAACATAGCGTTAGTTATAGTATTACTTAAGTAGTTTTACCATAATACCTGGGCAATTCTATTTTTAAAAGTAGCTGTTTATTTAAATTATGATTAAAAGAACTTGTAATAAAAGCTTTTGAAGTATTAGAGTGTAGCTAAATTTAATTTATTCATATCTTTAACTAGATTACATAAATCAAATTTTTATTGGGTTTTTCAGTTTAAATGTACTAGCGTTCTCGTTTACGGTAATAATAGTTGGCTTTTAGTTAACATAATTAGATAATAGGTAGCAATGACATCACAGTTATTCAATATAGATCAGCCATTGCAGTCACACCAAGTTAGACGAATTTTGCTAGTTGAAGACCATTATCTCAATAGATTGTTACTGAGTGACTATCTAATTTACTCTGGGTACGATGTCGAAAGCTTATCAGAAGGCTCTACTTTTTTCTCGACTATAGAAAAATTTCAGCCAGATTTAATGTTATTAGACTTGAAATTGCCGGATGTTGACGGTTATTCGCTCTTAAAACAAGTCCAGCAAAAACCTGATTTGTCAAAAATACCTATTATTGTGGTTTCAGCTTTTGCGTTTAAAGCCGATCAAGACCTAGCCATGAGTTTAGGCGCACGTCGCTATTTTGTCAAACCTATAAAACTCAAGGATCTTATACTTACGATTGAAGAAGAGTTGACTTGCTTTCACAAATAAACTTTTTTGCTGGGCGTGCCTTTATTCCGCTTTTTGGTCTGCAATGAACTCTTCAACTCGCTCACTAATATGTTGCACAGAACTGCCAACTTTTGAAATTCTATCTTGTAATTGCGCTAACAACAAAACTGCTGTTTGCAGATCATTGAGGGTTTCAGCCATAGCTTCCCGGTATTGGCCTTCAAACTCTTGCAGATTCATACTTCAATTTTTTCCTGAAATTATTTTAATGGCTATATTTCTATGATATTCGTAAATTTAACTTCCTAAATCCGTTAAATCGCTTAATATTATCAGTTTAAATAAAATTCAAAAATCTTACTTAAGAATAAATTTTATCTCATTTTATCTAAATATTTATATAAGCAATTCTAAAAAGTTTAATTACTTTTAATAATAAAAATATAAATTTAGCTAGATGAAGAAAATTAAATAGTTTTGATAAAACATAATTTTGGAATAATAAATTAACTGTTGATTTTAAAATGCTAAATATAAATTCAAAAAGCCAAGCTTTTATTGTGATAACTTTAAAAAAACACGAAATTGGACTGGGTGCCCCGCTATGCTAAGGTACCACTGCGCTAATGCGTGCCTACAGGGTTTTGATGACAAACTAACTAATCAAGTTTAACGGCATGAACCACTATCAGTATTGTTGTCTACCTTTAACAAGGGCATTTTGCCCCAAGTCTTGTTAATTGAGATGGTGCGCCTGCTATCGTCGGAAACTAAGCCACTCTGCAAGAAGCTTCAAAAGTGGCTACATACTTCTCTATGTACAGACTAAAAGCCTAACTACTTTACATTTACTTGATAAATACTTTTTTAAATCGGCACGAAAAAATAATTTTTCTTAAAATAAAGAAAGATTAGCTAATTTTGGTTGTGACAATATCTACTCAAATATTACCACTGCTTAAAGAGCCAGAACGACTGGAAAATCGTCTAGCTGAAATTCCACCGGAACCGGGGGTTTATTTCATGCGGGACAGTAGCGATCGCATTATATATATAGGTAAATCACGTAAGCTGCGATCGCGTGTCCGTTCCTATTTCCGGGATGGCTACAACAAGAGTGAACGTATCGCCACGATGGTGAAGTTGGTGGCAGAAATTGAATTCATCGTCACTGATACCGAAGCCGAAGCGTTAGCCCTAGAAGCAAATTTGATCAAGCAGCACCAGCCATACTTTAACGTGCTGCTCAAAGATGATAAAAAATATCCCTATCTTTGCATCACTTGGTCAGAAGATTATCCGCGAATTTTTATTACCCGTAAACGTCAATTCGGCAAAGAAAAGGATAAATTTTACGGGCCTTATACTGATGCTGGTCTTTTACGAGAAATTGTCCGCCTGTGTAAGCGGATCTTCCCGCAGCGACAACGGCCTCAACCACTTTTTAAAGACCGCCCTTGCTTAAATTATGATTTAGGGCGGTGTCCGGGCGTGTGTCAACAGATGATTTCACCAGAAGAATATCGCAAAATTGTACAAAAAATAGCGATGGTCTTCCAAGGGCGAACTCAGGAACTAATTGATATTTTGACTCAACAGATGAACGCAGCAGCTGAAAACTTGAACTTTGAGTCAGCAGCGCGAATTCGTGACCAAATTTCTGGGTTAAAGTCGCTAACAGCCAATCAAAAAGTCTCCTTACCAGATGATACAGTTTCGCGGGATGCGATCGCACTAGCAGCCAATGAAGAATACGCCTGCATTCAACTATTCCAGATTCGCGCTGGACAATTGGTGGGACGCTTGGCCTTTGTGGCGGATGCTCATGCAGAACCAGGAGCCATTTTACAACGAGCTTTAGAAGAACATTATCAAACTGCTGACTCAGTGGAAATACCTTTAGAGATTTTGGTACAGCATGATTTACCAGATAGCGAGATATTGGCGGATGTCTTAACTCAACGCAAAGGGAAAAAAGTCACAATCTTAACTCCTTTGCGGCAAACTAAGGCAGAATTAATTGAGATGGTAGAGCGAAATGCCCAGTATGAATTGCAAAGAATGCAAAAACTAGGCGATCGCAATGACCAAGCAATGCAAGATTTAGCAGCCATTCTTGATTTACCAGATGTACCCCACCGCATCGAAGGTTATGACATTTCCCATATTCAAGGGTCAAATGCAGTAGCTTCGCAAGTCGTATTTATCGACGGATTACCTGCTAAACAGCATTATCGCCACTACAAAATCAAAAATCCCACAGTGACGGCGGGACATTCGGATGATTTTGCTAGTCTTGCTGAAGTTATTGGGCGACGGTTCCGTAAGTATGGCGAAGATCCCCAGTTGGCACGTTTGGGTAATCCAGATTGGCCTGATTTAATCATGATCGATGGTGGTAAAGGTCAGTTATCATCAGTTGTCGCCGTTTTGCAAGAGATGAATTTATTAGAAGACTTGCGAGTTGTTAGTTTGGCGAAGCAGCGAGAAGAGATTTTTTTACCGGGAGAGTCTAAACCCTTAACAACTGATTCAGAACAATCAGGGGTGCAGTTGTTGCGGCGGTTGCGGGATGAAGCGCACCGATTTGCAGTGACTTTCCATCGTCAGCAACGCAGTGATAAATTGAAGCGATCGCGTTTAGATGAAATTCCCGGTTTAGGACATCATCGACAAAAGCAGCTACTAGGGCATTTTCGCTCAGTTGATTATATTCGGCAAGCTGCACCCACACAACTTGCTGAGGTTCCAGGAATCGGCCCGCGTTTGGCTCAAGAAATTTATGATTATTTTCATCCTTCTTGATATGGCCCAAAAGCATCTGACATAAGTAGGACATACGCAAAATATCTCTAAAACGCTGATTTCTCCGTGTCGCGCCAGTTGCTACCCTGCGGGTTCCGCTTTAGCGGTACAAGTCGGGGAACCCGCCCAACGCACTGGCTTCTCTGCGCCTCTGTGGTTCGTTATTCCGTAACTCTTGCGTAAGTCCTAATAAGTATTTGAAATTTTCAATTAGTGAAGTTTTGAATTCCAAAACAGCAGTATTACTCAGCATCTATGCTGTAGTATCGATTCTCAAAAGTCGAATTTTTCTGTGCTTCTTTAAAAAGCCAAAACATCAGATAGATGCCAAAATATTGCTGTTTTTCTTTTTCGTCATAACTCACAAATTTTTCAGCCTGTTGATATCGCTCTAACGCTTGTCGGAAGTTCTTTTTGGTAACTTTCTCTCCTAATGCTTGAGATAGCAATTGCCATAACGTAGACCCGACATCCTTCTTTATATAATCGAGGCAGTAGCCGCGATCGTTGGCAAACTGTTCGTATGTCTGATTTTCAGAAGATGCTTTTAATAAATCGCTTTGTAAATCAGTCAAGTGTCTGCCAGATGATTTCGATACCACTTTATCCGCAATAATTAATAACTCTTGGATGTTCATAGGTCAAACTAATCTGATGAATTTAATGTAGATGCTTAATTATCGTCAAGTAAAGGGTTTAAAACCCTCCCAAAGGAAGCTACTATGTTGCTAGGGTACTCACGGCAGTTCCTTATCCTGTCGGAGACACTGTGCGTAGCTTGCTTCCCCGGAGGGGTACAAGTTGGGTGAGAGGCTACCACAAGCAAGTAGCACAGTAATTTTGAATTGTTAATAGTTTGTATAACAATCTGATTTGATGATCTATCAACTTACTCGTGAAGACAGGGAACACGAGAGAAGAGAGGTAAAGGAGTAGGAAGTTTTTTCAAAAGCCAAATAGGAGCCATATAAAATTTATGAACTTGAAATGATTGAAATATTTTTTATCTAAGTATTTGTAATGATACAAGGTATTAACTAATTTATGATGGAGTTTATTTGATCTTTAAGAAATGCACTTCTATTGACTTACTTTTCAAAAATTTTATTTAAGCTTCATTTGAACTTTAATTTTTTATTATCATTGCTTTAAAAAAAATTGATTTTTTCTTCTTTTTTAGAGCTAATTCAATAGGCGCTTTACGAATATTAATATTTGCCCATTTCCCACTTAATCCCACAAAACCCCCCTCGCGTTTTTTTTTGATCGCTGAGAATATTAGTTTGTGATGAATAACGAACAGAAAAAGTTCAGAAACCTCAACACTTTAAAGAGTAAATCAAGTGCTATAGCCATGATACTCGTTATTGTTTTAATGAGGTAAAGCACCCAATTCGTAAACCGAGTAGACCAACGTAAAAATTTGTCGTTGGGATAAAGCAGGAAGCAAGAGGTAGGAGGTAGGAGGTAAGAAGAAAGACAATTTTTATTGAATTTATCTTTCTTAACATTTGGTTTGATTCTGCCAAGTTACTTAATCTATGACTTTTAATGCCCTTGCTTTGCAATATCTAAAAAACTTCAAATGTTTAAAAAAACTCTACGAATATTTACTAACCATTCCTTATTATGTCTACTCGGAGTAGTTAGCATAAACCTCGAAGCCCAAGCACAATCTGTTACCAACTCTGTTAATTCTCAATCTCAGCCTAATCAAGAACAGACTCTTGATAATCAACAACGGAACTCTGCTGCAATTAATCAAACAGGAGTTTACAACCTTGGTGAATCGGCTACTTATAAAATTCAAGGAGTAGCTGGAATAAATGTTGTGTGTCCACGACCATCTTTAATATTAGGGACTTCTTTAAGTTCCTATGACGGGATTAGTTTATCTAATAACGCCTCTTATGCTATGAATGCTGCTATAGTTTTTCCTTTAGGTGGAAGTCTAGAGAGTACTTGCAAGCAAATGGCTGAAACTATTTCTCGTAAGACTCAATATGATGTAGAGATTATCAATGCCCGTGCCTGTGCTGAATTAATCAGTGCTGGCATCCAACTAACCGCCGACAGCTTTCCTACTATTTCTGCTGTCTGTAAAGGGGTTGCTATAAACAGAACTAATACAAATGAATCTAACAAGGTTCCTAAGTTTCAGTCTCAAGAATTACCTAAAAATGAGGCTGAAAAAGACAACTAATTTATAACGAGGAGAAACTCATGAAAAAAGTTCTTGGTTTTGCTATTCTTGCTACTTTCTTAGCTACTCCTGCTTTTGCTGGTGAAACATTTGTGCGTGACGAAAATTCATGGAGTAACAGCGTAACAAAGACCAATTTAATGCTTGATTCTAAGACTGTTTCTCAACGTAACGAAAAATACGATTCTTGGGCTCAAAAGGATTACGTTGATGGTGATATTAATATCAGCACACCTGCTGGTGGTACAGATATTTCCTTTGATGAATTTATCAATAATACAGCAGGTAGTGAGCTATATGGTAAATATAGTGAAACTAATTGGACTAACCTTAATGGTACTATTAATACTACAACTAACTCATATACTAATAGTCACGAAACCAGTGCAGGTGTTCGTTAGTTCTTAATAGTGCTTGATGTAATTTGAAAAGATTTTAAATTCTAGGGTGGTTAATCCACCCTGGTAATTATTTGAGTTACTTTGCCAAGATTAGTTTTTCTGACAAAGGCAACTAATTTATTATGAGGACAAAGTAATGAAGAAAGTTCTCGGTTTATCTATTCTTGCTACTTTGTTGACTAGTCCTGCTTTAGCAGGTGAGACTTTTGTGTTGAACCAATGGACAATTCAGCAAAGCAGAACAGAGACTAATTTCAACATCGATAATGTAACCAATTCAAATCGTACCCAAGATTACAACTCTTCTTCTAATAATATTTACATTGATCGTAAGGTTGAAACTGAGTATAACAATGGTAAAATCGGAGAATTTTTTAAAAATTTTACTGTTCAAAATACTGGTGGTGAACTAAATGGTAGTTTTTATGAAGAGAGAACAGCTAGAGTATGGGGTACGATCAATACTATTATGAATTCATATAGCACTACCCACGAAAGTAGTGCAGGGATTCGTTAGTTATTACCCTACTTGATATTATTGCAGAAAGTTGTAGGGTGGTTATTCCACCCTTTTTTTATGAAATATTCAATATTCTTAGCTGTTGCTTTATTGACATGGATTGCATTTATCTATTTCCATAGATTTGTTTCTATGGCTCCGATGCCTACCTTATTTATAAATTATATGTTCAAAGTATTTAATCAAAATACTAATGAGACTATACAGCTTAAACAGATAAATTTGTCATCTGAAATCAGGGGAAATTTATATAACTCTATATCTACAGGCATGTCTTATGATGAAGTTCGTTCCATTTTAGGTTGGGATGGTATCTTGATTTATGAAAACAATATTGACTCCCCTGATGGGCAAATACATGAAAAGATTTATCAGTGGAACAATCAAGATGTTTACTTGACTGATTACGAATCTCAAAGAGCAGATATCAATCCATACTGGAGTGTCACACTTAGATTTCAAAATGATATCCTTATCAATAAAGCATCCTTTAACCTACAAAATTAGAGGGGCGATGTCTACGACGGGCTACGCTTACGCAAATTTCAGCTGTACAAACACTTAGCGATCGCTGTTTGATTGTAACCCAACTTGATAGTTATAAATTGGTGTAATGGAAAAAACCGAAAAACAGAAAATGCTCGCAGGCGAATTATATCTGGCGGATGATCCAGAATTGGCTGCCGAAAGTAAGCGAGCTAGTCGTCTGTTGCGAAGTTACAATTCTACAACCGAAGAACAGCAAGAGCAACGGCAGCAAATTTTGCAAGAATTATTTGGAAAGCTTGGTGGCAAGGTATCAATTGTGCCACCCTTTCACTGTGATTATGGCAGTAATATTTTTGCTGGCGACAGATTTTATATGAACTATGGTTGTGTAATTTTAGACTGCAATACAGTTCATATTGGTGAAAATGTCTTATGCGCTCCTTATGTGCAAATTTATACTGCTTATCATCCAACAGAGCCAGAAATTCGTCTTTCTGGAAAAGAATTAGCTGCCCCAATTAACATTGGTAATAATGTCTGGATTGGTGGCAATGCAATTATTTGTCCAGGTGTAACTATTGGTGATAACACAACCATTGGTGCTGGCAGTGTAGTTGTCAAAGATATACCTGAGAATGTTGTCGCTGCTGGCAATCCTTGCCGCGTCATTCGATATTTATCCTAAAGTTTAAAATTTATATCCTCTGGCAATCCAATAGAGCCAGTCTGCGATCGCTTCTTCAGTTTCGCTGTCAGCATCAATGGCTGTTATTTCAGATAACTTTGCAGAATATACATCATCATCCTTACCATTAATGTAAGCCACTTCTACAAGCATATCTTTCAAGCACTCATCATCTGGGGCCATTCCCAGCACTTCCACTGGTTTCTCCTCGGTAGAACCTGATTTGCGTGCCTTCTTAGTCCATTTAGCCATAAAGGGAAAATTCAGAGTCTCTTCGAGGTAATAGTACCAACCCATGGCCCGGTCTTCTTTATCTTCAGCATCTACAATGATCTCTGTTTTAATGCGATGCTCTCGGTTTTCGTCGGCTTCAACACTAGGCATAAGATAACACTTTACGTATAATGCATTTTGATAATACTACCAAAATCTTAGCTAAGAATAATTTTTCTAAAATAAAGAATATAAAATTTAGGTATCAGAGATACCTCAACACCCTTAAGAAGGCGGCTTTTAGGGTTTTCCCTTTTCTAAAGGGGATTAGTAAATCTAGGTTTCAGTTTTCAGTGCGTAATTCTTGCTATATCTAAGTTATACAAAAAACCGCTTGTCAATGACAAACGGTTTTCTAATTATTGCCCTCAAAGGGTAACTTATTTGTTGCGCCAACATGGCAGGTTCTTTCTTCGCACTAAAGTGCGAAATTTTTTAGAAATTAAACAAGTCTTAAATCAGGATAATTTGCCAGTACATCGTCAGATGTCAGGGTATCATTTTCAGCTTGCGGAGTCCAAAGAACTTCAATTGCTAGAAGTTTCTCACTGGGGATACTGCCAATTTGCCGCAACGCTTGACGCAAATCATCAGCACTGCTAATCGCTGTAGGGATTTCAAATTTGCCTAGTGTCGCCGCCAGCAAGGTGACGATAATATATTCACCAGGGCCTTCAGTAAATAGGCGGGTGGGGTTGTCGAGTTCACCAGCCGGAGGTAAAGCATCTTTGGCAAGGGCCCCTCTTAGCTGATTGTTGACGTTAGAAATAGTTTCTTCGCTAAACTTGCTGCGTTCTGCCAGTGACAGCCGATTAAACTGACTTTCAGCTGAATTTAAGCTGGCTTGTTGAGTGCCACCACCTGCATATACGAAGTATTCGGGATGGCGGAGTAAAGCTAGGCTGGCTTCTTGGAGAACTTCTGCTCTCCCCTCTGGGGTGTTGGTATCAGCAGTTTCAGCAATGTGGTTGAGTTCATTTTGCAATTCACGGGCTTGAGCTAACAAACCTACTTGCAAACGAGTCACAGAAACCGGAGAGTTACTGGTGTAATCTGCTTCGCCAGTTTCACCGCTAGAGACGCGGCGGAAAGTTTGCAATATAAAATTAGCGATCGCAAAGAAAATTAAGATGCTAAATAGACCACCAAATCCTCCCCCAATACCCCAGAAAGGAAGTAGGAAGGGAAAGCCAAAACCACCACCAAAACCCCCACCAGGATAGTATCCGCCTCCGCCAGGAGGTGCATAAGTGCGCGGTGTATAGGTGCGGCTGGAAGGTACTCTAAAGGAGCCACCACCGATTCGACCCCCACTGCGGGCCGCTAATGCTCCATCGGCGTGGCTAAGAGCCAAAGTTAACACCAGTCCTAGCGCTAACAAGCTTTTTAACAGTGGTTTGATGGTTTGTTGTAGTTTTTTACGCATAATACAATCGCTTGGAAAACTGAATTATTTATGATTTCTCCTCATGCTGGTAGGAGTCTTTCAATCTTTCGCTAACGCCAGCCCGTAAAAGCTTGCTTTGTAGCATTCACGTAGCATTCACAAGTATTGGCTACATATTTAATCTACCGCGTCTTCTGTTGGGTAGGCAGCGATCGCAGGGGGGATTTCTCGACTGGGGAACCGTACCTTAAGATATGTTTACAATCACAGAAATTATTGCTGCTAGATTTTGGAATAGCACTTTCAGCCTACAGTCTGGAATTATACAGATGCTTTTAATTTTTAATGATTATTTTGACTAATTTTTTAATACTTCACCCTACTTATTTGATCAAAGGTGGGAAGACATTTTTAAACAAAAGTAGTATTTATTACATTCGATAACCTTAAACTTACTTTTATACAGTAGGCAAAAAAGTGTCCATAATACTCATCATTAAACGCAGCCAGACGCTAGATCACTCTCAAGTACTGATCAATTTTTTTGGTATTTTGGTACAACAGCCTAGAGGATTCAGCATATTCTATTGAACGTAGCTAGATTTCATAATTTTCGCAACATTTATTTACTGATAAATTTGGCTACATACAAGTCTTAACTTTGATTTATTGTTCATCATGCACAGAAATTCTCAAGTAGTGAGAAATTTGGAGCAAAAATAAAATTAACACAATTAAAAAAAACAATCTTTCTGGCTAATCTTGTAAAATCGGCTGCAAATTGGTCTACCACATTCGTTTTAAAAGAAATAAAATAAGAATTAAGGCTTTGAAAATAATCCTAATTGTAAATAAATTAAAAATTATTTGAAGTAAAGTTATCAGCTTTATTATGGAACATATTTCTCAACTAACAGCCGAAATCAGAGACAAAGCTGCATACCCAGATATCTTAGTCATATCCCGGATTTTCCTGCCGAAAGAAGCTGTAATTGGGGAATATATCTATAATCGCTGTCTTCAAGATCCAGAACGAGTGATTGTGCTGGCGGCTAGTTGCTCAGGAGACAAAGTATTTGATCAAGGTCAACAGTTTCCCGTATATCGCTGGTTTTATCCTAGATACTGGCGTAGTGGCTTTGTGGGAAGTATCCTGAAGCCTTTGGTGAATATAGTCTGCTCATTTGTCCTAGCAATCAGACTTTATTTTCGCTATCACTACCGTTATATAGAGTGGGGCCACGGCTATGATTTCCCTTCGCTGTTGCTATTGAGCTATTTCTTACCTATTCGCTATTTTATCTATCTGCACGGCGATGATTTTCATTGTACTTTACACAATCCCGTGCTGCGATCGCTATTTAAATTAACGCTCAAACGCGCCGAAGGCATTGTTTGTAACAGTTCTTATACAAGAGACTACCTCAGAACTGCTTTCCGATTAGATACTCCTACCCACGTTATTAACCCAGTCATCAGACCAGAAAAATTTGGTAATAATGTAGCGAGTCCTAGTAGCCTTGATGATTTAAGGGTTCGTGTGCGTCAGGCGTACAACATTCCCGAATCAGCAATAGTTATTCTCTCCATCGGCAGGCTCGTAAAAGATAAAGGTTTCGACCGAGTAATTGATAACATCCCAATATTGCTAACTTTTGGGGTCGATGTCCATTATATAATCTGCGGTCAAGGGTCAAGTGAATCGGAACTAAAATCTTTGGCGCATCGTTTGCGGGTAGATAAGCGCGTCCACTTTGCTGGATATGTACCTGAGCGAGAATTAGCAGGTTATTATGCTGCTTGCGATATATTTGCCATGCTGACTTTATTGGATACTAAAGCTAATAGCATGGAAGGTTTTGGTATGGTTTATTTAGAAGCAAGTTACTTCGGTAAGCCTGTAATTGCCCCTCGCTTAGGCGGTGTTCTAGATACAGTTCAGCATGAATACAATGGAATACTGGTTAATCCCAATTCTGGTTGTGAAGTGTTTCAAGCTTTCAATCGGTTGTGCAAAGATCAGCAGCTACGTGAGCAACTTGGCCGCAAAGGTAAAGAATTAGCCAAGGGTCGAACCCTTCATAGATCGCTTTACAAGTCTGATTTGTAAGACTTTTATAAGCATACACTCAGTTTTTTCTTTTCATCAGGGTTAGTTACAAGGTAATCTTTAAGGCGATCGCATCCTTCATGTAGCAGTTCATCTAATCCCCGTATACGCCACACAATTGCCGTCTTGTCTTCACTGGCTATAGCTAGAAGTTTACCATCCAGGCTAAAATCTGCACTTCTGACAAAGCCTTGATGACCTTTAAATTCTGCTACTTCTTGTCCTGATAAATTCCACAATCTCGTTGTGTAGTTTGCTGAAGATGTAGCCAGCAGTTTACCATCCCGGCTGAAAGTTATTTGTGTGACTCTGCCTTCATAAGTCTTAAATTCTTTTAACTGCTTTCCTGAATAATCCCACAGCTTGACGATACTATCATCTCCAGATGTAGCCAATTTATTCTCCTTGGGGCTAAAACCAACAGTGGTAACATAGCCCTTATGACCGATCAATTTTTTAGCTGGCTGCTCGCTACTAATATCCCACAGCAATGCTGTTCCATTTTCTCCAACTGTAGCTAGCAGCTTGTCATCTGGACTAAATCTGGTAGTCTCGACTTTACCTCCGTGGGGAAATTCTCGCACTTTGTTTCCTTCAAGATCCCACAGTATTGCTTTGCCATCGTTTCCAGCACTAACAAGCCTATCTCCTTTATTATTAAAACTAATACTCCGTATTGCTTGAGAATGCCCCTCGAAAGGTTTCAAAGGTTTTAACGATTCTCCGGTGCGCGTCCAGAACTTTATTGTGCCATCTTTTCCACCTGTAACAATTAGGTTTTTTGCTTTGTCTGGGCTAAAACGTACAGTATTGATACCACCTTGATAGGCTTTGAATTGTTTTATCAGCGTACCTTCGAGGTTCCAAAGCCTAATATAGTCATCATCTGAAGCTGTAATTAGTAACTTGCCATCTGGACTAAAACGAACACTACTAACAGCTTCTTTATGCCCCTCTAGTTTGATTAAGGGATTTTTGGGTTTGATTAATGATTTTCCTGGAACTGCCCAAAATCTCACTGTACCATCATCTTTTCCAGCAGTGGCAAGAATATCGCCCTTGGTATTAAAGCGAGTGCTGACAACACTGCCCTGATGACCTTTAAATTCTGCTTCCAGTGTTCTAGTGAAATCCTTCCACAGCCAGACTTTGCCATTGCTAGCTGATGTAGCAATCAGCCCATCTTTGCTAATACGAACTGTCTCCACACCTTCATGGTGAGCTTCAAATTTTTTTTCTGTCAGTTCTTTTCCTGAAAAATCCCACAGCCTGACAGTACCATCATCTCCAGCAGTAGCAAGTTGCTTTTTATTGGGATGAAACCAGACACTATTAACACTACATTTATTGGTGCCTTTGACATTGCATTGATGACCTTTAAATATTGCTATCGGTTCTGTCTGATTGATATCCCAAAGTTTTGCTAGTCCATCCTCTCCACCCGTGGCAAATTGTTGGTTATTATAAGGGTTGGGATTAAGACTTTTGATACCACCTCTGTGAGCAGGTATTGTTTTAAAAATTTTTCCTTGGAGAGTCCACAGTCTAACGTAGCCATCATCTCCAGTTGTTGCCAACAAATTTATCTTGGGAAGAAAACGAACATTGTTAACACTACATTTATCACTCTCTTTTGCTAAGTCGTATTCTTTTATGTCACATTGATGATGTATAGATGTTATGGCAGGTGGAGACCAATCCTGTGCTGATAAGAAATTCCACATCTGTGAAACATCCCACAGTTTTACCCAACCATTATTTGCACCTGTCGCCAATATTGTTTGATTTTCGTTAAAGTCGATACTTTTAATACTGTTATTGGGCAGTTTAGAATTTTTCAATGTTATCAATGGCTTTCCGTGGAAATCCCGCCATGTAACGGTGCCATCTTCTCCACCGGCAACAATTAATTCCTGTTGGTTATCCTTTTGAATAAAACGGATACTGTTTACACCTCTTTGGTAAGTATTGATTTGATTTGTTTGATGAATATTATCCAGAATCTTCTGCAAAGCTAGCAGTGGACTTGTGGCTGGACAGTCATACAAACAATTACTATTCCAAAAAGCCATTTTTTTAACTTCTTGTGCGGCTTCCATTGCTGATACTAAAGCCTCAATTTCTTCAGCACCAGACTCAAAATTTCTTAACGCAGTGACTCCAGAGGCTTCAACTTGGGCTGTCCATCGGAGCCAAAAAGCGATCGCAGCCAGCATTGAGACTACTACTAAACCACCTGTCAGCCCAAATAGAGTAAGCTTGCGGCGGCGTTCTTTTTGCTGACGATCGCGTTCTTTTTGCTGTTGATCGCGATCGCGCAATGCCAAACTTTGTTGGATGAAAACTTGCTCTGCTTGGCTCAACTCATTTTGGCGCTGCTTGAGCCAATTTTCTGCCTCTGCTAGGGGGACACCTCGCAGCAATGGCCCCTCATCTCGCCCGGCATTTTCCCACTGACGCATTCTTGATCGCAATAATTCTTGCCAAGTGCGGAAAGAGCGATCGCTCTCCATCCATCTATGCAGTTGTCCCCATTCCCGAATCAAGGTTTCATGGACAATTTCTACTGTTTCTTTTTCTTTACCAGCAGTCTCATTAAGTCCAGTTACCACTAGCCGCGCATCAGCTAGACGCTTAACCAAATCCCAATTATCTCCTACCTCATTTCTAGTAGCTAGTCGGCGTGTGTCTTCTGTCCCTTCGCCAGGACGCACTAGCTGGATAAATATTTGCTGGGCTTGTTCTTGTTCCTTTGGCTTCAGCTTGGCAAACTCGGCTTCTGCATGGTTCGCCAAAGATTTTTCTACACCGCCAATTGCTTCATAAGTAGCATGAGTCATTTGGCGATTTTGCTGTTCTGCCCATAGTTGCGTCAAAGTAAATTCTAGTAATGGTAAATTCCCTGGTGAATTTACCACCGCTTGGAGAATCCGCTTCACAAGACCCTCCTCTAACCTTACCCCTTGTTTGTTTGCAGGTAGAGCGATCGCCTGCTGCAATTCTTCTCGGTTCATCGGCGCAAGTTTTAAATCAGCATTCTGCAAAGCATTGGCAAAGCGATAATCTAAAAGCGCATAGCTCAGAAAATCAGCCCGCAAGGTCAGCAAAAGGGTAAAATTCTCTACCAGTGTAGCCGCTTCTAATAATTGATTTAAAAATAATTGGCGCTCTTGAATATCTGAGCAAGAAGCGTAAAGTTCCTCAAATTGATCGATTACTAGTAACAGCCGCTTATTATCGTTCTCTGACACAATTCGGGATAAAACAGTATGTGTTGCTACTTGTTGCGATCGCAACCCATAAGCTAACTTTCCCGCCTCAATATCTTGTTGTGTCTTTCCCTTTTCTGGTTCGCGTAGGCGTACAATTACTGCTGCAAGTTCATCTACAGGATGAGTTTTTGGGCGAAAGGACTCAATTAGCCAATTGCTTTGTTGGCGTAAATTAGGAATCAAACCCGCAAACACTACGCTAGATTTACCACTACCAGAAGCCCCAATTACCGCTACTAATGATTGTTTTTGGACTGTATCTACAAGTTTCTGGGTGAAAATATCCCGCCCAAAGAAAAATTGTGCGTCTTCTTCCCGAAAAGCAAATAAACCACGATAGGGACACGAAACAATAGCTTGACTCAATACAGACCATGCTATCACCAGCACCCGTGCGGGAATCATAAACCCAACTTTAGCATCTGGTTGATTGATGTCTGCCGCTACTGCTATTCCTACTACACCCTGAAGCTCACCATCCCAGATAGGCGCACCACTGAAACCCGGCTTTAATCCATAACCTGTTTGTTTCTCATCCTCTAGTTGTACCCAACTTTTACCCGTATGTCCGCGTAAAACTCCAGTAGCCCAGACACCATCGGGTTGTCCTGCGGGAAAACCAAATACTCGGAAAGGATGTCCCGCCCATTCATCAGATGTAATTAATGGTGCTATTAGAGCCTGATTTGGGGGAGAAAGTGCTAACTCTAATCCGGCAATATCTTCTAATTCCACACTCGGATTTACAGGTAGCCAGAAAACAACCTTAGCTTTGAGCAGTTGTTTGGGTGCAACTAACGGAAAATCCAAAGTGATTTCTGCATCTGGCATTTGAGCAGTTGTTCTGGTAAGTCCCAAAGCATCAGCTACCACATGAGCGCAGGTGATGATGTACTTTTGAGAAACTAAGAAGCCAGCACCAATTACTTTGCCCTTGTTACTGTTAGAGTAAATTCTGACAATAGATGACTCAAGGGGTGCTACCATTTTGTGAATCTTTTTTCCACTTCAAGGTGATTTCATAGTTGACTTCGCTATTGCCAGAAGCTACAACTGCCCCAAGTTGAGCGCTAATTTTGATGCCAAACTTGACTTCTACTTCATCTGCTGGCTGTTTGAGACTGCCAATTTTGGTAATAATTGCATTAGCTATGGGCTTAACGGTTTCTAGGGCTGACTCGAAAGTTTGTGTAGCTTTATCAACCACTTGATCTCGCAAACCGATACGATCGTCTATCTGTGCGGCTTCGTCTACTTCAACAAAAATCGATTCGCCACTTTCCAGAGGAAATTTTATTATCTGCTTCACAATAAACTTACAAAATTGAGTATAAATACGTGAAATTACATATATACAAATTATAGAGAGTTTTCTACCACTTTAAGTTCCTAGATAATGCGACTTTTAGAACCTCACACTCATTTTGCAAGCCCAAATAGGTTGATTCCGAGATATCCCGAAAACCTTTGAGGTTGAAGCAGACTTAACCACCACCAACAATAGTTACCACTTCTAAGCGATCGCCTGGTTGTACTTTTGTTTCCGGCCAAAACTGGCGGTGTAAAATTTCGCCGTTATACTCTACAGCTACCAAGCGGGGATTAAAGCCCAACTGTTGGATCAAGTCGGGTAAAGAAGTTTGAAACGAACAGCTATGGGTTTCCCCATTTACCTGAATGGTAATCTCATTAGACATAATATGTGGGGAATAGGGAGTGGGGTATTAGGTATTGGTTACTTACTTTGGACTAATGACTAATGACTATTTTAAAGTTCTGGTTTGATGCGATTGAGTTGGGAAAGTAAATATTGAGTCACCAGGGTAGGTTGTTCGGCTTGCATGAGCGATCGCACCACTGCTACACGTTCGGCTCCGGCATCGATCACATCATTGATATTATTGGCATCTATTCCTCCAATGGCAAACCAGGGAATTGAGCAATTTTTGGCAGCATAACTGACATATTCTAAACCTGTTGCAACCTTACCTAGTTTCGTGGGAGTTTCATAAACTGGCCCCACGCCAATATAATCTACACCTTCAGCAATTGCTGCTTGCATTTCTTCTTTATTTGTGGTAGAAAGACCTATCAAACGCTGGGAACCGAGTAATTGCCGAGCAACAGCAATAGGCATATCTTGTTGTCCGAGATGTACTCCATCTGCATCAACAGCTAAAGCTACATCCACGCGATCGTTAACAATGAACAAAGCACCGTAGAGATGGCATAACTGCCGAAGTTTTTTGGCTTGTTCCAGACGCAAAGAATCATCGGCGGTTTTGTCGCGGTATTGTAAAAGCGTTAATCCACCTTTGAGTGCAGCTTCGACGTTGTTCAACAAATTTTCATGTGGGGAAGTAACAAGATACAAACGCGATCGCCATAACAATTGATGGCGCTGATGACCCATTAAACTACTTTCTAGGGTATAAACCTGATAGCGCATCTGCTTACAAGCTTTAGCCATATTTGGCTGATAAAGCTTGCTGTATTCTTCCAACACCCGCAATGCTTCTTCTATACGGCAAAAATTAGCTTGCAACACCGATTTGATACTAGCTCTTTGTTCTTCCTGAGAATGGGTTAACTCAGTCCCAGGATCGCCTGGTGTATCTCGCGCCGCCCGCAATTCCGGGGTATGCCATTTGCCTACCTCTTGTCGTAGCCGCTTGCATTCAAGAGCCAACTGGGCATTGTTCAAGCCAAAGCGACACCATTCTTCGATAATCCGCAAGCCCTCACGAGCGCGGTCTAAATTGGCATCTAAAATGCGGTAGACAACAAGTTGTATCTGCTCTTTTTGGCTGTATGGCTCGACCATTACAACAATCCCGTTAGTGCTTTCATCGAAGTGTGAATTATCATATATCCTAGTAACCATAGTTAATTAATTTGCTTTTTTTTACTCAATTTTTGCAGACTATACGCAAAATAACGTAGTAGTGAGGGTTACAGGAAATTATCCCATGTTCCTATAGGCAGTGATAAGGGTAGTTTGAGGCTACAGTTTTGCACTAAGGTTAGTCAAGTATTTTAGGGTAAACGACAAGCTCGCAAAGGACTAACGCCGCAAGGCGGAAGTCAAAACTCACGTATTCACGCATTTAAAAGTATTATGGAATCGGCTTTTTAGGGATTTAAAATGGTTGCTCTATTTACGCCGTGGGCTACTAGCCAGAGCGTATACACTGGAAAATCCACAGTGGGTAAATTAAATTTGAGACTGCATGGATACTATTTAGAGAGTATTTATAAAGTAAATTTTAACTTTTAAATAGGACGCTTTCTCGTCCAAAATATTATCTGAGCCGATTATTAAAGCTGACTGTATATATTGCTTCACTGATGCTCAACAAATTTGAGAGTGGGGGTATTTTGGCGATCGCATAGCGTGTCCTTTAGGACAAGGTATTGTTGAACAGACAGAATATCATTTATTACGCTGTCTTAAAAATTCCCACTCGTTCAATATCTGAGTAATATTATCTAGATAATACTCTTAGAGAGTATAAGAATTTATGGTTACTTCCAAGGAGTTGTGTTAAATATGATTCACCATCGGATGTTTCCTAAGTACCATAGGGTAGATATTATGCTTGCGAAGCTTAAGTTTCTGAAATCAGCAAGGCTTTTATTTTTTATTTTATCAGTATTATCTTTTACCGTAGGCATGGGAACGGCGTTCCTGGGTAGCGCGATTGCTCAGATGCCATCAACACCAAATTCAGCACCTCTGGTTGAGAAAACAAATTCTCAGAAGGTGCTGTTTGTCAACCCAAATGGTGGAGATGACACAGGCAATGGCAGCGAATCCGCTCCTGTGAAAACGATTACCCAAGCTTTACGATTAGCTAACGCCAATACTGTAATTATGCTCTCCACAGGCACTTATAGCGCCGAAACAGGAGAAGAATTTCCCTTAATATTAAAACCAGGTATCTCAATTCAAGGCAACCCTAGCAATCAAGGTAAGGATATTGTAATTCAGGGAGGTGGTGATTACCTGAGCCGGAGCTTTGCCGGTCAAAATGTCGCAATTGTCGGAGCAAACCAAACCTTAATTACTGGGGTGACAGTGACGAACCCAAACCGCCGTGGTTACGGTTTATGGGTTGAATCAAGTAATCCGGTAATCGCAGAAAATACATTTACTGGCAGTACTCAAGATGGGATTTCTATTTGTGGTGATGCTACACCTACTATTAGTAAGAATTATTTTGATCGCAATGGAGCCAATGGCATCACAATTGCTGGTAACTCCAGTCCCCAAGTGAAGGAAAATATCTTTCACGAAACGGGTTTTGGCATTAATATTGCCCAAAATGCGGCTCCTATAGTCATAGGGAATCAAATTCAAAATAATAGATCCGGAATTGTGGTACAAGCAAATGCCCGCCCGATTTTACGAAATAATATTATTCAAAATAATAAAGAAGATGGTTTAGTTGCGATCGCTCAAGCAATGCCCAATTTGGGTAGTGCATCCGAACCTGGGGGTAATCAATTTCAAAATAATGCTCGCTACGATATTAACGCCAGTGCTGCTAAACAGGAGATTTCTGCTCCTGGTAACAATCTTGTAAGCGATCGCATCACTGGTAAGGTAGATATCAACGGTACAACAGCACTTGCAACCCAAAATTCTCAACCTGCCTCTGTCTCTAACAATGTGTTACGAGAAATACCAGCAAGCGGGGAAATTACCTTCTCGGCTCCCGAAATCCCTGAAACTACTAATAGGCAAACTAGCAACAACATTTCAGCAAATAATCGTGTTCCGACAAAATTAAACAGTCAAAAGCTGCCATCGTTGCCAGCCAATGTGCGGCTTTCTGCGCCTATATCCAATCAACAGCAACCGACCTCTAAAGTTGCCGGATTTCCTACTCCTAGCAGCTTGTCGGTTAGACAAATACCAGCTGACACTTTAAGAGTTGCAACTCCCAATCCAGCACAGCCATCTGATACACCACAGTTGAATTATGTGCGGATTGAGCCTAAGACGATTGAATTTACTGCTCCTGAGTACCCATCCAATTCAGTTGCACAGCAGCCATTACCAATACAAGAAACTTCTGCCTCATCTGCTTCTGCACTTTTACCACTTCCTGATCGCAATATACCTATTGCTAATAGTCGCAATATCCAAACAAGTTCTGCAAGTATTCCATATAGTGGTAACTCTGCAAGACAATTTGGTGTACGTTATCGCGTAGTAGTGCCATTGGCAACTAATAAAGATCAAGATTTAGTGCGATTCCTTGCTCCTGGTGCGTTTCCCACAGTTTGGCAAGGTCAAAGAGTTATGCAAGCAGGAGTATTTAGTAGTGAATATAACGCTAAAGAAATGCTTAAAACACTCTCTAGTAAAGGTTTAAGAGCCATTATGGAGCCGTTGAATTGAGTAGGGAATTGTGGGCATGGGAAAGAGGAAGAGGGCAGGGTGCAGAGGGGACAATTCTTCTCCCCTGCTCCCTACTCCCTGCTCCCTTGCTTCTTCCCCTGCTCCCTGCCCCCTGCCTCATAGCGATGGTATATTTTTTTATTTGGAAGTCCTTAAGAGGATGTTTGAAAAGTGGTATCTTGTGCTTTTAATCACATTTTTACCC
>NZ_JAVRBS010000015.1:0-199243 GCF_034531155.1 Nostoc sp. ChiVER01 | reverse complement strand
GCGCTTGGATGGCTCCTCAAGATCAACCCCACGAACAATTTGTATTCCCTGAGGAAGTTCTACCTCGCGGTAACGCTCTCTAATATTGAAAGCTGATCATGACTCAAGTCATGGTTGTGGTTGCCGAAAATTGACACTAACTAGATTAAATAATCTCTTTTGCATAAGCCAATAAAGTGTCAATATTCCCCATTCTCCAGTCATCTCCTGCCTTTTGGTGGGGGATTTTTTTATTTTTTATATATCGTTAATATCTATAAATTTATGTGTTATCTTATATGAAGGTTATAAACCCGGAGCAAATGCTCTGCCCTTTTGAGACTAAGACCGCTTAGGCAACAAGGAGGTGATGCCCATGATAGAAAGTAGTAAATGCATGGGTCATCAGGTTGCAGTTAGCCGGCTGTGTGCCGGGGCTGTTCTCTAAAAGTTAGCCTTAGTTATCTTTGAGATACTAAGTTAGCTCAATTAGCTAGGCAAGCTCGGAGTTCCTTCCGGCAGTCTGGTTGCAACCTGAAGACCCGCTAGACCGCTCTGAGATAGATTATCTGATCTAACTCAGAGCGGATAGTCTTTTGTGGGTAACTTTTTTAACTTTAGATTAAAAATAAAAATATTTTGCATTAAACCTTGGGTTCTAACTAGATGTAAGCAATAGAGTCTATTCATTAAGTCTAATTTAAATATAGATACATGTCTTATGCTCTAGTTGCTCCTCGCATCGTTTTTCTATGGAGAACAAAAGGAATTTTATCTAACGTTAAAGATGTAATGTGGCTTTTTTGATATGGCACAACTACTAACTGAGGCAGAAATTCAAGAAAGTGCAAAGGTTCTGTCCGGTTGGACTGTTAAAGGCTCCAACTTAGAGATTACCCGCACATTCAAGGATTTTATCCAAGCAATTGAGTTTGTTAATAAGCTGGTGGAGCCTGCGGAGTCGGTAGGACATCATCCAGATTTAGAAATTTCCTACAACAAAGTGAAGATTGCACTCACAACACATGATGCAGGTGGGCTGACGCAGGCTGACTTTGATTTAGCACAGGCGATTTCCCAAATTAACTAAGTAATTTATTCTGATTATTCTGACATCTTTAAATACTTAACTGGAAGTCACAGCGACGGCAGACGCAGAATGTATGAAGCTTTAAGATTAGAAGTACAGGTTTTGGTTTGGAGTGCGCTGGTTTCAAAACTTTTGATTCATAAGCTGCTGGTGTTTGCGATCGCAATAGCAGATAAACTACCTCGCATAAAGACTTTGCCTAAATTTGTATAGCTGAGTCAGTATGTTTTTATTTCTATGCAAATTTCAGTAGGTCTAAGTGCAAGAAGGAATGTTTACTCACAATCTGCTAAGTGTCTAAGCTTTGGCCAATTTAGCCTGCGTAGCCAGTGAATGCCCTAAAGCCTACTCTCTGTTGAGATATTTAGATAATTATATGTGACAGTTCTTAAGGCGATCACTCTAATCTTGTCATCTAGATCCGATGTTTTATAATGTTATGATATAAAGATATGTTTTTGCATAAGTTAATCAGATAAGTTTTTAACCCTAAGTTAATCGTTTATTTAGCTTTGCAAAAACTAAAATTGTAGTAGTGGCAACTATGCCTCATCCACAGGTTTCAATCAGATGTCGCATTTTTGAGAATTAGGTGTAACGAAACCAATTATCTAAACAAGGTGTGAGGAGTTAAGAAAAGATGTCTAGTATATTGTGGAAATCCTTAGTGGTTAGCCCAGCAGTTTTGGGAGCAACATTGTTAGTTTCGGCAACCGCAATGGCGGCTCCAAACAAGACCACTGAAGTATCACCAGCTGCACAACCAGGTGTAACTGAAGTTACCCAACAGCCAGAAACATTGGCTCAAACAACCATTGATGAAGTTAATCGCTACAGCAACGAAGGCAACCAAAATAATTCTCAGTCTCAAGTAACATCGGTTTCTCAATTTTCTGATGTACAACCCACTGACTGGGCATTCCAAGCATTGCAGTCCTTGGTTGAGCGGTATGGTTGTATTGCAGGTTACCCAAATGCTACTTATCGCGGTAATCGTGCTTTGACCCGTTATGAATTTGCCGCAGGTTTGAACGCCTGTTTGGATCGGGTTAACGAATTGATTGCCACAGCAACAGCTGACCTAGTTACCAAACAAGATTTAGCTACTTTACAACGGTTGCAAGAAGAATTTTCGGCAGAATTAGCAACCCTACGTGGTCGTGTAGATTCCTTAGAAGCGCGGACTGCTGAATTGGAAGCTAATCAGTTCTCCACTACCACTAAACTAGTTGGTGAAGCAATTTTTGGCGTTAGTGATGTGTTTGGAGGTAACAGTGGCGACAATAACAACACTGTCTTCCAAGATCGGGTACGTTTAGACTTGCAAACCAGCTTCACTGGTAGAGACATTTTACATACACGTCTGGCAGCAGGTAATGCAACAGCTTTTACACAACTTGATAACGGTGGGAATCAGATCAGGACTGCTGAAGGTACACAAACGTTTCAAGTTGGCAATAACAATGGTAACAACAGTGTCAATATAGATCGTTTGACTTATGAAGTTCCTATAGGTCCAGCCAACGTTTACTTAGCAGCTGCTGGCGGACGACACAGCCATTATGCATCCGTCAATAATCCTTACTTTTTCGATCAAACTGATGGTGGTAACGGCGCTTTATCTACCTTGGCTTCTGAAAGCCCCATCTATCGGATTGGTGGTGGTGCAGGTATAGCGCTGAATCTACCCCTTGGTAAAGGTCAGGGTATTCTAGGAAATAGCTCAATCACTGCGGGTTACTTGGCATCTAATGCTAATAATCCTGGTCTGAGTTCAGGTCTAACCAACGGCGATTACGCAGCTCTTGGACAGTTGAACTTTAGTGTTGGTAATCGCTTGGCTTTAGCGGCTACCTACGTCCACGGATATAATACCGCAGGCAATTTCTTGTTTAACTCCGGTACTTCATCAAACGTAAACAACGCTTTTGGATCTTCTGTTGCAGTAGGTACTAATCAAGCTAACACTCTACAAAACGCAGGTGTGAGCAATTCCTATGGTGTGGAGGCTGCGTTTAGACCTAGTGACAAGCTGTCAGTTAGTGGCTTTGTCTCTTACCACGATGTCACCGGCTTTGGTGCAAATGATGATTATCAAGCTTGGAGCTACGGTTTAGGGGTAGCATTACCTGATTTTGGTAAAAAGGGTAACGTCTTAGGTCTTTTTGCTGGTGCAGAACCTTATTCGTTTAACCGGCCAGGTTTTGGTGGTAACAATGATATACCCTATCACTTTGAAGGCTTTTATAAGTATCGCGTGTCAGATAACGTCTCAATTACTCCTGGTGTAATTTACTTGACTTCTCCTGGTCAAAACAGTGATAACGATGATGCAATTATCGGTACGCTTAGAACAACTTTCACC
Organism: Nostoc sp. ChiVER01; assembly: GCF_034531155.1. Lineage (NCBI taxonomy): Bacteria > Bacillati > Cyanobacteriota > Cyanophyceae > Nostocales > Nostocaceae > Nostoc > Nostoc sp. ChiVER01. The sequence goes on along the minus strand of NZ_JAVRBS010000015.1, from coordinate 195,809 downwards.
TTCTAGAGTATTGACAATCTGGCAATAATTTAACTTTATTGTTCCCCGCCATTAGGCGGGGCTTTTTGTTGTTAGTAGTAGCAAGAAACCCCAGTAGTTAACCGGAGTATACTATAAAAGTTAGGAGTGGTGAGTTAAAAGTTCTAAGTTAAGAATTAAAAATTTCTAACTCTGGCAGTTTTAATTTTGGGAAAAGTCTAAGCGTCGCTTTTTAGTGAACAGAACTTTTCAAGAGGAATTTTGAATTTTGGTAAAGCAGCGCGGTCTTCTCTCAAGGGGAGACGCCAAGGGCGATAGCGCAGCGTTAGCAAGTTATCGAGCGTCTGGGGTTTTTCCCTATGAGCGACTGCTATTAGGGCAACGTAAAGCCAACTCTTAGAGAGGCTTTGCCAACGGCATGGCTTCTCTACAAGACGCTACACGAACGCTTAGAGCAAGGTACGAACGTCTCCCGAAGGGATTAAATAAAACATCTAACGGGAACGATAAAACCGAACAGGATTAATAATAAATGACTTTTGACTAATAACTAAGGGCTAGATTATGCGAATTGCTCGTAACATTACAGAACTGGTTGGTCGTACACCCCTAGTGCAATTGAACCGCATTCCCCAAACAGAAGGATGTGTTGCCGAAATTGTAGTGAAATTGGAAAGTATGAACCCATCGGCATCAGTCAAAGATCGGATTGGGGTGAGTATGATTAACGCCGCCGAAGAAGAGGGGCTGATTACTCCTGGGAAAACAATATTAGTAGAACCTACTTCTGGAAACACAGGAATTGCTCTAGCAATGGCAGCCGCAGCTAAGGGTTATCGGTTAATTTTGACGATGCCAGAAACAATGAGTGCGGAGCGACGGGCAATGTTGCGGGCTTATGGAGCAGAACTGGAACTAACGCCAGGGATGGAAGGCATGAGTGGGGCAATTGGGCGGGCGCAACAAATGGTTAATACGATGCCTGATACTTATATGTTGCAGCAGTTTCGCAATCCAGCCAATGCAAAAGTGCATCGGGAAACTACAGCAGAAGAAATTTGGGAAGATACCGATGGACAAGTAGATATGATCGTAGCAGGGGTGGGCACAGGTGGTACGATCACTGGTGTAGCAGAAGTGATTAAAGCACGCAAGCCTAGTTTTAAGGCGATCGCAGTTGAACCATCCAATAGCCCAGTTTTATCTGGGGGACGACCAGGGCCACATAAAATTCAAGGGATTGGGGCTGGGTTTATTCCCCAAGTTCTTAAGATAAAATTGATTGATGAAGTGATTACTGTCACCGATGAAGAAGCGATCGCTTATAGTCGGCGTTTGGCAAAAGAAGAAGGGCTACTATCTGGTATTTCCAGTGGAGCAGCTTTATGTGCAGCAATTCGCGTCGCCCAACGCCAAGAAAATAAGGGACGTTTAATTGTGATGATTCAGCCTAGTTTTGGTGAGAGGTATTTGAGTACACCGTTGTTCCAAGACCTGGAAACAAGGTTAGCCGCTAGCATCAGCTAACGATAAATTGAATTAATGGTCAATTCTAAGCACGTTTCTAACCATTACGAAACTCTCAAAGTTAGTCCAAGTGCAAGCCTTGCGGAGATTAAGCAAGCCTATCGCCGCTTGGTTAAGTTATTTCATCCTGACAGCAATCAGGAAAGTGCCGATCGAGAGCAGATAATTCGCATCAATGCAGCTTATGAAGTCTTAGGCGACAACCAAAATCGCCGCGATTATGACCAACAACTGCAAGATGACTCTCAAAAATTAAATAGCGATCGCCAACAGCGTACAGCATCAGCGCAAAAGCATTACCAGACAACACGAAAAACTGGACGCGATGTTGACGAGCAAGTTGAGGAATGGCTGCGCCAAGTTTACCAACCAGTAAATCGCTTGCTTTGTACCATTCTTTATTCCTTAGAAGAACAAATGGAGCAATTAGCTGCTGATCCTTTTGATGATGAGTTGTTAGATGAATTTCAGGAATACTTAAAAACCTGTCGAGATGACCTCAAGCAGGCACAAACTACTTTTCGCTCCCTACCGAATCCGCCTAGTTTAGCAAGAACAGCCGCTCACCTTTACTACAGCCTCGATCAAGTAGGAGATGGACTCGATGAATTAGGTTACTTTCCTTTGAACTACGATGAGCGTTATTTACACACAGGTCATGAACTATTCCGTATAGCTACAAGATTACACTGCGAGGCACAAGCATCTGTTACATAGTCATTAGGAATTGGGCATGGGTAAATTTCGCTGGATGCCAAAGGACTAATGACTAGTAACACATAACTTAAGAATTAGTTTATGCTGGAAACAGAGAAAGATTAAGAAATTTTAAATTCTGCTCATAGTGTACTCATGCAATGTATTGTTAACCGCCGCGCCCAGTTTTCGGCAAGTCATCGTTATTGGCTACCAGAACTGAGTGAAGCTGAGAATATTGAGAAATTTGGTGCTTGCTCTAGATTTCCGGGACACGGACATAATTATGTCTTATTCATCTCCTTAGCTGGGGAATTGGATGAATATGGCATGGTGCTGAACTTGTCTGATGTGAAACACGTAATTAAACGGGAAGTTACGAGTCAATTGGACTTCTCTTATCTCAACGATGCGTGGGCAGAATTTCAAGAAACTCTGCCCACCACTGAGAATATTGCACGGATTATTTGGCAACGACTAGCACCACACTTGCCTTTAGTCCGTGTGCAGTTATTTGAACATCCTGAACTTTGGGCAGATTATACGGGAAACGCAATGGAAGCCTACCTCAATATCAGTACTCACTTTAGCGCCGCCCATCGGCTAGCTCATCCTAACCTCAGTAACGAAGAAAACACTGAGATTTATGGTAAGTGCGCTCGTCCCCACGGTCACGGACACAATTATCATTTAGAAGTCACTGTGAAAGGGGAAATTGACCCACGGACAGGGATGATTGTTGACTTAGGTGCTTTGAACCAAGTAATAGAAGATTATGTGGTTGAGCCATTCGATCACACCTTTTTAAACAAAGACATTCCCTACTTTGCTGAAGTTGTTCCCACTGCTGAGAATATCGCTCTTTACATTAGTAATTTACTGCGATCGCCTATTCAAGAATTAGGAGCTAAACTTTACAAAGTGAAACTGATTGAAAGTCCCAATAACTCCTGTGAAATCTACTGTACTGAATCTGAATCAAATTCAGTCAGCGCAACTGCGAATCAGCCAGTATTAGCAAGCGTTTAGGTAATTGAAAATTTAGTTAGGCATAGGACATAGGGAACTGATATCATCCCAATGACGCCAGTTGCTTCAAGTCGGCAGAGCCGCCCAACGCACTGGCTCCCCAATGCCCACCTAAAAAAGTTTACTTACTAAACAGTTGAAACCAGGTAGCAAAGGACTTGTTAACTCATCTTGACCGAATAAAGTAGCTGCCAACTTTAATGCAGCCTGTTCACGGCGATAAACCTCAACTTTCTTTTGTATAGAATCACAAATCCAATATTCTTGAACACCTTGGACTGAATACAGCTTTAGCTTTGTTTCTTTGTCGCGTTTTTGGTTTTTTTCACCGGGGGATAAAATCTCTACAACTAACTCCGGTGCGCCTGTGAGATGTCCAGCTTCATCTAGTAAGTTTTTTAAGCGTTCATGACTTGCCCACACCACATCAGGGATCACATTGTCAGAATCTGAGAAAATAATTCCAGGTGCGATCGCAGCTTTACCTAAACTAGTTTGATCTGACCAATTGTTAAGAACTGTAACAATATTACCACAACTTGATTGATGATCCCAACTAGGTGATTTGGTCACAAATAGTTCTCCATCAATAATCTCATAGCGATTTCTGCGATCGCCAGCAAATAGTTCTAGATCAGCAGTCGTCCAACGCACTGGAGTTGTTTGCATAGAAACCCCCTAGCATTTTTCTAAATCATATTTTAAAAATACCGACGACGAGCGGAATGTCGCAAATACCGATAAATGCCCCAAGCTAAAACTCCGAAAAAGAGATTTAGTGAAAAGCGACTAATTATAAACCACAAAATATCAACATCAAAAAGCTTTGACGGACTCAAGGGACTAAGAATCCTGACTAAAAGAAACAGCCCAAAAACAGCATTTCCACCCATTATGAGGGCAAACAGCACTAAACTCCTCTGCCAGTAACGGTGTTGGGGTGTATGGCCTGAAATCAGGGTAATGGCGGGTTTGCCTTGCACTTTTCGCAGTAATTGTTCTAGTCGCCAAAACATCCACAAGAGAAATGGGAATAAACCATAACTCAGGAAACCTAAAGGCAGTGAGTAACGCCAAGCACTTGATAAAACATTAACTAGGGCATGACAGATTACAGAATTTAGCCAAGCCCTAAAAATGAACGTTTTGTCTTGATTTAACCGAATGTTCGAGGAAATATAGATTCCTAAAGCATATCCCCAAGGTGCAGAGAACATGGCGTGGACTGGCATACCGATTATACGGTCTAGAATTGAGGCTGTATCGTGGAAAAGGTAAATCCAATTTTCTTCGGCAGTGAATCCAAGGGCAACGGCTATGGTGAAGAGGAAAACGGTAGATGCAAATAATCGATACTTGCGTTGCAAATAGTAGATTGGGACAACAACCGCTACAAACTTGCAACCTTCTTCAATTGGGCCTACTTCCACAAGCTGCCGCAAGGCTATTCCAGAAAGTGTAGCGCAGCGACTTGTCGGCAGACATAGCTTGATCTGATGCCAGTCTACAACCCTGTTGACTACAATTTCAAAAATCCATTCGAGGCTAAGGGCTAAGATACCAGATATTGCGCCGATGATAAAAAACATCAGCAACTTTAAAAAAGGTGGGGCAAATGGCACTCTACAGTAGTAGTAGCCTAGCAGCAGCAAAGGTGGTATTGCTGCCCAGAGCAGTAAAGAAAAATCAACCACTCACCTGAGCAAGTACTGTGCGGTGACGGTGGGTATTGTTAGTGATAGTGGGAGTTTGGAAACCTGCCTCAACAATAGCTTGCTCAATATCTAAACCGAAATATTCATCTAAATACGGTTCTGTACTTTTGAGCAAAGTCAAAATATAGGCTGGCATTTTTTGGTAAACTTCAGATTTTGGATTCATGTCCATGATTGCCAAGTAGCCACCCGGACGCAGCAAGCGCCGCATTTCAGCTAAAATCTGTCGAGTTGGCGATTGGGGTAATTCGTGGCACATCAGGAAAATGGAAACTAAATCAAAAGAGGCATTAGGTAGCCCGGTAGATTCCGCTTGGGCATGAAGCCAGTTTATTTTAGCTTGACGTTGCCCAGCGCGGTAATTAGCAACGGCTAAGAAGTAGGGAGATAAATCTAAGCCTGTGATTTTGGCATGGGGATAAATTTCTTGCATGGTAAATGTACTCAAACCCACACCACAAGCTACATCGAGGATGTCTTGGGGTTGATTGGGGATTTGCACTTTGAGGATATCGTGGTAACTTTGGCGCAGTTTAGCATCTCCTTCCGCTCCAGCATCTTGCCAAATTCCAGCATGGACAGTACGGGCAGCGACTTCTAGCTCACAAGCGGCTTTCCAACTTAGGTTTCCACCTTCATAGGCATGGAATGACCGCAAATAGTATTCTGGGTAGGAAAGCTGAGGATTTTCTACTTGAGCTAGATCAGCCTTCCAATCACGCGCCTGTAGAGTTTTGACTTCTTGTGTCCAAGGCACGCCAATTCTTTCGGCACGTTTAATCATCATTTGTCTAGCTTGGTGTTTGGCTAGGTTGGCTAAAGGTTTGATTGCCAGTACGCCATTTACCAAACGGGAAGCTAAACCAGGATTAGTGTTTACAGTAGTGGTCATAAATTAATTTGCGTTCAACAGCCTTTTTTACTTATGACATACTTGCTAGACAGCAGTCTAGAAATGAATTGAATTGTATAACGGCAGTCTGTCTCCTTTGACTTGCCCCAAGCAACAAATATTATAGAAAGTTGACATTTGCAGAGCAGCAAACTTCTGAGAAGATTTAAATCATACTGGTTTACATTTTGTATTTATCAGAGAATTTTATTCAAGACTGGTAAAATTTTGATACTTAGCAACATTTCTCTCAACAAGAATGGCAAAAAACTGAGTGTCATTTATAAAGAAAAGTACAGTAAGTTCAGCTGATTGGAGTCAAATATGGGCAGAGCAAGAAGAAGAGCAACTGGCTTTTTAAAAGATTTTCAAGAATTTGCCCTAAAAGGCAATGTAGTTGACTTGGCGATCGCTGTGATCATTGGTGGTGCTTTTGGCAAAATTGTCACTTCCTTTGTTGAAGATGTGATCATGCCATTGATTAATCCCCTGGTTAGTTTTGCTGGCAAAGACTGGAGAACAATCGCCATTGGCCCGGGAATCAAGATTGGTCACTTTCTTGGCGCAATAGTTGACTTTGTAATTATTGCCTTAGTTTTATTTGTGGCAATTCGAGCCTTACAAAAATTCAAGAGACAAGAAGAAGTAGCCGATGAACCCTTGCCAGATCCTAATCTTGTAGCCCAAGAAAGATTGACTGGCGCTTTGGATAGACTCAACCAAACCTTGGAAACTCGGAATAATCAAGTTTTGTGAGTAGTAAAGGGATTAGGAGTGAGAGGATGAGGCGGCAGAGGAGCATAATTAATCACCAATCCCCCTCAATAGCGCTGTTAGTAGTAGTCGGACTTGAGCCAGTGCTGAGTTAAGAATCTCACTTATTTACACGGAACTCAAGACAGGCTAAACCCTAGCTATCCGCTAAATAACTGTTTTGTCCCATGCCCTACTTTGTACTAGGCTTAAGAGCTAACAACATCTCCAATTCACTGGTAGATTTATCAGGGCTATTAGCGGTAAAACCAAGACCACGAATGGAACTCAAGATGGTGATAGCATTAGCGTCAGATGAGATTAAACTCTTGATCAAAGGCACAGTTTGAGTTTTGTCCATATCTAGGTAGAAATAGCCGCCGTTGGGCTTTTGCAAAGAACCCGTAACGGCTTTGAAGGTATCGCTATTGTCAAGAGATGGATTTTTGCGATCGCCGATTGCTTCAGCAACTGGGCCACCAAGAGCTACAAATACAGTATCTTGATCTAGCCAACCATGTGACAATAAAGCTCCCTGTCTGGGGATTTGCCATTCAGTTACGTCTTTCCCACCAATATTTCTGTTGGCAACGTTGATTTGTTGGGTTTTGGCAAGGGTATCCAATTTCGTGAAGGTGGCTTCGGCAGTTTTGCGATCGCTAGTATCAAATACTAAAGCACCTCCAAAACCAACATTTGCTAACACGCCTTGATTGGATGGAATCGCACCAAAGGCAAATTCCCCATTCATCCAGCCAAAAATATCTTTATCCAGGTCAATATTGACAAATTTCAATTGTCCTCGCACCTGTTCAAGACCTTGTTTCATTTCTGGATAATTTTTTGACTCTTCTACTAGCGTTTCCCAGCCACGGCTGATACCATTTCCACTAATCAGAGCAAAAGTACCAGTGGGAAATTGCCCGACTATATTTCCCGGACTTGATTGATACTGAAATTTATTTAGTTGCGGATCTAAATTAGCGATCGCTTTTACCCGCACTCCCGCATCATCAACACCAACACCCGCCACCACAGATTTTATCTGCTTAAGTTGCGTCAGCGCTTGTGGAGGTAACTGCTTTGCCTGCCGGCTTCCGGCTGCTAATTGCTGTACCATGCCTGCATAATCTGGTATATAAATTTGGGCGAGGCTGTTTTTGACATCCACTCTTTTATTAAGGATGCTGCTTGCATCTTCTTTACTGGCAAAAGAAGACTCTCCTTTAAAGGTGTCAATTGCTTTTTCTACAGCTTGCTTTTCGGGTGCTAATACTAAGTGACTATTATTTAAAACTACGCTATATGTTGGCTTGCTATTTTCTGTAGTTTCTATAATTTTTTGACCTTTATAGTCAGATTCTTGAAATTTAACTCCTTTTTGTGACTTTAATTTGTTAGCAAAATTCAAGGCGTTGAGTTTGTCCTTGATTCCCACTACGATCAAGATATTTGATTCCTGCTGTACATTGATTGGCGCATTAGGTGTTTGAAAAGATGCTTTCAACTGCGCCGATTTAACAGGATTAGGTGGCAATACAGCAATCATGACACCACCAGCCCAAGGCTTTATATCTTTTTCATAAGAAACGTTACTGTCACTGAACACTTGCTGATTGAAATTTTCCAGACCTTTTGCCACTAATTTTTGTGCTTCTGGAGTGCCAAACTGCTGTAACTTTGCCCAGGCTTGAGAGTCAGTAGTAATATAAGTTGCCATCAATGCTGTTGAAGGTACGAGTTTAGCGCTGCCTAGAGCGTCTGAGCTAGCTCCTGATGGGGCTTTAAAATACGTATAAGCTGCTATACCTCCTGCGACAAGTACAGCAGCACCAACAGCAGGAATGAGAAACTTAGATTTACTTTCAGGCATTTTGTTATCCTCTTTTGCTCAGATTGTCACCGAGATTTATACAAGTGTCACTGTAGAGTTTTCGGATTTATTAATAATTTCCGCTCATTGATCGGTATTTACTGATAAAATTAGTAGTCCTGTAAGTTAGCAGTCTAAAATAATTACTCTAAAAAATACTTTCACGAGATGGGGAGCGAATCGGCAAATGATATGCTGTTCATTTCAAACAAAATAGCCTGCTCAACAGTGGCAAGCTATCCTAAGTTATAGGACTCCTGTCTGATTTGTAAGGAAAATTTCAGATAAAACCCTGATAAACGAGCTTTTCAGTCTCAGTATGTTTTCAAAAATCGAATCGGAGTCCTATATAAGAATAATTAGGAGTGTTTGTACTTAATTAAAAGTTATCGAGGTGCAAGAGACTCTTGACTTGATGCCAAAAAAGTGCAAAACATCAGTAGTAAATGCGGGAGGGATATGGAAAAAAGTCCAAGGATCGCCAGCTAATCTTCGGAAATTCCGGTGAGATTAATTTTAATCCCCCCCAAAAGGGAATTCTCACCTCCATAATGCCCTATTAATTTGGGAAATATATTTAGACACCGCTATTTTACTTAACAACATCCAGCCAAGCCAGACTTTTCAGGATTACAAGGTCAGTAAGGATCAATGTCGAAGTTTTATTTTGATACAGATAATAACGTACACAAACCTTTTGAGTTACCGGGAGCAAGACCACACTACAGCCCCGATCGCCCCGGACAGGTAGAGCATATTTTTCTGGATCTCAGCTTGGATATACCCAAGCAAAGCTACCAGGGCAATTGTAGCATTCGCCTCTTACCAATCCGTAATGGCATTGATCGTTTGACTTTGGATGCTGTCAACCTGAATATCGAGTCTGTACAGGTGGACAAAGTGCCACAAAATTTTGACTACGACGGGGAACAGCTTTCTATCCAACTTGCTGAGGCGACTCAAAGTGGTAAACGCTTGCTAATTGCGATCGCCTATTCAGTAACAAAACCGCAACGCGGTCTTTACTTTATTCAACCAGACAAGCACTACCCAAACAAGCCAACTCAAGTTTGGACTCAAGGAGAAGACGAAGACTCTCGCTTTTGGTTCCCCTGCTTTGATTATCCAGGACAACTGTCCACTTCCGAAATTCGCGTTCGTGTCCCCAACCCTCTCGTAGCAATTTCTAACGGCGAATTGATTAACACCACAGAAGATGGTGATTACAAAATCTATCATTGGTCACAGCAACAAGTTCATCCTACCTACTTGATGACTTTAGCAGTAGGTGACTTTGCCGAAATTCAAGATGAGTGGAATGGGAAACCAGTTACCTACTATGTAGAAAAGGGACGGGAGGAAGATGCTAAACGCAGCATGGGCAAAACTCCCCGCATGATCGAATTTCTGAGCCAAAAGTATGGCTATCCTTATGCTTTCCCGAAATACGCCCAGGTTTGCGTCGATGATTTCATCTTTGGCGGGATGGAAAACACCTCCACAACACTATTAACGGATAGATGCTTGCTGGATGAACGCGCCGCTTTAGATAACCGTAATACTGAAAGTTTAGTCGTCCATGAACTCGCGCACCAGTGGTTTGGTGATTTGGTGGTGATTAAGCATTGGTCTCATGCTTGGATTAAGGAAGGGATGGCTTCTTATTCTGAGGTGATGTGGACAGAACAGGAATATAGTTTAGAAGAAGCAGCTTACTATCGTTTATTAGAAGCTCGTCGTTACTTAAGTGAAGATAGCAGTCGCTATCGTCGCCCGATGGTAACACATGTATACCGGGAAGCTATTGAGCTTTACGATCGCCACATTTACGAAAAAGGGTCTTGTGTTTATCACATGATTCGGGCCCAATTAGGAGATGAGTTGTTTTGGCAGGCTATCCAAACATTTGTTCAAGATAATGCCCACAAAACCGTAGAAACAGTAGACTTACTCAGGTCGATTGAAAAGGCTACCGGACATAATCTTTTATTCCTCTTTGACCAATATGTTTTTCGTGGTGGTCATCCTGATTTTAAAGTAGCTTACTCTTGGGATGGGGATGCTAAATTAGCAAAAATCACGGTAACTCAAACCCAAGCTGCTGAAGGTCAAAATGGTAGTAAGGATTTGTTTGATTTAAAAATACCTATTGGTTTTGGCTATACCCAACAAGGAGAAGTTAGGAGTGAGGAGTTAGGAGTTAAAAATAATTCCAAACTCCAAACTCCTAACTCACAACTAAAAACTTTTGTAGTGCGAGTAAATGAACGTGAACAAAGCTTTTACTTTCCCCTAGAAAATAAGCCCCAATTTATCAGCTTTGATGTTGAGAATAATTATCTGAAAACAGTAGCGTTAGAGTATCCAATATCAGAGTTAAAAGCACAGTTAGAATTTGATCACGACCCCATTTCACGTATTTACGCAGCAGCAGCTTTGGCAAAAAAAGGTGGATTAGAAGCTATTATTGCACTATCTACATCGCTAAAAAATGACCCATTGTGGGGTGTGCGTGTGGAGGCGGCGAAACAACTAGCGCAAATCAATTTAGACCAAGCCTTTGATGGTTTAGTTCTTGGGTTAAAAGATAAAAATGCTTACGTACGACGAGCTGTAGTGGAAGCACTTGCTCAAATCAAAACTGCTGAAAGCTATAAAGCAGTCAGAGGGTTAGTGCAAAAGGGCGATCCTAGCTACTACGTGGAAGCAGCAGCTTCTCGTGTGATCGGGGCGATTGCATCTGCAAACTTGGAAGATAAACCCAAGGAAGACAAGGTATTAAAGCTGCTAAAATCCGTTTTAGAAGAAAAGGCGGGTTGGAATGAAGTGATTCGGAGTGGTGCAGTTACCGGTTTAGCTGAATTCAAAACCTCGGAAGCAGCTTTAAATTTGCTAATCGAATATACCAAACTCGGTGTACCACAACCGCTACGTTTAGCCACAATTCGCGCTTTAGGAAAGATTTCTGTAGGTCAAAGTCCGGTTAATTTAGAACGGATTTTAGAAAAATTAACAGAACTAGCGAAAGAAACCTTCTTTTTAACGCAAGTTGCGGTAGCAGCAGCATTAGGACAAATGGAAACACCTAAAGCAGTGGGGATTTTGCGATCGCTAGCTGAACAAACAGCTGATGGGCGTGTGCGTCGCTACGCTGAAGAAGAAATTTCTAAGGTGCAAAAGAATATTGGTTCAGAAAAAACCCTGCGTCAATTGCGTGAGGATTTTGACCAACTCAAACAGCAAAATCAGGAATTGAGAAGCCGTTTAGAAAACTTGGAGGCTAAATCTAAATAGCATTGCACGATGGTTAAAAGTAGCTAATTGGTAATTGGTAAGTGTGGCTAAATCACTACCAATTACCAAATTTATAATACTTATAAATAATAATTCTGTTATAAGTTTGGGGTTGATTCTTCTACCTAAACTATACAATTCTAGGGCTAGTACAGCACGATGTAAATACTATTATCATTATCCATATTCTTATAATAGTTAAAGTGTCGCGCTCATCCGATATCCCGCCCAGAACTTAAGTTCTGCGGTTCATAGCTAAAGTCCACTCAAGTGGACTGAAATTTTCCAAGCTTTTCCTAATTAAATGAGGTACATCAGAGGAAGCCAGGAGCTTGCTCTGGGTTCTATACCTACTTAACTCAGAGCGCTATAAGATAGCCTTCTACATGGCTGAAAATTTTGTATTTAACGAGGTTCAGGGGTTTAAGTCTCCTGCTTCTATCAAGCAGCGCGAATTGAACGCCTAAATCTAAATCCCTGTTACAAAACGTAATTGCTCTCTTCGTAGCGGGGCGTTCGCTTTTAGGGTCTCCAAGAGTTGCCTATTGCGAATTGGTTTAATCCTCCTGAGAGGAATGTAAGCTATTAACCTTGGAATTTATTCCGAGGCGAGAATGGTAACAAAGATTAAATCCAAGACAGTAATAGTACTACTACTTCATATAAATGTTAGTAAATAAAGTTACTTACGATCGCAGTTGATTTAAATTTGCATAATCAGACACAGGTAGATATTTATATTTTTATAAATAATGGTTAAGAAAAAATAAAATCATCTAAAAGTGGGATAAGTAGTTGTAGTTTTATAAAGTATAATTAAGAAAAAGATAAACAAATCTTAGGCAGTAACACAAGCTAAAATCACGGCGAACCGTATCCCAAAGGGGTAGAGTTCTAGTTGTTTTAGATAAAAGACTACCGCTATCCTGAACTTGCAAGTAATTTGTGGGTTAGGAGAAAAACAATCATTGTAAATTTTTCAGTTGAAGAGGCAAATAAAGGCGTGGGTCAGTATCAACCTGCTCTGCTAAAACTCTATAATCCAGAGGCGATCGCTCGCTACTATAGTTACCGTCCCTGGTTAGCATGGGGGCGACTCCTGAGAATTATCTTCTCTTTTGCGGGATTTATACTCAGTCTCAAGTGGGACGAATGGCAAGATAAAGTTGAGCAGAACAAGGGTAAACGAGCTATCCAGTTGCGAGAACTGCTCACCCGCCTTGGCCCAACTTTTATCAAAGTTGGTCAAGCCCTCTCTACCCGGCCTGACCTAATCCGTAAGGACTTTTTAGAAGAACTGATCAAGTTACAAGATCAGTTACCACCTTTCGATAATGCGATCGCTTACAAAATTATCGAAAGTGAACTAGAACGTCCCATTCACGAAAGCTTTAGCGAACTGTCGCCTAGCCCAGTAGCTGCTGCTAGCTTGGGTCAAGTATATCGTGGTCGTCTGATCAGTGGCGAAGAAGTCGCAGTGAAGGTGCAACGCCCCAACTTACGCCCGATTCTCACGCGTGACCTCTATTTATTGCGGTGGGGGGCGAGTTGGGTAGCTCCCTGGTTGCCCCTTAATCTCGGTCACGACCTAACTTTAATCGTGGACGAGTTCGGCACGAAGTTATTTGAAGAAATCGACTACATAAATGAAGGCCGCAACGCCGAAAAATTTGCTAGCAACTTCCGCAACGACCCGCAAGTAAAAGTTCCAGGCATTTACTGGCGTTATACAAATACCCACGTTTTAACCCTGGAATGGATTGACGGCTTTAAGTTGACAGATACTAAACGCATCAAGGAAGCAGGTTTAGATCCAGAAGCGATTATCCAAATTGGCGTTACATCAGGGTTGCAACAGCTTTTAGAACACGGCTTCTTTCACGCTGACCCTCATCCTGGCAATTTGTTTGCTGTGCTCGATGGTCGGATGGCTTATATTGACTTCGGCATGATGGATCAGTTGGAGGAAAGCACCAAAGAAACACTAGTGGATGCGCTAGTGCATTTGGTGAATAAAGACTACACCGACTTAGCTGAAGATTTTGTAAAATTAGGATTTTTGACTCCAGACACGAATATTTGCCCGATTGTGCCAGCCTTGGAAGCGGTGCTAGGAAATGCAATTGGCAAAAATGTCAAGGATTTTAACTTCAAAACTATTACCGATGAATTCTCGGAACTGATGTATGAATATCCTTTCCGAGTCCCGGCGAAGTTTGCTTTGATTATTCGTTCTTTGGTGACTCAAGAAGGTATTGCCCTTAGCCTCAACCCGAATTTCAAAATTGTTGAGGTGGGTTATCCCTATATAGCACGGCGCTTGCTGACAGGGGAATCGCCAGAATTACGGCGGCGATTATTGAATGTGTTGTTCAAAGATGGTAAATTTCAGTGGCAGCGATTAGAGAATTTGATTGCGATCGCTCGGACTGATAATAACTTTGATGTGTTACCCACAGCCCAGATGGGGTTCCAATTTTTAATTTCAGAAGAAGGGAAATTTCTGCGGCGGCAGCTAGTGCTTGCTCTTACTGAAGATGACCGCCTCCACACCGAAGATGTCCAACGCCTGTGGAACCTGGTTAAAGATGACATAAAACCAGATCGTTTATTAAATGTAGCGATCGGAATTTTAACAGACTTATCCAGAGAAGGCGCAGCTGCTATCCTACCAAAGGCTACATCCCTTGCGCTTTTTGCTGGGAATCAGTCAACAAACAAAAACTAAAAAATCTTTAATATAATCAGGAGTTTTGATGTACTATTTTCCTCTACAACCGCCTTATTTTCTGTTACTTGTTGGCTTTCTAACAGCATTAACATCTGGTTTAGCATTATCTGGCACTTTGAAAGTAATTGTACAAAAATGGCCAAGCGAACGAACAGAAAATACTAAACCGCGTTCCTCACTCAAACAATTATTTGTGCCATTTATCGGTATAACTGGCGGTACTAGTCTATTTCTGTCTTCAGGGTTAGCAATATTTGGTTTTCCTACTTCCTTGGCTTTAGGAGTCGGTTTACCAATTAGTCTGTTTACTTGTTTATTAGTTTGGTTACAACTGGGAAGTATGATGACCTTTATAGAACGCGAAGGTATGCAATCTTTAGATTTAGATTCTTTTTCTTAGATAGTATAACGCTTCATTAACATCCAAATTACCCTAAATTATCACCGCCAGCAATGATATTTCGCTACAAATGAGATCATTAGCTAGTGGTGAATACCTATTTTGTATTAAAATTTTATAAATATAAGATTTCATTGCGTTAAGATTACGTACAAATACTGAAATTTGCATCCGCAGTGTCTCTGTTAAAAAGATAACAAGTATGACTCAAAGTATACTCGACTTTGTTTAGAATTTTGGCGTTGCAGATTTTTATTTAATTAGAAGGAGCGTAAAAAGCTATGAATCAAGACAAAAAGGCATTTTGTTTTTGTACTTTAGCATGTGGCAAGAACTATCGCAATCTTGCATTGTTATTAGCAAAAGATATCGAAAAATATTCGCCTAACACATCTTTTGTTATTTTAACTGATTTTCCTAGCGACTTTAGCCAACAACCTAACGTTTTGGCATTTAAGCATAGACAACAAAGCGTTAAGTTTTATCATGACAAAAGATTTGCAATAGCCAAGAGTTTATCTCTATTTAATTCATGCATATTCATTGATGCAGATATGCGAATATTAGCGCCAGTTCCACAAAATCTGAAATGCATTTCAATGCCAGGAATAACGGCAAGAGGTTGTGAAAACATGACAAAAAAGTATGCTAGAGTTCTAACTGGCAATCCCGACCCCAGACTTCTGAAAGAGTTTAAAGTGGCTAAAAAGGCCGCTTCAAAGTTAAATTTAGAACTAGAAAATGAAAATATTAACTTTGTTTATGAATATTTATTTACAGTTACAAAAGACTCTGGAAAGGAAATGGAATTTCTTAAACAATGGGAAATTCTAGCATCTTATTGTGAGTTAAATGGACTGTATGATTGCGAAGGAAATGCAATAGGTTTAGCAGCCGCTAAAGCAGGTTTACCAGTTAGATGGAGTGCAATGGAGGGTATCTCTTTCTTTAAGAATAGAATCGAATTTGTCAGAATCAAAAAGGGAGAATCGAAAATGGAGGATATGGCAATATATTTTGAGCAACAAACAAAGTTAGAATACCCCGAACGCTTCATTGGACAGAAAATTATAGTTAAAAGCAATAAAATTATTAAGTATTTATATAATTTACTGCGTTTAAGAATTTTAACTTTGAAAGACTTTGATTTTTATTACCGATAATTAAGCAATAGATAAGCTAAAAACTACACAACCTTTAAGTCAAGTTTGATTAGTAATTCTATCCTTGAAATTACGATAGTTTAGCTTGATATTGTTGATTTTTTGATTGAAAAAACTTGTACTAGTCTTTTGCAAACGTAGTAGTGGACTCTGACGCTTCAAGCTTGTGGGTTTTTGTTCTGGCGACTTTAAATATCTATAATACAAAAACACATCTCGATATGGAATATTAATATCTTCACCAGCGCAAAGTTGAGTAAAGTTTGATGAACTTATACTCATATAGTGCAGATATGTCAGCTGCCGCCCTTGGTCGTAAAGGACGTTATCAACTACATCAAATCGAGAACTCCAGTGATTACCTGTTGACTGTTTGCAGTCATGAAAAGCAAAGTTATAATATGGAATTCCGCTTTTCAATACCATATAGTTAAATAAAGATTGGTCAGGGCCTAAACAACACATGACTTCGGCTTCGCCTGCTATTAATTTGTCGAGAAAGTCGGCTCTTATAGCTGGAGAAAAAATGTTTTTCTTAGTGGCAAACCAACCAGCACAAAATATCTTAGATTGCAAGTTATCTAAATTAAAAACTTGCTGCATTTGCTCTGGTAAACCATCAAAAACAAATTTTAAATCAGACTTATATTGAAAATCATTGACTACCCAATCATAGGCATCTAATTTTTCATATACATAATCTACAGGCCCCATTAACAAAGTATCTGCATCAAAATAAATAAATCTATCAAAGGGGCCGTCCACAGCACACAATTTGCGGTGCATTGGTAGCCGATAGAGTTCTGGAAAGCCCCACCCTCGCCAAGTTTTCTGTGCTCTAGGATAATTTTTCCATATCTGAGTAGCAAAGTCATCCCAGTAAGCTATGGAATCATAATCTTCAAATAAGCTGACATTATCTCTAGAGGCAATTTCTGCCTTTACTTTGTCTAACTGCTCATTATATGGAAGTATACAAATAGGAATTTTCCTGCCGGCATTAGCTTCTATACTATTGAGCAATGCAACTAATTGGTCATAGACGACATCATTGGCTAGGATATAAATGCCATCAGTCATTGGGATACTCCTAATATTAAGTACGGGCAGTAACAAAGGGAAATAAACGGCGAGTCAGTTTAGGGATGAAGGCGAATTTACCTTCATGGAGATAGCGATAATGTTCCCACAATTGCCAATAGGGACTACCAACTTTCATCCGTGTACCAGCCCAATGGAGATATTTTAGTCGTTGTCCTCGGTCATAGAGGGCGTAGTCTTGCTGTTGGAAATTTTGCGAACCGGCCCAACTACCAGGCCCGCCTCCTGGAATTTTGACGAGATTACCACGTTTGGCAATTAGTTTAAGAACAAGATAATTTAAAATAGGTTGGTCTGTAACTCCTTCAGAAAAATCGAAATATTCTCGATGTGCAGCACATTCGCGCAAAGCTTCGTCCATTTGTTGTTCGGTAATAGTTCCTTTTCTAGAAGCCCAAAAACCGCTATTGAAAACGTCTTCAAGTTGGGCATCTGAAAAAATTTGCTGCTCTTTCACAAATGGGGAAAATATATTTCGCAGCTTGTCATTAGCATGATGGTAATCGCAACAGAAAAAATCAACTTCTGAAAGTTTGTCTAAATTGTCAACGATTTTTTCAAAAACGACAATATCAGTATCAATATAAATAAACTCATCTAAAGGGCCAAACCACGCCACTAGTTTACGCATCTTGTTGGGTAAAGCCAGGAAATCTCGATCAAAAATTTCTCCGATGCGTTTGGTAAATTTATCAATAAGTTCTAAATCTGGAAAAATTTCTACTTTATGTAAGGTAGTAAGCTGCTCTGCTACCTTATGATAATTTTCATTAAAAGGTATGAGATAAACGGTAACTTCTGGGTCATAGTAACGAATGCTATTAAGTAAAGCGATCGCATTATCAATAACCCGGTCATTGGCAACAATATAAATGCCCCTAGTCATAAATTATCCTTGGTTAATCAACCTAAGTTTTCGCAAAGCTCTTGTAAGTAAATTTGGTATTGGAGCGTCATCATAATTTTTAGGAGGATCTGTAAAGACTGGACGCTTTTCTGGCTCGTGTAAATAACGATAATAGAGAAATAAATCTCGATAAGGAAACTCAATATTTTCTCCAGCACATACTGCTTGATTAATATTAGGAGGAACACCAATATAATGAATATAAGTTAGTCGATTGTCTTTGTCATAGAGAATATGTTCTCGTTCTTCAAAGTGCTTAGATGTGGCAGAACATCCAGTTTTTTGATTATCTGGTAATTGTTGAGCAAAGTTATAAAGAGAAAGATTAGACCTCATAACCATGTAGTTGATCAGTGGTTGTTCACCAGCACCTTCATACAAAATTTCCGCTTCCCCATTTTTTTGTAGATGGGATATTAAAAAATCTCTTTGCTCTGTATTAAATATGCCCTGTTTTGAACCATAGAAGCCTGAGCAAAATATTTCGGAATCAATGCGTTTTTGCTCGAAAACTTTTAGTAATTTAGGCGAATTAACATTGTATACTTTAGTGACATCTTTAAATTGAAAATCATAGACAACAAAATCATAACTATCTAATTTTTCAAACACCGCCGCCAGAGAGTTCATTACTAAGGTGTCTGCATCTAAATAGATAAACTTATCAAATGGCCCATCAAAAGCACAAAAACGACGGTGAGCGCCATATAAGCGGAATTTACTACGATTCAATCGTTCTGGCGCTGCTGAAAGCATAAATTCATCCCAGCGATTAATTGATTCTTGATTATCGTAAAGAAATACATTAGGTCGTTTAGCTATTTCATCAGCAATTCGCTGTGTCTGATCATCGAAAGGATAGATACAAACAGGCGTTTCTGGGCCCAAGATCGCATCAATACTGTTAAGCAGAGCCACCAATTGATCGAAAACATAATCATTGCCAAGAGTACAAATACCATTCATAATTTATGAGTGTTGATCAACAAAGTTTGACAACCAGTTAAGCAGATTTAATTTGTGTAAAATGATTTGACGTGCTTCTGCGATCACATCTTTGGCAGCATACCAAGCATCAGGTGTAGCTGTCACTTCTTGGATGTAGGCAATGCCTTTTTCATCTAAACTGGGTAATCGCAAGAAACTACCAGGTGGCAATAATTTATCAGCAGCCGGGCCGCCATAGTAAATTGGTAGACACCAAGCAAGTAAACTATCCCAAAGTTTCTCACTCACATACCAATTATTATCAGCATAATTTTCGATTGCTAGATTGTAATAATATGGTGCCATCCCATACCACTTATTACCCAGTTCTCCTGACTTTTTCGCCCATTGTGGTAAGTTGCGTCCATACAAATCAAATTTAATACCACTAGATTGTAGAGACTGCAAAAAGTCTAAACGCTGGCGATGGTTGACAGTGCGGCTAATTCCTGAAGTAATCCAACTACATAGAGCAACCTTTTCAGGAGGTAGCATTTCATTTAAATCTTGAAATGAATTTGAATGATACCAAATAGCAGGCATGTAGTCAGGAGTGGGGGCAAAATCATCTGGGCCAGAAATGTAACCGCAATACTTTTTGGCTTCTTGGTAATTATGATTAGTGATTTCTACAATTTCATCTAAAGGCGGTTCTCTTAGTAAATAAATAATCCGTTCTTTACTAACATCACGCAGTAAAGAATCAACACTTATTATTGATTTTTGCTGCCGTTTACGAAAACTATCGAACCAAGATGTTTTTGGCGCTGCTTGAGGAAAATCAAATTGATACATCAGCAGAAAATCTGGTTTTGCTGCCAGTGCTTGCATTTGGATATTGCCCCAAGCTCCAAATTGATTTGGAGTTTGTTGCCACAGCCAATCGGCTCTAGTTTCTAAACCTCGATAGCTGCTAATCATGCCTACAGTTTTGATATTCATTTTATTTATTAGTTAGTTATTATCATTAGTTATTTTCCTTATACAACAAGTTGGGGTAACAGAGATTCATCAACATAACTCAGAATCTTTGCCGCTCTATTTTCCCAAGAGAACTGCTTAACAAAATTGATACTATCTGGATAACCTTCTATTTTTCTGGGATGAGTTTCTAAAACCCGCTTTAGGCATTCAGCAAATTGACTAGGGTTATCTGGCTCACACCAAGCAGCGATGGCTTCGCCAACACCTCCGGTGAACGCTTGAGTATTTTGAAATTCAACTAATGATGGAATTTTTGTTGCTACAATGGGAGTCCCTGAGGCGAAGTAGTCAAAGAGCTTTAATGGAGATGTGAAAGTTGCCGCTTTTCCTGAACAATGAGGGTGAGCTAAAACATCAGCTGCTTGTAGCAAAGATGCTAAATCATTATGTAATATATAGCCCAAAAATTTAATATTATGAACTTGTTTTTCTTTTACCAATTGCTGATAATATTCGACATCTTTTGGCTTACCACCAGCACAAGCAAATTGCACATTAGGCATTTCTTGAGCTACATCAATTAATACATCGATACCCTTAAATTGCTGTAAAGCTCCCGCATAAACTACCAATTTTTGACTTTCATCTTGCAATAGTTTTTGACGCCATTCGGTTGCTTTTTCTGGTTGTCTATCCATAAATAAGCGATTAAAACCATTGTGCATTGTAATCACTTTTTCTGGTGGCATACCATTTTTAATCATGCTTTCGCGGATGGTGTCTATAACGGTGACAGCAATTTGCAATAGCGGATTTTTAACAATTTCTGGCTCAAATGGTTTGTCTTCGTGGTGGTGGTGTTCATAAATTGCCGGAACGCCATTTTTGATGGCAGCTTTGACAAAATTCCAGTTGCGACTGTGGACAAGTTTAGTAGTTGGAAGTATGTGAAATGGTAAATAATACTTGCTGGCAATCGTGTTAGAGTCAGTAAATTTGCTCCGAAAATGGTCAATTGGCCAAGGCATAGGTAAAGGAGCAACTTTTAACTTGTCATGGAGGTTGTAATATTTGATCAGTTCTGTTGGTGTTTCTCTGGGTTGAAAAGGACGAGCTAAATTAGCTGGATTAATAGCTTTTGCTCCTTTTTCAAGATATACCAAAACTGTTGAGTATCCCAAGTTTGCAGCGCCGTTAGCTGCATTTGTAGACTGCACTAGGTGAGCCTCTGGCTGCGGCAACTCTTCACCAATGAAAAAAATATAGTGTTTTTGTAAAGCAGAATTTTTCATAAATTTAGATATTAATACTATTTTCAAATTTTTCTAAATTGTCGAGCAAAGATATAGCAGATTCATAACTTTCAGTAATTAATCCCTTTTGTTCTTCTGGGGTATATATCAAATTATCAGTTAGAGAACGGAGAGAGCCAAGTATAAGATTGATAGTAGTCCGAAACTCACTGGAGAGATAATTAAATGTCTGACAATAGGTGCGTATAATATCTTGATTTTCTTCAGAAATTGAGATAAATTCTCCCTTTATTTGCAAGTTGATAACATCTTCAAAAACATCTATGGTGTTGAGAATTCTCCAAGCTGATTTGTAAGAATCTTCAATTAATTGCTGCTGTTCTTGGGAATTGTCTACTAGCTCGTCAAGTAACAAGTGCAGAAACCCAATCATTGAGTTCAACTGTGTCCGAATTTCGTGAGAAATGCGGAGCAAGCTTTGTTTATGTTTAATAGCGGCTTCAGGATGTTCAACAAATTTCTTTGAGTTTAGGCGCATTGCCTTAAAAATTTTTGTCTGAATTAAGTCTTTCTTAGGCTGCTCGCTAAATTGCATTGAGTACAAACGTGAGTAGTAACCACCTTTTGGTAACAGTTCATCATGGGTTCCTACTTCTACCACCTTTCCTTGATCTAATACGGCAATTTGATCGGCTTTTTGGACTGTGGAAAGGCGGTGAGCAATTACAAGGGTTGTGCGATCGCGACTCAATTCATCTAGTGCAGATTGTACTAAACGCTCGGAAACGGTATCTAAAGCGCTGGTGGCTTCATCTAAAATCAGAATTTCTGGATTTTGGAGCAAGGCGCGGGCGATTGCTAATCTTTGCCTTTGTCCACCAGATAACATCACGCCGCGATCGCCAATTAAGGTGTCAAATCCTTGAGGCAATTTGCTAATAAACTCATAAGCATTTGCTCGCTTGGCTGCTGTCAGAATTTCATCGTCTGTAGCCTCTTCTCGCCCATAAGCAATATTGTTTCGCACCGAGTCATTAAAAAGAAAAGTATCTTGACTAACAATCCCCATTCGCTTTCGCAGGGATACAACATCGAACTCCCGCAAATCAGTACCGTCAATGGTAATACTGCCAGCTATTGGGTCATAGAATCTAGGTAAAAGGTCTGCTAAAGTGGATTTACCAGCACCAGAACTGCCTACTAATGCTAAGGTCGTGCCATGTGGTAAAAATAAACTTACATCTTTGAGTACCATTTTTTCATGACCAGGATAGGCAAAGCGAAGAGAATTAAAAGATATGCCCTTTTCTAATTTTGTATAGGGAAGCTTACCCTTATCCATGAACGGCTTATCATGAAGGCTTAAAAATTCATTTGCCACATCTACACTGGCGGCGGTACTGGCAAAGTTACTGCGAATAGTATTTAACTGAGAAATTAATGGCAGCACTCGCAGCAGCACTAATAGATATGTTAAAAGTACGGTGGAAAGAGAGGAAACCTGACCAGCAAAGAAGGTTTTGCTCAAAAGTACAATTAGCAGTAAAGCTGTAATACCCATCACCTCACTCAAAGGTGTAATCGCTTCCGAATTAACCTGAGATTGGAAATCTGCTAACTCGCGATCGCGAATTAATTTTTGAATCCGTTGATATTCTTTTTCTTCATTTCCCGTTGCTTTTACCAGTCGGATTCCGTTTAAAGTCTCCAGCACAGAGATTGAATATGCTCTAGACATTTCACTCAACTGCTTACCAAAAGTTCTCGACTGAGAGATGGCATACTGATTTATTAACGTCACCAATAACAGCAAAAGCGTAGAAGCAATTGTCAACTGCCAAGATATTGACAGTAATAAACCGACAAAAACTAAAATTGTTATTCCCAGGATAACTATCTTGACTGTACTACCTATCGCACTTGCAGCCCGACCAATTTCTCCACCCAGACGGTTGATTAAATCACCAACCTTTGTTTTTGCATAATAATCTATATCAACTTCTAATAATAGTTTTAACCCAGTTTCGCGCATATCTGATGTTAGCTTTCGAGTTAAAGAACTCGATGCTAATGAGCTGGCATAAGTAGCTAAGTTTTTTAAAAAAATTGTCAAGAGAATCGTTCCGGCCATTATTACTATCCGGTAAGATTCTGGAGCATTATCAAAGGGAGATATCAACCTTTTAAGGATGGGAGGAGCAGAACTTAAATCTACTTCTTGTCCGACAATTTTTAAAATTACTGGCACAATTAAAGCTGTGCTAATTCCATTAAATAAGGCTCCAGAAAATCCTAACAATATTGTCAGCAGAATCAAACCTGGATAGGGTTTAGCAAATCTTAGTAGTAGTTTTCTGGTAGACATTGGCTATTTTTATGCAACTTTAATTTATTAATATTATTCACACTATACTTGCCAAATTTACTAATCATCAAATAAATTAAACCTCCATCAAGATTTACAATCGAGAAATTACCGACTTGAGCACAGAAGCCATAGTCTCTATACTATAGAGTTCCACACATCTTTCTCTTGCCTTGATACCTTTCTGCTCTGCTGACTCGAAATCCTGAAAAATCAATTGTATTTGTTTCGCAAGCTGTTCGGGACAAGCAGGCTCGACTAAATAACCAGTATTACCTAAAATTTTGGGAATATCTCCAACGTGTGTAGATAATACAGGTTTAGCCATTGCCATTCCATCTGTCAACTTTAGGGGAAACTGAGCGCGAGCAGTCAAAGTATCTCGCTGGGGAACAACTACAATGTGGGCGGATGCTACAATTTTAGGCATTAATTCTACGGAGCACCTGGGTAATTTAATAATCCAACGTCCCCACTTTTGAATCAATTTATCGTCATAATCATCGTAAGGGCTACCACCCACAATCACTAATCTCAAATCTGGCTCATCTAGCAAATCGAGTGCCATTAGAATGTCTTCAACCCCCTTGTGAGGTCGTGGTGCCCCAGGAAACATGAGAATTCGATACTCAGAAAGACCGTAATCCGTTCTGCTAGTCTCAGAATCATACTTCTGGGGGTCAAACATTGCGGTATCTTTACCATTAGGTACGTAAACACCACCAAAGCGTTTTTGCAGAAAGTCAGTATCTATCGTTACTGCATCTGCCTTTGCTACTAAGTTTTCCATCCACTTGAGATACAGTGGATGATCTGGAAATTTTAATGCGCCATTTTTCTTGAAAATGTCACGATAGAATTGCTTAAGACTAGGACGATATTTCCACTCATCACCTCCGTGCCAACTGAGTTCCCAGTCATCCATATCTAAAATTAAAGGACGACGACCAATAAATTTTTTTAGTAGTGATAAGCCAAAACTTGTAAACTTAGGTTTTACAGCATAAATAATATCTCCATCTATTTTTTGCAATAGTTGACGAGCAGATATCAGAAATTCTGGATAATTTGTACCTGGGAGAGAAACAACTGAAATGCCAGATGGGGGAATAGCATACAGTTCTTTACCATAAATAAAACCAACAATCTCTACTTGATAATTGAGGCTTTGCAGGACTTGAGCTAGTAAAAAGGCTCGAATACTACCGCCTCCAGATAAATCACCAACAATTAATGAAACTTTCAATTTTGATGTTTCCTCCTGGAAATTCGCAGTTTAAATATTGATAAATATTTAGAATTATTCTTTAATACAGGAAAAAGGCTTGTGCATATATTCATAAAAAGATGTCACTTCTTGCGCCAGGGATTTGTAACTTGATTAGGTAAAAATACTTTAGCAAATCTGTCAAATACCCTTGTGTACAAAGAACGGGTAATATTTTTAGCGTATTGAGGTCGATAAGGATAGGTACAGTGAAGAACTTTAATACTATCCTGAATATTATAAGCCTCCTCCCATTTACTGAGATAATTATAGGTAGGTGGTAGTATTTTCATGTTAGGGCTTACAGATGCGATCGCAGAAGCAAAAGCCCCTTGGTCTTTTAAAAGTAATTTATCTTGATTATTTTTGACAATTTCAAAATAACTTTGAAATTTATCAAAAAATACCTTGTTGACTTCTGTTTTCCTAAAAGCTATCAAACCACTATTATATTGCACACTATCTGCTTGCAAAGGTAATCCGGTAGATTGCAGAATTTGCAAAACATTCGGCAAAATGTCTTCTTGCTTGCCCCGGAGCAAATTTGTAGCTTTAATAATAGAAGGTTGAACATCTTCGGTTAATAGCAAATCATATTCATCCAAATACTCAAATACATCGTTGAGATCGGAAAGTAAGCAAATATCAGAATCTAAGTAAATAGTTTTATCAAATTCAGAAGCTGCATATAGAGCCAGTTTTGCTTGCCGTGATGCTAAAACAGTATTTTCATTTGCAGGCGCAGGCTTTAAAATTACATTTTTGAAAGCCTTTAAAAAAGGATAGAGAATTTTCGGAACTTGATCAATTAAAATGATTATTGGTTCTTGGTGAAACTTTCTAACTGCTGCTAAAAAGTGAATGCAATCTTGAAAAGGGTAAAGTCCAGTTAAAATTGTAATAAATCCTCTAGTTTCTTGTTTCATAACTCAGTTAAATAATTATTTTTCATCCTCATTTGTCAATTTAATTTAATGTGTCCATTCCCAAAAATTTTTACTCCAGTCTTCGTTATAATAAAAAACTCCTTGCCATTGGTAGAAGTGAACAAAATCTTCAATTTTTAACGTTTTATTTACATCCCTAATCATGTAGAGAGGTCGCTCACCGTAAAATGATGCCCACATAGTATAACTACTAGGAGGGCCAATAATATAATCACATTTAGCTAAAGAATACATGTCTTCAATTATATGATTATTGGCATAGGCATAAGATAAATGTTGAAAATATTTGTCATTTTGCTTTTGATTTGAGCAAATCAAAAATGTTACTTTTTTATTAGGAAATAGCATTTGTGCTGATTCCATAACTTTTAAATAATCTTCAACTAAATAAAAATATCTGCCATTTTGATGTTGTTGATAATCTCCATGACGGATATGGACTCCAATGAGTACATCAGTCTGGCTACGAATATTGGATATGAGTTTTGCTACATTTAACTGATAATTCTTTAAAGGTTGAAAGTAAGCACGAATTTTTTGACCATGTTTTTGTAAATTTGAGATATCATTTATAAACCATCCATCACGAAAGATCCATCCTTGAAAAAAGTTTATACTCTCTGCTTTTAACTCTTTTGTAATGTTTGAATTACTCCAGTTAAAGGGCTGATTACGCTTAATATCAATTGTGTTAAAAAGCCCACTTTCAGCTAAATAACGATTTACTTTATAGTAATATTTGCGTAGCAGTTTGTTTCCTGAAATTGAAAATTGGTTAGAAGGATAGCGGCATAAAAAATCTTGAGATGTTGACTCAAAAAAATCAGCGTACTCTTCAAATGCTGGGTTTAAAACTGTAAAATTCTTTTCAATTGCAAATGCCATAAAATGAGCAGATAATAATAATCTGTTACCTAGTTGTCCAGATTTTGCAGAGATTACTAACATGTATAAAAACTTTCAAGACCAATATTACTAATATTTGCTTAAGCTTTAACATACCAATGTATATACATATTAGAATTTCAATTTATTAAACCTGATAATTGAAAGGAAATATCCACTACGATTGAATGGATTTTTGGTATCCTTAAAACAGGAAATAATTAAATAAATCTAACTTTGTATTTGCAGGTATTTCCAGAGAAAATTCACTGATAAATCCAGATGAATTTTGCTTTTTTGTGGTATGTTGACGGTATAACTACGGTTGTATATTATCATAACTGTTAATAACGTATTACATTTGTGCTAACTTGCGTATAAATGCTTGAAACAATTTATGCAATTAGCTTAGTTACTTGCTTAGACTTAGGATTGCTAGGCTAATAATCACTTAATTTGCTTGTTGAGACTGCAAGGGGGCAGAGGAGCAGAGGAGCAGGGGTGAGGGTTTGAAGTTTTTCACCAAAAATTTAATTGTGCAACTTGTAAGCACAAAAGCTTACTCAATACCAAACATCTATGTTGTAAGGGAGGCAAAGGTAATGCACGTAATCCGTTTGGAAGCACTCTCAGACAACTACATATTCTTGCTACACGACCATAAACAAAATATTGCCGCCGTTGTTGACCCGGCGGAGTCTCTACCAGTATTAGAGAAACTGGCAGAATTAAAAGCTGAATTAGTAGCAATTTTTAACACGCACCACCATAACGATCATGTGGGTGGTAATAAGCAACTAATAGAACAATTCCCGCAACTTATAGTTTATGGAGGAGCGGAGGATCGTGGTAGAATTCCCGGACAGCAGGTGTTTTTGCAAGAAGGCGATCGCGTCAAGTTTGCAGACCGCATAGCTGAAGTTATCTTTGTTCCCGGACATACTCGCGCTCACATCGTTTACTACTTTCCCCCAGAAAAAGCTGGTGAGACAGGCGACTTATTTTGCGGCGATACCTTGTTTTCTGGCGGTTGCGGTCGCTTGTTTGAAGGCACACCGAGCCAAATGGTGGACTCTTTAAGTAAACTGCGCTCTCTGCCCGATGATACACGCATCTGGTGTGCCCACGAATACACTTTAAAAAATCTGCAATTTGCCCTAACTTTGGATGGCGGCAATGCCGACTTACAAAGACGCTTCAATGAAGTAAAAGCTTACCGTAGCCGAGGAGAAGCTACCATCCCCTCGCTGCTGGGAGTGGAGAAGCGCACCAATCCCTTTTTACGTTGGGATCAGCAATCATTACAATCAACTGTTAAGAGTAGCGATGCAGTGCAAACCTTTGCGCGGATACGGGAAATGAGAAATAATTTTTAGGGCATGGGAAAGAGGACTTGGGGACAAGGAGAAAGACTTGTTGGAAGTTCTAAACTTTTGTCCCCTTGTCCCCTCTGCTCCCCTGCTCCCCCTGCCTCCTCTGCTCCTTTATCTCCCCACTCCCCAATTCATTCAATTTTCTCTAATAGTTGCGATCGCACCCTTCCTTTCGCTAGGATCTGTAAGCTTTAGGGTATAGGCACACAAGCTTGGAATACAACACTGACATTGTGAGCTATGCAGCCCAAACCCAAATTAATCAGATTTTACAGGAAAAACGAAAAACGATGGCGAAGCGCGTGCAGTTAGTTTTAAATCAAGATATCAGTAAGCTGGGAAAATCTGGCGATTTAGTGGAAGTAGCTCCTGGCTACGCTCGTAATTATCTGATTCCCCAAAAATTGGCAACCAACGCCACTCCTGGTATTCTCAAGCAAGTAGAACGCCGTCGTGAGCAAGAGCGTCAACGGCAATTAGAACTCAGACAACAAGCTCTTGAGCAAAAAGAATCTTTAGAAAAAGTTGGCAGCTTGACAATTGCTAAACAAGTTGGTGAAAACGAAGCAATTTTCGGTACTATCACCACTCAAGATGTTGCAGATGCAATTAAGGCAGCAACCGGTCAAGAAATCGATCGGCGTGGAATTACCATTCCCGATATTAACCACCTTGGTACTTATCAAGCTGAAATCAAGTTGTATTCTGAAGTAGCGGCACAAGTCGATATTCAAGTAGTCGCTAGCTAAGTTACGCGGGAGGAGAGGAAGGGGATAAGGAAGATAAGAGCAAGGGAAGTAAGGCTGACTGATAACTCCTAACCCCCACTTACCCCTCCCTACTCCCTACTCTCAAATAGCTTTCATCTCAAAACTAAAATCGTTTATGGCTGAAGCACTTAGTTTTCAAGGCGATGGTAGCGATCGCCTCCCACCACAAAACATTGAGGCGGAAGAAGCGATTTTGGGGGGTATTTTACTAGATCCAGAAGCGATTAGTCGAGTTAGCGATCGCCTCCTCAGTGAAGCTTTTTACATTAGCGCTCACAAAGATATTTATCAAGCAGCTGTGAGGCTCCATACTCAAGGTAAACCCACAGACTTACTTTCAGTCACAAGTTGGCTGACTGACCATGAAATGCTTACTCGCATTGGTGGTAGAAATAAATTAGCAACTCTGGTAGACCGCACAGTGTCAGCCGTCAACATCGATGCCCTAGCAGGGTTGGTGATGGACAAATACCTGCGGCGACAGTTAATTAAAGCTGGCAATGAAATTGTACATCTTGGTTACGAGACAGAAACCGAATTACCACAGGTTTTAGATCAAGCAGAACAGAAAGTTTTTAGCGTTACTCAAGAACGTCCCCAATCAGGTTTAATTCACATTTCTGATACTTTAATTAATAATTTCCAGGATATTGAAGATCGAAATCAAGGCATCGCCTTACCTGGTATTCCCTGCGGATTTTACGATTTAGATGCGATGACTAGCGGCTTTCAACGTTCTGATTTGATTATTGTCGCGGGCCGCCCATCAATGGGGAAATGTTTGCATGAAAATGTGGAAATACTTTTGAGTGACGGGAGTATCTCAACTATTAAAGAAATATACCATCGTCGGCAAGCTGAGTTAATAACTTTAGGAAATGATTGGAAGTTTCATTTAACTCAAGCTTCAGCCTTTGTTAATGACGGTATTAAACCAGTTTTTAGTGTTACTACTCGCTTAGGACGATATATTGAAAGTACTATCACCCATCCTTATTTAACCATCAATGGATGGCGACAACTTTCAGAATTAAGAGTAGGGGATAAAATTGCTGTAGCTCGTAAACTTAATGTATTTGGTACAGAAACTATCCGCGAGTGTGAAGTTAAATTATTGGCATATTTCATAGGTGATGGTTGCTTAACAGATTCAACACCAGAATTTACTAATGTTAACTCTCGCATCCAAAATGATTTCACATACGCTGTTACCAGCTTTTCACCCAAGTTGAAAGTTAGGATAGAAATTAGGAGTGAACGCACCCCAATACTCTATGCAGCTATGTCTCAAGGGCAAAAGAATCTTTTAACAACATGGTTGGAAAACATAGGATTATGGGGCAAAAAAGCTGATGCCAAAATCATTCCGCAAGCTATTTTTAAATTGGAGCGATCGCAAGTTTCCTTATTCCTCAATCGTTTATTTGCAACCGATGGATGGGCTACAGTACTTACAAGCGGTCAATCGCAGTTAGGCTACTGTACTGTCAGCGAAAAATTAGCTAGACAAATACAACATTTGTTATTGCGATTTGGAATTATTGCCAGTCTGAAAAAACGCTCTATGAAATATAAAGACACTCGTAGACAAGCTTGGCAATTAGATATTACTGATGCTCAGAGTATCAAAAATTTTATCTCAGAAATTGGTATTTTTGGCAAAGAAGAGGCATTAACTAAGGTCGCAGATGCAATAGCTAAAAAGAGATATCAAACAAATCGTGACCTCATTCCAATAGAAATTTGGGAACAGATAACAACAGCTAAAGGTAATGAACCTTGGACTCTTTTAGCTCAACGTGCCGGAATTCAAGGGTATTCAAATATCCATGTTGGGAAACGTACTTTAACACGAGAAAGGCTTTGGATATTAGCAAGTACTTTAGAAGATTCGCCACTTCAACAGTTAGCAGCGAGTGATGTGTACTGGGATGAAATAGTTTCGATTGAATCGATGGGATGCAAACAAGTTTATGACTTAACAATCCCAGAAACACACAATTTTGTCGCCAATGATATCTGTGTTCACAATACCGCGTTCTGTCTGAATCTAGCTCATAATATCGCCGCTTCTTATAAATTGCCAGTTGCTTTCTTCAGCTTGGAAATGTCAAAAGAGCAATTGACGCAACGTTTATTAGCTAGTGAAGCGCAAATTGAAAGTAGTTATTTGCGAACTGGTCGCCTAAGCCAAACACAGTGGGAACCTTTAAGCCGTGCTATTGGTATTCTTTCTGAAATGCCAATTTATATTGATGACACGCCAAATATTACAGTTACACAAATGCGTAGTCAGTCAAGAAGACTGCAAGCTGAAGTTGGAACTGAATTAGGATTAATTGTAATAGATTACTTGCAATTGATGGAAGGAGCCGGCGATAATCGCGTACAAGAATTATCAAAAATTACGCGTCAACTCAAAGGTTTAGCGCGGGAATTATCTGTACCAGTTATTGCTTTATCTCAGTTGAGCCGAGGGGTGGAAGCACGTACCAATAAGCGTCCGATGTTGTCGGATTTACGCGAAAGTGGCTCAATTGAACAGGATGCGGATTTAGTAATAATGTTATACCGTGATGAATATTACTCTCCCGATACTCCCGATCGCGGCATTGCAGAAGTAATTATAGCTAAACATCGCAACGGGCCTACTGGTACGGCAAAACTTTTGTTCAATCCACAGTTTACAAAGTTTCAAAATTTAAAAATTTAGCTATTGAATTGGGGACTGGGATTGGGAGAAACAAATGCCCAATGACGCCACTTGACGGCAGTTGCTCCACTTGGGGAAACCTCAAGACCGCACTGCCTCCTCCACTTGGGGAGACCTCAAGACCGCAGTGGCTCCCCAATTCCTAATGCCCTAGTTTCTACTTAACTCCGAGCAATTCCACTTCAAAAATGAGAGTGGCGTTGGGTGGAATCACACCACCTGCACCACGAGCGCCATAACCTAATTCAGATGGGATGATTAACTTACGCTTACCGCCTACCTTCATAGTGCTAAGTCCTTCATCCCAACCTTTGATTACCTGTCCAGCACCGATTTTAAAGCTGAAGGGTTGGCCGCGATCGCGTGAACTATCAAACTTAGTACCATCTTCTAAAGTGCCGACATAGTGAACTTCAACCGTTTGTCCAGATTTAGGAGTCGCCCCAGTCCCCTCTTTTAACTCGACATACTTTAATCCAGAGGGGGTGGTTACGGTATTAGCATCAGACATAGTATTGCTCGCAATTAGAGTATTATTTTCAGTTACAGTTGGTGGCGCTGGCGGCGTTTGGGTTAACTCGGCAGCAATGGCAGTATTCTGTTTACTGCCTACTTGCCCTACAGTCAAAAGTACAACACACACCAGCATGAACGCCACGCTGAGGAAAATTGGTTTCAAAATCAGTTCTCCTTACTTAGGTATCCTGGCAAAAACATTACCAACAGGACACAATTAGTTTAAATCAGAAAGGACATCCTAACGCCAAAGCTTATTTTCTAAATCGCGCAATTGACGCTCTAAACGGTCAATTCTACCGCGCAGTTCGTCTACTTCAGACTGGCGAGCTACCCCCAAATCTTGCATCATATTTCGCATTTGCCGTTGCATTTGAACATCTAAGTTTCCCTGCTCCGACTTTAACTGCTGGGCAATATCATCTATAACTGCTTTGGCTTGCTCTGGATTGAGCTTACCGTCTTTAACTAAATCATCGCTGACTTGGCGTAATTTTTCTGCTACTAAAGATGTTGTGCCAAGACCCACCATCATAAGCTGTTGCAACCAGTTGTTGCTGTCCATACTCCCTTCCTCTTAAATTATTTCAAACCAGCCGATCATTGCTCCTGAGTGTAAGCAATCAAGCTATGCTAAAAGCGTGGTTATTCTAGCCTACATCTCTATTTTGGCAAATTAGCAAACACAGAGATCACAGAATGTGCTTAGAGAATGACTCAAGTTTAAGGTTGCCCCAAATTTAAGGGAAAATTTTATTCAGAAAGATGTACAAATTTGGACAATAGGGCTGGCTGAATATCTTAGATTTCTCGCTAAAGAGGTTTGGATGAGCCTGAATAACCACACAGCAGTTATCCCGATCATTTGTTTGGTAACGCTGGAGCAGTGGAAAGCTATACCCCAAGCAGATTTGCAGACTATTAAGGATTAATTCATCTAATCACTCAGAGAATCTTATCCAATAGCGAAATCAGCAAAGTATCAAGTACGGAAATTTCCCCATTTCTAGGTGAAAGATTACTCTTAACTTATAGAGAAGAGGCTTAAAAAGAAGCAAACTTCCACCATCATGATTAGTGAAGCGATCGCCTCAAAAAATTATAGGAATCCAATTTCGTCATTAGTCATTATGGCTAATAAATAAATCGGCGGTAATTCCCCTTCTTGAAGGTATGAAATTCCTACCGATTATATTTGAGTTTTGCGAAATATACTCAGAAACAAAACTTAATTTGACAAGCTTTCAGTCAGCTTGGCTTTTCAGAAATTAAATCGAATTCTAGTATCATAAAATAAGTTAGAGTTTAGATAAACTCAATTGCTTTTAAGACTTAAAGCATCTTCTTGAAATCTCCATTTTTCAAAGTAGGGAGAAGCTTAGATTTTTGTACGCCAACTCTGAAAGGCTATCTCGTAGTCTTCTGATTTACTCTGATAAACACCCCACCAATGAAAAAACAGTCCTAACCCCCATCCTAATACTGGGAAGATAGCCCAAAAGTAACTAGGGCTAGTTATTAAATTCAAAATAATAAGGAATAAATTCACCACTATGAAGCTAACCAAATGTGCCCTAAAGGCTCTGCGTCGGAAAGTATTAAATGTGCGTTGCAAACGTTCCTCTTCTTCTTGAGCTAACCACTTGTTTTCAGTTACTTTCAAAATATCAGAAGAAATACCTAAGTCAGATGCCATTTCTATAAGCTGTTCTCTTGAAAATCCACCTTCCTGTCTACGAGCTAGTGCTATTTGAAGGATTTTTTGGACATCTTCTGAATCGTAAGTCATTTTAATTACCTTATAAGTTGGTGTGTAAATGCACCTTTGATTTCACTAATTTTTCGATAGTTTTGTTCAATTAAGTTAGTGAATTTCTCCACATTTTGCACCCAATACTTAGTTAAATTTACACAATTATTATTTTCTCATAGTTGATTTAGAGCTACTGTATTTGTCAATACCTCTATATTGCTTTATAAAAATGCCGTAACAGCGATCGCTATTACGGCATTAAACCAAAAATTATGTGAAAGTTGAATTCTAGTTCATCTATTTCTAGCTAATTGCCTTCTTTTTTTTCAGCCATATTCCCACTAACCCAGCAATTGTTATTTCTCCAATACTTGATGGCTCAGGCACAGGTGTTACACTCACAGCATCTAAGTATAAAAAACCATAGCGAGCTTTACCACCCAACTTTAACTCTGTAGATGATTTTGTGGCGACAAAATTAAAGTCATACTGTGTGAAGGGAACTCCAGCAGTATTGATAGTATTTATTTTCTCGAAAACTTTATTTCCATCGACAAATGTATGAAATATGTTATTAACGTCACTGCCACCTTCGTCTGTTCCTAAAAAGAAACTGAGATTATAGGTACTACCGATAGTTGTAGCCAAATTCTGGGATATGTAAGCAGGATTTATAAATGAACCTATCGATAAACCTTGATTACCATTATCATGCTGAGGAAAATTGTCAATTCTAATCCCTGATGTATCCATCGGATCACCAGATTTAATCCAGTCTGTAATATTAGGATTTCGAGTGTTGGGATTATTAGGATCTACGAGGGGGTCAAGTTCAAAGCTTCCGTTTTTAACAAGTTCTGCCGCTTGTGCTGCTGCATTATAAGTATTGGTAATTACAGCAGTGCTAATTAAAGTAGTGGTAACACTAAAAACAATAATTGAGAGTTTTTTAGTTAACTTCATGAAACTTGACTCCAAATAATTCCAAATTCTGACTATTAAAACAAGTTGATAGTTACATCCATGCTGGCTCTAAGTACTTGTCAATAGAACTTACTGAGACAGACATTGTTTGGGTTTTTACTACTTTGTCCAGCTAGTTTGGAGAGTTTGTAGTAAGCACTAAAGTGCTTATCAAACAAGAATTTTAGTTCTTACTACGAACTTGCTTAACTATCAATTTAAACTTGACAGACTACTACCCGTGATTTATTCATCACCATCATCTAAGAACTTCTGAATAAAAAAACATCCCAAACTTTCTTGTGGGATGAGTGTCCCTACATGTCCCAGATTGAGGGCGGACAAGATGCCCACCCCACAAGATGGATAATTTATTTTTTGGGAATCCTTTACCCCTGAATCTCCATAATTTTCTCCTTGATTTTTAGGTGTAGCTCTCACACTCACATCATCCAAATATAAAAACGCATACTTGGCTTTGGAACCAAACTTTATCTCTGTGGATCTTCCTTTTGCTTTAAAACCTAACGTGTATTTTGTGTAGGGCTGAAAAGAAGTATTAGTTTTAACATCAACATTCTTTCCACCTATAAAAACCTTAAATTTATTCTTCAGGTCAGGTGCTTCCTCTGTTGATGCTAAATAGTAAGTAAGTTGGTAGTGTTTTCCAGGAACTGTATGGATAGTCTGTGATATGTAGCTAATCTTTGAAAATGCACCAAGTGATAAACCTTGATTACCAGTATTAGGAAAATTACTAATTCTAATACCTGATGTATCGAGCGGTTCACCAGATTTAGTCCATCCAATAATATTAGGATTTGGAGTGTTGGGATCATTGGGATCTACGAGAGAATCGTTTTCAAATCCCCCATTGATAATTAGCTCTTGTCCTTGGGCTTGTGCTGCCGATTTATAAGTATTGGTAATCACAGCAGTCTGAAGGAAGGCGGTGGTCAAACTACAAACAATAATTGAGAGTTTTTTAGTGAACTTCACGAAACATTACTCCAAATAGTTCAAAATTCACGACAACGAGTACTGAATTGATTTACTTTGTGGTGATTAAGGCAGGGCAAAGCCATAATTATTTTTGAAGATAGCCTGGGCTGTAGTACCACTTAAGTAGCTAGAAAAACTCTGTGCCGCCGAGAGAACTGTAGTTCTGGTGAGGATAGCTAGTGGGTAGACAATCGGATTGCTCTCTGATGGTAAAGCGGTTTCTACGATTTTTACCTTGTTAGAAATCAGAGCATCAGTTTTATAAACAAAACCTGCATCAATAGTTTTATTTACACCGTTGACTTGAAGAGTTTTATTTTCAACAGCAGTTAAGACGGTACGCACATTGCTACCACGGTATAATTTGGGACTTGTAGCAGTGAAAATACCTCGCGTAGTGAGAACTTGTTTGGCATAATTACCTGCTGGCACAACTGGAGGAGTACCTGTGTAGTCACCTATAGCAATGCCAGTAATGTTGGCGTTGGTCAAACCATTGATACTAGTGAGACCAGCACTACCAGCACTAACAGGAGATGTCGTAGGTTTAATTAAAACTAAACTGTTTTTAACAACGTTTTTACGGCTACCTGCTACCAATCTACTTGGGCTTGAATTCTGCAAGACATTTATTTGGTCGGTAGCGGCAGAAATGAAAATATCTGCTGGTGCTCCTGCTTGTATTTGGCTTAACAAGGTACCAGAAGCACCAAACGTATAAACAATATTGACGCTTGGGTTAGCATTTTGGTACTGAGTCTTAATAGCATTTAGCGCGTTTGTTAAGCTGACAGCCGCATACACATTAAGTGTGGTTACAGATTGTGCTGGTGAAAAATTGACAAACTGCCAGCCTATTACTAGCATCATGCTGGTAACTGCTGTAGCCATCCAAGCAATAAGTCTTCTTCTGTTGATGAAAGTCATAGTTTGGGGAAATTATTACCTAAAAGTCTCATTGTTGACATACCTGGCTTACGCACAGGCAACCAAAAAACCAACTACCTACATAGATGCAGAGGTAGAGGATATGGATAGATGGGAGTTAGAGAAGGTTTATACGTAAGTCCTACGCATAATAAATTCTGCAAATAAACAGCCAATCACAATTACTACAAGGATTAGTGTGATAGACCATTTATTATTTCCAACTAGAGTTAATACAAACAGCAAGTGAAATGTATTTAGTGATGAAATAATATCAGTTAAATATGCACAATACCAACATTTTTGGTTAATAAATCATGACAAATAGCTATGGCAGGCGCATCAAAGTTATTAAAAAGCTCGAAATTACATATACAGTAAAGGTTTTACTAGAAAATCCCATATAGCTCTTAGAATAGCTAAAACCCTATTTATACCAACTAAATACTTTTGAGTATCTATTTAACTAACTTTTTTGGTAAAGCAAGTGCTGTGTTGATACTAGTAAACAGCGATCGCTCCTGCCTCTGTAAAAAAAAGGAGCTATGCCTACGGTGGTAAACTACGCATCCTAGAAGTGCTAGTAACTCATCCGCCCAGACAATGTATATGTCTATTTATAAAAATATAGACAATTATTTATGATATCGATAAAAATTTTTATTCGGTATACCTCTAACGATAGATAGATTTTATTAAATAAATAGTTTAGATTTGTAACAAGTTACACAGAACTAGGTAAAGCACATGGCCAATATAGTTGACACCGCCGCTAATAATGGTTCTTTCAACACACTAGTTGCAGCAATCCAAGCAGCTGGTTTAGTAGATACACTGAAAGGCCCTGGCCCATTTACCGTCTTCGCACCTACTGATGAAGCGTTTAATAAACTTCCAGCAGGTACAGTAGACGCATTACTTCAAGATATTCCTAAGCTCACCAAAATCTTGACCTATCATGTAGTCTCAGGCAAGGTACTAGCTGCTGATGTAGTTAAGCTAAAGACAGCTACAACAGTTGAAGGTTCAGATGTAAAAATCGACGCTTCTAATGGCGTTAAAATCAATGATGCAACTGTTGCAGCAGCAGATGTTGATGCTGATAACGGTGTTATCCACGTAATTGACACAGTTTTGATTCCTGCATAAGCAAACGTCACAATAGCTAATGCTATTTCTAGGGCGACGGCTACCTGTAGTCATTTCTCTATGACAGTCTGGTTGAATGTTTTTTAGTAAACACCAACTACCAATAAATCCATCTAGACAGTATCTAGATGGATTTGTTGTTTCATGCGTTTAAATTTAATTAGGTGTAATCAAATTTTTAGTTTTGCCAAACCCAAATAACGGATACCTTCGGGGGAAATATCAAAACGGCAAGGTAAGACTTCTAAACCGAGAGCGATCGCATCGCGTAATAATTTACCATATATAGGATCTGTGCGATCGCCAGGCGAAAACTCAGTACAATCACCGCGATTGATAAAGTAAAGCATCACTGCACGAGTTATAGGTAGTAGAGCCATTAGTTCTCGCAAATGCTTTTGTCCTCTTGTAGTTTCCGTGTCAGGAAATAAAGCTAGTCTCCCCTCAGACAAAGTTGTATTTTTCACTTCTAAATAAATCGGGCGTTCCTCATCACTCCCCGTTAAGAAAAAATCCACTCGACTTTTTTTATCAAGCCCATAAACCACCTCACCCTTGATTTGGCTATAGTCGCCCAATTCTGGGAAAAGATATTTCGCCAAAGCTAGCTTTACCACCCGATTGGGCAAAAAAGTATTTATGCCTACCCAAGTCGGCTCGTTGTCATGTACCTGAATTAGTTCTAAAGTGTAAGCCAATTTGCGGTTCAGATTATCACTTTTGGAAAGCTGTACCGCACTGTGGGGAGTTGATACTCCAGTCATTGGCCCTGTATTGGGACAATGTGCTGTCACTATTTCGCCAGAAGTAAGTTGAACGTCAGCAAAAAACCGCTTGTAACGCTTAAGTAAAATACCGGGATATAAAGGTGGGTAACGGTAAAGCCAATCTATCATTATAAAACCTTGTTGCTGCTAGTAAATATACGTCGATTCCTTACCCACCTACCTGTCAACAGTAAATTTTTTCAGCAGCTACTTTGCTTTATAACAGAAATTGAGTAACTGTATATATCATAAAATGTCAATTTTTGTAGTCAAATTAACAACATGTTAATATAAAGTAGCATATACTAGATGTTATAAGCCTCCCATAAAGAAAAATCCGGGAAAATTACAACGTGCAAGGAGGTAAATCCTATGCAAGAAGTGCAAGTATCAAGGGAATTAGAATATGCTTTTCTCTTTACTCTAAGAAAAATAAATTCGATAAATCCAGAAGGTTTCAAGCCATTTTTTAGTAATATGCCTCTTGACCCTTATATAAAAGGCAACTATCGTTCAAGGAGATTATCTCGGTTCACAGTTTCGGGAAATGAGTTAACCAAATTACCTCATGGCTACCTCTTCCAAAGTAAAAATTACAATCCATTAGTAGGTGACATAAAAAGAGAGTTTGCAGAATTAGATGATACACTCATAAAACTTGATATTTTTAGAAATCTTGTCTTAGCATTTAGTGATTCTTGTAAACTTCATCCTGAGGCTGAAATCGGAGTTCATCAAATTAGGACTATTTGCTCACCAGATAATTTGGGTAATCCAGCGCCTGAAGGTATCCATCAAGATGGTAGTGATTTTATTGGCATATTCTCAGTTGATAGAGAGAATATTCAAGGAGGAGAAACACATTTGTATAGTGCAAAAAAAGAAAAGCCTGTATTTAGCAAAGTTCTAAATCCAGGAGAACTTTTATTAGTAAATGATCATGATTTTTTCCACTTTACCACTCCTATAAAACCACAGATTGATGCTCAGGGAAGTAGAGATGTTTTTGTGCTGAGTTCTCCTAGCTTACTTTCAGAATAATTCTAGTTAACTGTAAATATTTTATAATCTACGAGATATGGGGAATTGAATGTAGTCATTTCCCCAGTTTTTTTTATTTATAATTAGAAATAATTGTAACTAATTGCAATTTTTTCTATATTTATATCGTTTGTAATCGGTACTGTATCCAGTTCACATCTACAAAATACTGAATATAATAATGAATTTGTAATATTATGTTTGCCTGTTAGCTAATCCAACATCTTTACAAACTGGAAGCATAAATCCAGAGTAACCATAGATTCTTATTGATACATTTTTTAATACACAATAATAAAGACACGCTGAATACTTAAAATATTAAAGGTGAGTGTATAGGTGAGGCTACAAAACAAGCGTGCTGGAATTCAACTAACTGAATCAACCAAATAAATGCCATGAATGACGAATTCTACAATAGAGGATTGGAAAAGGCTAGGCGAAAAGACTACGCTGGAGCAATTGAGGAATTTAATCATGCTTTACAACTGACTCCTTACTTTGCCGAAGCTTACTTGCAACGGGGTTTGGCATATTATGACTCAGGAGCAATCCTTAAGGCTGTTTCAGATTATACCGAAGCCCTAAAGTTGAATCCTGAGAGTGTAGAGGCATATTATTGTCGTGGATTGGCTAGGGTGGCGCTGAAAAATTTACCGGGGGCGCTAGATGATGTTGAACGCGCTATCCGTCTCAATTTCAATTATGCTTATGCTTATAATCTACGGGGGATAGTGCGGCGCAAACAGGGTAATATTCAAGATGCGATCGCTAGCTTTAAAAAAGCTGCACAATTATATCTAGAACAACAGGATAAAGACAATTGTCGTCTGTGTCTGGAACAAATTAAACAGCTACAACCCCAAGAATTACCTGTTGTACAACAATCACGTTCTCAAAATGCGCCCATTTTATCCACAAATGAATATTTCAGGCAATTATTAGAAAAAGCTGAAAAGGGAGATACCCAAGAGGCATTCGCCGATTTAAACTGGGTATTAAAAGCTGATCCCCAAGATGCCCAAGCTTACTGCTGTCGTGGGGTTGTGCGTTGCAAAATGGGGAATTATCGAGAAGCGATCGCAGATTTTAATCAAGCATTGCGATTAGATTTTCAAGATGCCATTGTCTATCGCAACCGAGGTAAAGCGCGTTCTATATTGGGCGATCATCAAGGTGCGATCGCGGATCTGAATCAAGCACTCCAGATGCAACCCGAAGATCCTTTAGTCTATATTGCCAGAGCAAATGCTTATCGAGCAATGGGTAATTATCTTGGTGCAATTCAAGATTACAGCTATGCACTAAAAATAAATCCTAATGATGCTCAAGCTTACTATAATCGCGGCATTGCCTATACTTGCACAGAAGAAATGCAAAATGCCCTGGAAGATTATCAACGGGCGGCGAGTATTTTTTGTGAACAAGAAGACTGGGGAA
Organism: Nostoc sp. ChiVER01; assembly: GCF_034531155.1. NCBI lineage: Bacteria > Bacillati > Cyanobacteriota > Cyanophyceae > Nostocales > Nostocaceae > Nostoc > Nostoc sp. ChiVER01. The sequence continues at coordinate 154,707 of NZ_JAVRBS010000015.1, read as the reverse complement.
ATTATCAACAAGTCTTAAGTAGTTTAGAAAAAATTCAAAAATTTAGTCCAGAGTCAAAAAAGCAAAAATATAACTTACTACGTCAGCGACTTTTGCGAATGGTTGGCGGATATTGGGAAATTGCCGAAAGATTAATTCAGCAGAAGCAATATTATCATCCTGGGATGTCAGACGACTGGTATTTGCAAAAAGTGATTGATGACTTAGAACGCGATCACGGTAGATAACAATACTTGTCGGTTAAGGGGAAAAGGGGAAAGAAAAAACCTTTAACCTTTTCCCAAAACCCAATTCCGAGTTAAAAATGCACAAAGCGAGCAGTATTGCGGTAGATAATATCATGTCCGCCAAATTACCCATAAGAAAAGAACTTCACCCCCTCCCCGCAAGCGAGGAGGGGAGTATGATGTATCTCATTTGATTAGGAAAAGCTAAAAGTAATCAAGCGGATATGATATCACTTGTTATTTTCCAATGAAACTAACTGACTACTGCTTTAGCTTTTTCCTCCGCTTTTTCCTTCACTAGCACATAAGGCGTTTCTGCACCTTGTGCAAGATATTCAGCTAGCTGACTTTCAATTTGATCGCGCACAATTTGGCGATACTCTAGAAAATGCTCGTTGTGGGCGCAAGCGGCGATGTAATGCTCAATAACTCCAGGGTTACGCTTGAGAATACTGAACAAATGATGCCAGAACTTCCAACGGGTTTCTCGTTTAATTCCTTGTCGCCAAATTACAATTAGTAGCGCTTTAATAACTACCCACTCTGGCATTTTCGCTGGCGCTTTCCAACTTGGCAAACCCATCATCAAGAAACAGCGATAGGTACGATCCAAATACTTTACTGGGTCGTATAAAGTACAAAACGCTTCAATATATTCTCGTGCCAGTTCTTCTAGGGGGCGGGTGGGCAGGAAGTTCATCAATGTTGTTTGGTTGATGTTGCCATCCTGGTTTTCCCGGAGCCGTCCTTCTTTTTTCAGGCGATGCCAAAGCGCGGTGTTAGGTAACGCTTGTAACATAGCAAAGGTAGTAGAGGGAATCGCTGCTTGTTCTGCAAAGCGGACAATGCGATCGCCTGCGCCTGGTTTTTCGCCATCAAACCCGATAATAAACCCAGCCATTGGGCGCAATCCGGCTTTGATGATGGTTTCCACTGCCTCGGTTAGAGAACTGCGAGTATTTTGAAACTTCTTAGTCATTTGCAAACTATCCTCATCCGGCGTTTCGATTCCCAAAAACACCGCCGAGAAACCGGACTCAACCATTAACTCCAACATTTCTGCATCTTGTGCCAAGTCAATTGAAGCTTCAGTGTCAAATCGGAAGGGATACTTGTGTTCTGCCATCCAGACTTTTAACTCTTTGAGCAACAATTTCACATTTCGTTTGTTGCCAATAAAGTTGTCATCTACCATGAACACACCCCGCCGCCAACCCAATTCATAGAGGTAATCTAACTCTGCTAAAAGTTGGGCTGGGGTTTTGGTACGCGGTTTGCGTCCGTAGAGAACAATAATGTCGCAAAATTCGCATTGGAAAGGACATCCACGCGAAAACTGCACCGACATCATGTCATAAGCATCCAATTCTAATAAATCAAAGCGGGGTATTGGTGTGCTTGTCACATCTGGCTTCTCGGTGGCGCGGAAAGTGCCAGATGTGTCTCCCCGTTTGACTGCCTCAATAAACATGGGCAACGTGATTTCGCCTTCATCCAGAATCAGAAAATCTGCACCAACATTTTCAACTTCGTGAGGTACAGAGGTGGGGTAGGGGCCGCCAACTGCGACTAGCTTGCCACGTTTTTTTGCTTCCTGGATTTGGTCAAGTAAATCTTGTTTCTGGACAATCATCGCAGAGAAAATTACTATATCTGCCCATGCCCATTCTGCTTCTGTTGCGGCGCGGATGTTGCGATCAACCAGCTTGAATTCCCATTCTTGGGGTAAAATCGCCGCTACTGTTACTAAACCCAGAGGTGGTAATAAAACTTTGCGATCGACTAACTCCAAGATTTTTTCATAAGACCAAAAGGTTTTGGGAAATATTGGATACACTAACAAGATTCGCATGTAGTATCAATCCTCACACTTTGATTGTTATCCCACTCTAACGAAAATAAAGACCTATTGACTTTTTATTAAAGTTGTTCTATCTTAACATTCTGGTTAATTTATACATGCTCATAGAAATATTGCCTGATTTTTTCTACTGACATGCTATAGTTACGCAAGATTTTGCTAATTTCTTAAATATTATTGATTTGGTATGAGATGTTTTTAACTCAATGTTAAGAGTGTCAAATACCTACTTAACACCTTTAACGCCACTAATTTTTAAAACATCACTCATGGTTGCACAATAATTTGGCAAGCCGAAACTATCGGGATTGATAAATTTTTCATAAGTAAAATGCCGATAGTTCATGCAAAACCGATCCCAAGCAGCCATCCGAATGCGGAACAGAATAATAATCAAATTAGCCAATGCTATAGATATGGGAATGCGAAAGTAAATCTTTTTGCCCAGATAAGCACAAACTTGTTTCACTGCTTGATTAGCAGTTAAAGGTGCTTGACCTAAAACCAGCCGACGTGGTTGATCGTTTTCGACAGGATGATCGATTAAATATAGCACCACAGTGGCAATATCTTGTGCGTGGATAAAGTGAAAACTGCCATCTGCTTCCAAAAAACGAATCACATTAATATATTTCGTCACTTCTGTAATACCAGATGTGACAGCAGAATAAGGTTTATTCGCATCACCGCCCAATACTACAGTCGGAAATACTGTGGTAATTTTGGGTGCGATCGCTAATTTTTCTTTTTTCTGTAAGCAGTCATATTTGGAACGGATGTAATCTGTACCAATTTCCCCGGCTTCTTTTAATGGTTGATTGTGCCGATCTAAAACGCTAGCTGTCGAAAAATAAATTACTTGCTGGCAACGTTCTGGATCTAGCAGTTCCAGCAACTCTATAGTCTTAACGACGTTAATATCAAATGTCGCATCACCACCCCAAGCTGTGGCTGTGAGTACCGCCGTATCAATTGTGGATAGCAAATCGGCAAATTGGCGAATATTTTGCATATCACCTTGCAAAACATTGATACCCGAACGTGCCTTAATATCAACTTGCAGTTTGCTTGGGTTCCTAACTAGCAGATACAGTTCGTGATCTGTTTCCTTAATTAAGGCTTCTGTTAAATAATGACCTACACAACCACTTGCACCAGTCACTAAAATCCGTTTCTGGCTCATAAAAGAATTTATCAAAATTTAGGAGTTAAAACTAAAGAGTTAAGAATAAAGTTAAAAGTTCCGAATCCCAACTGATAACTTATTACTCTGAAAATTTTAGATTTTGAATTTTGGATTTTGGATTAAAAGAAAAATCTAAAATCTAAAATCTAAAATCTAAAATTGAATGGCTCTTAACCCTTAACTCCTGCAAGATTAAGTTCCTTTGCTGTTTCAAAGAAGAAAGCAACATTTTCTTCGGGAGTTTCTGGTAAGACACCATGACCGAGATTGAGAATGTGACCCCAATTACCAGCTTTGCGAACGGTATCAAAAATGCGATCGCGGATAAATTCTTTAGAGCCGAATAACACGCCTGGGTCAAGATTTCCTTGAACTTTGACATGCTTACCCAATCTGGCTCGTGCGTCTGCCATATCTACTGCCCAATCTACAGTGACAATATCAGCGCCAGATTGTCCCATTCTTTCCAACACACCTGCACTACCGCTAACTAGTAAAATCAAAGGTGTATCGGGGTGGGTTTGCTTGACTTGCTGGAAAACTCGCTTCTGATAGGGGAGAGCAAAAGTGTCATAATCTTGAGGACTCAATTGACCCGCCCAAGAATCGAACATTTGTACAACTTGAGCGCCAGAGTCAATTTGGTAGCGGGCATAAATGGCGATCGCATCTGCTAATTTAGCTAACAGTTGATGCAATATCGTTGGATCTGAAAATGCCATGTTTTTGATGATGGAATAGGTTTTAGAACCTTTTCCTTCAACTGCATAAGCTGCTAATGTCCACGGCGCACCCACAAAGCCCAACACCGTTGATTTATCGCCTACTTCCGAACGCAAAGCCTGCAAAATTGTTTTGATAAATGGTAGAGCTGCTTCTGGTTCTAAAGGATGCAGAGCATTGATTTGTTCTTGAGTGCGGAGGGGCGAGTGAATGATTGGCCCTTTACCTTCGGCAATATCCATGTCAATACCCAAAGCAGGTAATGGGGTGACAATATCAGAAAATAAAATTACTCCGTCTGGTTGGAAAGCTCTCCAGGGTTGCAAGGAAACTTCAATTGCTACTTCTGGAATTTCGGAGCGATCGCGAAACGAAGGATACTTCTCTCTTAGGTCTCGATATGCTTTCATATATCGTCCCGCTTGTCGCATCATCCATACAGGGGGACGATCTACTACTTCACCACGAGCAGCCCGTAAGAGATGAGGAGTCGTTGAATAAACACCCATTTATCACTTCATCCTAAGTCACAAATTTTATGCCACTGTTTAGCTTATCATTCAGGGATTACGCTTTTTCAGCAGGTTTGGAGTAAAAGGGGAATGGGGAGTGGGGACTAAGGAGTGAGAAATAGGATAAAACAAGAATCAATATTGAACTGAGGATTGGGAATTGAACATGGGGCATTGGTTAATAATCAATAGTTCTTCCTCTACTCCCTCATCCCCACTCGCCACTCCCCACTCCCCTAACTCCCTATGCAAACTGACTCTAACAGTTCCGATGATGTTGCATCTGCTAATAATGAGCCTAACCCAGGAAAGTTTTTGATTCCGCGATCGCAGCGACAGAGGTTCTTTATTCAGTTTACCTTAATGACCCTGATTGGATGGGTTGTGGGTGGCGTTGCCAGTATCGCCTTAGAGAAAATTATTCTCCAAACCTCACCTAGCACTGCAATCCAACCACAAATATGGGGTATTTTGGTCAGAAGTCTCAGCAATGTTATATTTGCTTTGATTTTTGCTGCCGATCAGAGCCTTGTTCTTTACCGATATTTATCAGGTTGGCAGTGGCTATTTGCTACTAGTGTAGGTTGGTTGATTGCTAACGGCGTTTCTACAGCCTGGATTAACTATCTTTCAAGTATTGCCATATCGTTAAATGAAATATCTCCTGAGCAGACTTTTATTTTTGGATTTCTGTCTGCGATCGCATATATTATTTCTGGTGTTTGGCTAGGGCTTTGTCAGTGGCTGGTATTGAGGCGATACACAACAGGCATTTGGTGGTGGAACTTTTTACCCTCAATCTCTTTTTTCTTGATCACTATTTTGATTTGGTTGATTTTTGTTGTACAAAATTTGATTCCAGAAGCCAACCGTAATTTTATACTGTATTGGAGTGGACAAGGATTTACAGCACTAATTTTGGGAATTGTACCAGCAATTGGCTTATGTACCTTGAAAAGAAATTCACATCGCCGGAATGGAATTTCTGGTTAATTAAAATTAAGCTATTTATGGATTTTAGATTCCATCTAAATTATAGGGAATCCCAAATTGAATCGAGGTTTACTTGAGCTTGTTTGAGTGCTGTTTCTGGAGATGCCCCTAACATGGTGGCTTCAATGGCTCGACCTAAACTGTCAGACAAACGACTATAGCCAGGAATGATTGGTCGAGAACCTGACACAGGCATTTGGTCAATAAAAACTTTCAAAACAGGTTTTTGCTGGAGAAATTTTTGATAAGCCTGACTTTGGGCAGATTTAATGTTAACTGGTAAAAAACCCGTTCCTATACTCCATTCTGTTTGAAATTCTTCGCTTAAAACATACTCTAAAAATTTGAGTGCTGCTTGCTCTCTTTCTGGTGTAGTCTTCATTAAATACATATTTCCAGTGGCTGTCACTGTAGCAGGTTTCACATTTGCAGGTATGGGAAATACTTTAAAGTCAACATTAGACTTCATGATATAACTCCAAGGCCCTGTGATCTGCATTGCAACGCGACCCGCCATAAAAGCATCTTCTTCATAACCTCGTTCTGGCGAAGAAAGGATTGCTGAACCATCTTTTAATAGGTCTTGCCAAAATTGTAACGCTGCGATCGCACCTGGATTAGTCAAATTTGGATGGTTATTTGTTACAATTTCTCCGCCAGCGCTCAATAAAAAGGGAAACCAACTAAAAACAGTCCATTCTCCCTTTCCTAAAGGCAATAGCATTCCGTATTGTTCAGGTCGATGATCACCATTCTTATCTATGGTCAATTTTTTGGCAACTTCCCTCAACTCTTCCCAAGTCTTAGGAATTTGCGTAATTCCCGCAATTTGGAAAAGTTTAGGTCGGTAAAAAATACCTACATTGCTTGTAGAAAGTGGGATTGACCAAAGATGACTATCTAATTTTAATTCCTCCCATAAGTTGGGGCTAATTTCCGACTTCAATGGAAATTTGTCTAGCCAGTTATCTAAAGGACGAATTGCCCCTAGTTCCATAAACTGACCGGTCAATTGAGGATCGAATGACAGAATATCTGGAGACGCATTGCCCACAACTGCTGTTAATATTTTTGGCAATTGTGGTTCACCTATAAAGATAGATTTCACCTTCACATCAGTATGAGTCTGATTAAATTTATCTACTAGTTTATTAAACACATCCCGATTAACAGGGGGATTAATTGATTGCCATAGACTCAGATGAATCACTCCGTCATTCTTCTGCACTGTCCCTTGACAACCATATAAGAATATGAAAAATATACTCAGAATAATTCCCATCAGCGAAAGCCGCCAAGCAGAATTGGTAAACTTGGGGGAAATTTTTTGAATTTGGTATTGCAAAAGGATAACTTTCATATTAATTTTTAGATTTTTTGGGTATCTATCATTTCACCCTTCTTAAACCCCACCGCCGTGTAGTCATTTTTTTGAAGATTAAGTTGCTCTATTCTCAAACGTTCAAAAATCTCTTTTATCTCTATTTTAGAAAAGCTTTGATATAAAATACTACATTTTATCTCAATCTTCACGAATGCTAATTAAGTTAAATAAAATTTTAAATATCTATTGTAGACTATAATACGTCTATTCTACGGCAGCACAAATTTTATGGTAAGCTCTACTACGCCTTATTTTTTAAGTAGCTTTTTAGAAAATTCATTCAACTTCAAAGATCATCTACAAGATTTTTTAAATTTAGATTCAGAAACCGTAAAAACAAAGTTAGCAGCAGAAAAAGAAGAAATAAAAAACTTAGGGCATAAAGATTTTAATTGGCAAGAAGCAAGTGCTTTCTATCGTGACAAAGTAGGAGAACTTTACTTATTTGAATTGGGGGCTTGGCATCTGTCAAGTCATGAGTATATTGGAGATATGTTGCGGTTGATTGCAGATTCTGCCCAAGGTCGAGTCTTAGATTTTGGTGGTGGAATAGGAACTCATGCTCTTGGTGCTGCTCTTTGTCCACAAGTTGAGCAAGTAATTTATTATGATATTAATCCGATAAATCGTGATTTTGTTAAGTATCGATGTGAGAAAATGGGACTGGGCAAAAAAATAGTTTTTGCTCTTGAAATGCCTGAAAAAGAGAAATTTGATACGATTTTATGCTTTGATGTTTTAGAGCATTTGTTAGATCCTAGCCAGCAGTTATTGCAATTTTATCAAGCTTTGAACTCTGATGGTAAAATGATAGTAAATTGGTATTTCTTTAAAGGTTTTAATCAAGAATACCCTTTTCATTTAGATGATCCTAAAGTAGTAGAAGCATTTTTCCATACACTCCAGAGTCACTTTTTAGAGGTTTTTCACCCTTACCTGATTACAACCCGTTGCTATCAGAAGCAGAGTTGAATTCGACTTAATGCTTTTTGGGTGGAGCCATTGCGAAATCCAATAAGTACGTTATTTAAGTGAAAAAATTATGTTTATAAAAATATATTAACGATTGCAAATGTACCATAAATTATTATTTATGTCTACCCCAATGGGTGCTATAGGTTCAGGATTGGGAGGTGGAGTAGAGTTAACCCTATCTAATATTGCTACAGAGATGCTCCGGCGAGGACATAAATTAGAAATTGTTGCACCCCTTGGCTCTATCAGCAATTCCTTACCTATTAAAGAAATTCCTGGAGAACTAATACAGATACCCGCGCAAAATCAGAGTCGTAGTGATCCGATTTTGCTCCATACAAATTCAGTTCTGGCGAATATGTGGGATTATGCTCGTCAAGTGCAAGCAGATTATGATTTAATTGTGAATTTTGCTTATGATTGGCTGCCACTGTATTTAACACCATTTTTTAACCGTCCGATCGCACATCTGATCAGCATGGGTTCTTTAACAGATGTTATGGATCAAATTATTGAACAAGTAGCAATTAATTTTCCGAATACTATCGGTGTTCACAGTCAAACACAAGCGGCTACTTTCACATTTCCAGAACGATGTATTTGTCTGTTAAACGGGTTGGATTTATCTATTTATCAATTTTGCCCAAAACCAACTCAGAGCTTGGCGTGGGTAGGTAGAATAGCACCTGAGAAAGGGCTAGAAGATGCAGTAGCAGCAGCAGAAATTACTGGTATTACGCTAAAAATATTTGGGTTTAAACAGGACATATCTTACTGGGAAAAAGTTTGCCAAGAATACCCTAATGCTCCCATAGAATATGTAGGGTTTTTACCAACAGTTGAGCTACAAAAAGAGTTAGGTAAATGTCGATCTCTTTTAGTAACTCCTCGTTGGATAGAAGCATTTGGAAATGTAGCAATAGAGGCACTTGCTTGTGGAGTACCTTTAATTGCTTATCGTCGGGGTGGTTTAACAGAAATTGTCCAAGAAGGCAAAACTGGCTTTTTGGTGGAACCTGATAGTGTTCAAGGTTTAGTAGAAGCGATTAAGCATTTGGATGAAATTGACCGCCAAGCTTGTCGCCAGCAAGCAGAGACTTTATACTCTTTAGAAGCTATGGGCGATCGCACCGAAGAGTGGTTTCAAAAAATTCTGAGAAACTGATATAGTACTAATCAACATTTGCGCCCAACTATGGCGCGTAGCTTGCCGCCGTAGGCATTGTTAATATTCCCGCATCCCCATCTAAAATTACCTCTACACCCACTGGTAATGCTGCATTGGGGCTATCATGACCAAAAGGTAAATCAGAAACAATCGGAATCCCCAAATCACCCAAGCGATCGCGCAATACTTCTTCTACCCTAAAGCTAGATATAGTTGGCGGCGCTTCACAGCGAGTAAAACCCCCCAAAGCAATACCGCAAACTTGAGACAAAGCACCACTCAAACGCCACTGCGTCAGCATCCTATCAATGCGATAAGGTGCTTCCGTAACATCCTCCAACGCTAGAATTACACCATTCAGATGTGGCAAGATTGGTGTACCCAAAATATGAGTAGCTACCGTAAGATTACCAGGTAGTAAAGTGCCAGTAACCACACCATGACCCCAGCCGCAACCTTTAAGAGGGGCGAGAGGACGACCTTCTACCGAATCAAATAATCTCTCAATTGACCAATCTGGCTCATCTACCAAAGTCGTCAGCACGGGGCCGTGAACACCGGAAATGCCTGCTGTATAAAGGCTCCATAATAAAGCTGTGACATCAGAAAAGCCAATCAACCACTTGGGAACCGCTAAGTTTGGCCAATTCCAATCTTCTAAGATACGGGTGCTGCCAAAACCGCCTCTGGCGCAAAGGATACCACGACAATCAGGATCTTGCCATGCTGCTGCTAATTGGTGACGGCGGGTTTCGTCTGTGCCTGCAAGATAACCCCATTTGTCATCTATCTGAGGGCTGATTTCTACTCGATAACCACGCGATCGCCAAATTTCTACACTTCGTTCTAATGCCTCAAATTCTCGCAAAGCACCACTAGGGGTAATTACTCGTAGTAAGTCTCCAGGTTTTAGGGGCGGTGGTAAGATTTTGGATGGCATGAAAAAAGTTAGGGGTGAGGAGAGACGCGATAAATCGCCTCTGTACATGGGGTTAAGAGTTTGAAGTTAAGACTATACCTCATAACTCTTATAAAATTTTTTGAATCATTTTTGAAATTACCGGGTACTTCTATAATTAGTGTGAGGATTGTACAAACCGAAAGGAAACGTTTGCAGTCAAAGGCTCTGGTAGCGGTTTTCCTTGTGCTTGGTAATCTTCAATCAAAAGTTCCAATACTTCCTCACCATTATTAAGAGCATCCGCGTAGGTATTTCCATGAGTGTGTGCATAGGGGCCGAACTCAGGTAAGCTGACAATGTACTTTTTATCTTCCATCGACCACTGAATTAGAATACTATATTGTGGTTTCATTCCTGTTCTCCTTTATCTTCTTCCTCCATTTGTTTTATTTCTCTGAGCGCATTTCTAACATCTTTTTCCTGGTAACGATCTGCATCTGCTCCGTCTTTGCCTTCTGACGTAGCTACAAATATTTTGTCATGATTATCTGGAATAATCTTAGATATACGGGGACGATATAGTAGATATTTTCAATTAGCAGTGCTAGCTTTTTGCGGTACAAGATAAATACCCCCAGATATTAAAGTCAGGGCGACAGAAATCCAAAAGGCAATTACAGAGGGAGTTTGCCACACTTCACCCAGAGGCGCAATCAAAAGTGCAATCGCAACTATTTGACTAACAGTTTTGAGTTTACCCCAAATATTCGCTCCGGTAATTGTCGTTTGATTCACCCGCCAACCAGCGATCGCTAATTCTCGCGCTAAAATCAAAAACACTCCCCAAGCTGGTACTTTTCCTAATTCAATAAAAACCAGCAACGGCGCAAGTACCAGAAGTTTATCCACTAAAGGATCAAGAAACTTACCCAACTCACTAATTTGGTTGAGTTTTCGCGCCAAATAGCCGTCTAGCCAATCAGTCAATGCAGCAATAAGAAAAATCGCCAAACATATCCACTGAGCTTGAGGTGTGGGATTATATAAACCGTAAAGCAGAAATGGTATCCCTAATAGACGAGAGAAGGTAATCCAGTTGGGTATGGTCATAGGGAATTTAAAAATCAAACTTCAAAATTAACTATTGTAAAGCAACAAGCAGCCAAGCAAATATGCAAAATCTATGCAGATTAGTGTATCTGGGTGTAGCTGCGTGGGAAAATCTGTTTTCTGTAGCTCTTTTAAAACAATACTATGACTGAACACACAGACTCTCAATTCCGCATCGAACGCGATTCGATGGGCGATCGCCAAATCGCTAGTAGCCTTTATTACGGCATTCAAACACTGCGGGCTATCGAAAACTTTCCTATTAGCGGCATCAAGCCTTTACCTACTTACGTAGATGCTGGATTAATTATTAAAAAAGCTACAGCGATTGTAAATGGGGAACTAAATTGCATTCCCCAAGATATTAGTCAGGCAATTATCCAAGCAACTGATGAAATCCTGGCTGGGAAATTCCGGGATCAATTTGTCGTGGATGTTTATCAGGCGGGTGCTGGAACATCCCACCACATGAATGTCAACGAAGTTTTAGCAAATCGCGCCTTAGAAATTCTGGGTGAAGAAAAGGGTAATTATAAACGTGTTAGTCCCAATGATCACGTTAATTATGGGCAGTCTACCAATGATGTGATTCCTACCGCAATTCGCATTGGTGGATTATTGGCATTATCCAAGACATTACACCCAGCAATAGATGGTGCGATCGCTGCCTTAGAAAACAAAGCTGTAGAATTTCAAGATATCGTCAAATCTGGCAGAACCCACTTACAAGACGCAGTACCCGTGCGTTTGGGCGAAAATTTTCGGGCTTGGGCGCAAATTCTTACAGAACATCAAAACCGGATTTACACCGCCTCTGGTGATTTGATGGTGCTGGGTTTGGGAGGTAGTGCAGCCGGAACAGGGTTAAATACTCATCCTTTGTATCGCGCCCGTGTGGTAGAAGTTCTTTCAGAATTGATTGATACTCCTTTAGAACCTGCGCCCCATCTTATGGCAGCCATGCAAAGTATGGCCCCATTTGTAAATGTTTCCGGTGCTTTACGCAACTTAGCACAGGATTTAGTCAAAATATCTCATGATTTGCGACTGATGGATTCGGGGCCAAAAACTGGTTTGAAAGAAATTCAACTCCCCCCAGTGCAACCCGGTTCCTCAATTATGCCAGGGAAATATAACCCAGTCATGGCAGAGATGACATCAATGGTGTGCTTTCAGGTGATGGGTTACGATAGTGCGATCGCATTAGCCGCACAAGCCGGACAATTAGAATTGAATGTGATGATGCCGTTGATTGCTTATAACTTGATTCACAGCATCGAAATTCTGGGTAATACCATCGCTGCACTCACTGAACGCTGTATTGAGGGAATCACAGCAAACCAAGAACGTTGTTTAGCTTATGCCGAAGGTAGTTTAGCCTTAGTAACCGCACTAAATACCCACATCGGTTATTTAAACGCCGCATCTGTCGCCAAAGAATCTTTAGAAACTGGTAAATCTTTACGGCAGATTGTCTTAGAACGCGGATTGATGAATGAGGCAGAATTAGCCACAGTGCTAAATCTAGAACAGATGAGTGCTATCTTACCTCTGAGTCGAGAATCAAAGCAGATCGATTAGTGTCGATTCTTTTAACGTAGACGCATTAGCGAAGCGGTAGCGACGTTCGCGTAGCGTCTCGCAGAGAAGGAGCGTCAACGGCTTGCCGCAGGCTACCACAGAGGCGCAGAGTACACAGAGAGAAAAAACTGAGCAAAAAGCCTTTCATGACTCTGCGTTCTCTGCGGTTCATTTTTGGCTGGATTTAATTTGGCGGATCAAAACGATTTACTACTGTAGCCCACAAAATCATTGGTGAACCAACTGCTAAACAAAATAACCACTGTTGCAAGTTAATGGTGCTGTTTCAAAAACTTCATTAATTAATGGCACATGAGCAAAACCAAGGCTTTTCAACCTGCGGAGGCAGGTTTTGTCTGTGTAGCCGCGACTTCTAGTGGCCTGGTGCAAGATATAAAATGCTGTACTAGTACGCGAGATTTTAGAGAATTGGTATAAATAGGAAGATAAAAGAATATCTTCATTACTGGTAATTTATTATCCATGCAGACTCAAAAATCATCTGTCAGTCTCATTCGGGCTACATCTTATGAACGAGAAGCTTTACGAGAATCTTTAGTTACACTGCTGGAACCTTTTGGAGGAATGGCAACATTTGTGAAAAAAAGCGATCGCGTTTTACTCAAACCGAATCTACTTACAGGATCGCGTCCTGGTAAAGAGTGTATCACCCGTGCCGAACTAGTTTACGAAGTTGCCCAGATGGTAATTGAAGTTGGCGGTAAGCCATTTTTGGGCGATAGCCCTGCTTTTGGCAGTGCCAAAGGCGTCGCAGTAGCAAATGGCTATCTGCCTATTTTAGAAGAACTCAATCTTCCCATCATCGATTTTCATGGTCAGCGTTACCAAACTGTTAGTGACAATTTTAATCATCTGCGGCTGTCTAAAGAAGCAATGGAAGCAGATGTAGTGATTAACTTACCTAAAGTAAAATCACACATGCAATTGACATTAACACTGGGTGTAAAAAATTTATTTGGTTGCGTCCCCGGCAAAATGAAAGCTTGGTGGCACATGGAAGCTGGAAAAGATGCGAATAGATTTGGTGAAATGTTAGTAGAAACTGCCAGAGCAATTAACCCTAACTTAACCATATTAGATGGCATTATCGGTCATGAAGGAAATGGCCCCAGTAATGGTGAACCTCGCCAACTGGGAATTTTAGCAGCCGCATCAGATATATTTGCCTTAGATCGGGCAATGATAGAAATCCTTAATGTTCCTCCTGAACAAGTGCCCACAGTTGCAGCTTCCCAAAGGCTAGGAGTTTGTCCAAAACTAGCTGATATAGAGTTTCCATATTTAAATCCTGACTTATTAAAAATAGAAGATTGGCGGCTACCAGAGAAGTTAATGCCCATCGATTTTGGTATGCCCCGCGTAATTAAATCTACGTTTAAGCATCTTTACACTCGATTTATCAAGGAACCAATGAGTGTTTATGGAAGGGAGTAGGGAGTGGGGGAGCAGAGGGAGAAGAACTATTAATTATTGTCCAATCCCCAATGCCCAATCCCCAATTTAATGCAAACTTCGTTACAGCAATTTGATTTATTAGCAGAGTAATCTGTAATTACCCTCCGATTGCTTAACCAGACCGCCCTATGATATTTAGTGGCGGTTTTTTTAGTTGATTAATTTGTTATTCAAAAACTTATACGGATTTATAATTTGTAAATTGGGATTAGGTATTTTGTTCAGACATGAGCAAAGTTTGCCGATAACTCCTAGACCTCTACGCCACCTTCTAAAATATTTTTATATCTATCTATATATAGATTGACAAAATTGCTGTAATATTATTTATTCAAAAATTGAAATTATAAAATATCTGTTTAGTAGTATCACTGAATCCATTCTGCACACGCAATTGATGCATCTGTATTTATTCGGTAACTATTCTTGGTTACGAAAATTACTCCTATCTATTTCTTGTCTAGCATCAAATTTTTTGTGTATAACTACTGTATAACAATCAAAAGCATTGAATATTTCTCAGTGCAATTGCTGTTTTGTGTCCTGTATCACAAATTAGCAATTCCAGTACAATGACCTTATCAAAGGCATTTTAAGATGTTATAATGATGAAGTATCGGACAAATATGTTTTGCTAATTAATCTTCAAACAGCGAAAAAATGTAATTTATGATGCTGTCAACGTTGGCTTTGCGAATGCGAACCATTACACCATACAGGGAAACATCTAAAAATATTAATTGCAAAATAAAACATGATTTGTTTAATTTTAATTTTGTATTAAGAACTCCATGTATAAAAAGACTATTATGACAGTTATAGAACTGGTTTAGATTGTAAGATGCTACACATTCTACAGTTTAAAAATAGCTAACATAGCAATTAAGACTCTCAATCAGAGAGTAGACCTATACAGTGTTACGAACAACTTCAATTTTGTATGAATTCAAATAGCCAGTCTGCCAATACCGACACATATTCCCAACGTTTGGCAGACATTGTGGGAACTGCGATCGCTCTATTAACTCTCATTCTACCCGTATTTGTCATCGCCCACTATTCTTCAACTGATGTTCAAAATAACCAGCAGCCACTGGTTCAAGATTTTAAAGGAAATCAAGATTGATAAAGCTTTTCAGTAGCATTTCACCAGCAAAAAAGCTACAAAAAAGGAGAAAACTAATTTTGAGACAATCTCTCTAGATTTAAATGTAGTTCATCAAGAATAAGCTGAAATCTTTATTGTGTGACTTCGGATTTTAGTTGTCTTGACAGAGTACGGGCAGAAATAAATCCCTCCAACAGCAATTTTAAAGATGTAACAGAATAATACCCTCTTGGAAAAAGCGTTGTGAAGAAACTTCACAACGCTTTTTCCATTTCAATTAGGAATGGCAGAGATAAGGCAATACTGTTCGGTTAAAGAATTTCTTGGTTGAGGCAGGATAGGGTTGCAGGGGGCAATACGCTTGGGTTAAGAAATTTATCCGTTGAGGCAAGCAGGGGGAGCAGGGGGGGAAGAAAAAAGCTTATCTGAACCGTCAGGAGGAGATAAGAATGGCTGAAGAACATATACCTCTTGGCTCCCCTGCCTCCCCTGCTTCCTACTCCCCGCCCCTCTCCCTCTTTCCAATGCCCAATCTCGTGAAATGAATACGTTGGGAAGAGATCCATATTGCCCTAAAATTCTACACGGGGAGAGAAACTGACTGAGTGTCCCCGTGATTTATTGTTATCAGAGGAGTTTTTTGTGGACTTATCTCGTATTCCTGCCCAACCGAAACCAGGTCTAATCAACGTTCTGATTGAAATTACTGGCAAAAGTAAAAATAAATACGAATACGACAAGGAATTAGAAGCTTTTGCTCTAGACCGAGTACTTTATTCCTCAGTACAATATCCCTATGACTATGGCTTTGTACCCAATACTTTGGCTGATGATGGCGATCCCCTTGATGGTATGGTCATAATTGATGAACCAACCTTTCCAGGCTGTGTGATTGCCGCACGGCCCATTGGCTTTTTGGAAATGATTGACGGTGGCGATCGCGATGAAAAAATCCTTTGTGTTCCTGACAAAGATCCGCGCTACACTCAGGTCAAATCCCTGAATGACTTAGCGCCACACCGCTTAGATGAAATTGCCGAATTTTTCCGTAGTTATAAAAATTTGGAAAAAAAGGTGACTGAAATTCTCGGTTGGCAAGATGTGGACAAAGTTGCAGCTTTAGTAGAAAAGTCCGTCAAAGCTTATAGAGGATAATAGAGGAGTTAGGAGTTAAGAGTTAAGAGTTAAAACAATTCGCAATTTGCAATTACGTTTTGCAACGGAGATTTAGACCCCGAACCAAAACGGGCTGCCGTCATTAGGCAGGGAACTTAAACTCCCAAAGTTCGTTAAAAGTTAAGAGTTATGAATTTTTATTTCTCACTCCTCACTCCTAACTTATCACTCCTCACTTTAAGAACTTTCACTTGTTACGGATTGTAAAATCTGTCACTAACTCAAACCCAAATGCAGCGCACTCTCCTTTTGGCAAAAATTCATAACTGCACCCTCACGGGAGCAAATATCAACTATGTGGGTAGTATCAGCATTGATGAAATGCTTTTGGAAAAAGCTGGCATCTTACCCTATGAGCAGGTGCAAATAGTTAATAATGCCAATGGTCAGCGCTTTATCACTTATGCAATCCCGGCTCCAGCCCATTCAGGAATAATTGAGCTAAATGGGGGTGCGGCACGTCTAGGCATTATTGGCGATCGCTTGATTATAATGACTTACGGGCAGTTTACTCCAGAAGAGTTAAAAAGTTACTCTCCTAAGGTAGTGATTGTGGACGAAAAAAACAGGCTGTTAGAAGTGCGGCACTACGATGATCTGCTCAGTAAGGTCTAATTTCAAGGAAAATGTCAAATTTTGAGTTGTCGGATTCCCAGAGCTACGCACCTGAAAAGTCATCAACCCTGCCGAGTAGCCCAGCAGGTGAATTTATCGTGCAATTTTGGGGTGTAAGAGGTTTGATTCCCACTCCAAGTAGCAATACCAGTCGTTATGGTGGTAATACCGCTTGTGTAGAAATGCATGTAGCCAGGAAACGCTTGATTTTTGATGGCGGTACTGGCTTACGCATACTGGGTAAAACTTGGCAAGAAATGCAACAGCCATTAGAAGCCCATTTATTTTTTACCAATTGCCAATCAAATAGAATTCAAGGGTTTCCCTTTTTTGCTCCAGCATTTATTGGGGAAAATTGTTTCCATATTTACGGCACAGCTGCATCAAATGGAGCCTCAATTAAACAATGTCTGTATGATCAGATGCTCCAGCCACACTTTCCTTATCCTTTACAGGTAATGCAGTCGGAATTGCAGTTTTACAATCTCACTCCAGACATTGACGTGAAGCTAGATGATGTCACTATTACAACTGCATTAATTAATCAAACTCAGAGGTCAGTTGGCTACCGAGTCACTTGGCAAGAGTATAGCGTTGCCTATGTCACAGATTTGCACCAGAATGCCGATCAAGTCGAGCGAAAGCGGATTTTACAGTTCATTCAAGGCGTTGATTTGCTAATTGCCAATGCTACTTACACTCCGCCTACATCTGACAACCATGACTCTGCTGATTTGCTTTGGCAAACTGCGGTGAATGCAGCTCTGAATGCTGGCGTTAAACGGCTAGCCATTTCTCATCATCACCCAGATGATCATGATGATTTTCTTGATCAGGTTCAAGTCGATGTTAAATCTGCTTTTCCTCAAGGAATACTAGCTCGTGAAGGTCTAGTATTAGCTGTTGGTAAGTGATTTAGAGTAGTTGTAGCGCTATCGCCACGCTCCTGATTCTGTTCAAAATTTAGCCTTTTCTCTTGTTTATCAACCATTCTGCAAGTTGGTTACGTACATCAACGAAATCATCCCAAACCAGATAAAACTTCTGATGTTCTTCTAAATACTGTGTGAGCGGTGGACGAGCAAAGACGAGTGATGCTGCAAGGGCAAGACTCCAATCTGTGATGGAGTCGCCGATCGCAATTGACTCATCTACATCATAAGTTGCCATAATTTGGGCTTTAGCAACCATTTCCGATCCACCTTCATAACGTGAATTCACAGATAAAAAGGAACCTGCTGTCTTGACATCGATAGCATGAATGGCGCTGATTCGAGTACCAAAAGGTTCAAGAACTGCTTCAACCATACCTTGCAATCCCCCAGAAACGACAACAAGCGGGATTTGCTCGGTAGCCAAAAAATCTAAAAATTCTGAAAATCCGGAGCGAATGGGCTGTGAGCGTGTAAATTCGATGATCGCTGGATAGCTAGAGGATGGGACTGATTCAAGCATCTGACGTACTCCATGACGAAGCGTCACTCGTCTTGCATAAATTTCTGGCAGTACCTGAGCAGCAACTTCTGGTGTAAACTGCTTCAGCATTGCGACGAACGTTTCTTCGACCGTAATCGTGCCATCAAAATCACAGAAAACAATTCGCTTCACTCAGAATCCTCAATAATTGCTTCTCTGCCAGGTTTCTATTCAAAGAGGATGTTTGAAAAGTCTAAATTGTTACTCGCCTTGGCTACTGGAATTTGCGGCTACACGAGACTTTACCCACCTCCGTGGGTTAAAAACCTTTATAGACTACACGCGCTTTGGGCACAGCATTGCTGTGCCCCTACTATTCCACACTATTAAAATCGGCTATATTGCCCTTCTAAGAAGAAGCATTTTGCAACTCGGCTGTGCGGACTGAAAGTTGCTGTGTCTGATTACCTCGTTGCACTTTCACCTGTAATACTTGACCAAGACGACTGTCTTCCACAACATTCTGCAATTGTTCAGCACTGGTAATAGCTTTACCATCAACTTGAAGAATTACATCCCCGCGCCGGATACCCGCAGATGCAGCTGGAGAATTGGGGACAACTCGCATTACAAAAACACCATTAATTTCTGGTATTTGAATAGGAGAATTGGGATCGGTGTTATTTTGCTTGGCAATATCAGGTGTCAAAGTTAGCATTTGCACGCCCAGATAGGGGTGAGCAACTTTCCCATCACGTTGCAATTGTCCTGCGATCGCTTTAGCTTTATCAATAGGAATCGCAAACCCAATACCCATCGCATCAGGGCGAATGGCTGTGTTAATGCCAATCACTTCACCTTGGCCATTCAATAACGGCCCACCAGAGTTACCAGGGTTAATGGCAGCGTCTGTCTGAATGAAATCTAAGCGTTTGTCACTAATGCCAACTTGGGCGCTGGAACGTTTCAGAGTACTGACAATTCCTAAAGTAACGGTATTATCAAATCCCAAAGGATTACCAACTGCGATCGCCCAGTCTCCTACTTGGACATTATTAGAAGAACCCAAGGGCGCGACTGGTAAATCGCTACCAGCATTAATTTTGACTACTGCCAAATCTGTGACTTCATCAATACCTTGAACTTTCCCTTCAAAAGTGCGACCATCTTTGAGTCGGACTGTTACTTTATCAGCCTTATCGACCACATGAGCATTAGTCATAACTAACCCGCTCTTGTCAATAATGAAACCTGAACCTAATCCGCGTAACTGCTCAGAAGGAACCTGTTGGGAGAAACCGTCACCAAAAAAACGACGGAAAAAAGGGTCTTCCATAAATGGATCAACCCGACGAGTAATTGTCCGCTCAGTATCAATCCGAACAACTGCTGAACCTACACGATTCACTGCTGCTGTGACAAAGCTACTGCTACCGATCACACCAGTGGCTGGTGATTGCCGTTGGGCAATCAGTTGTGAAGTATCTCCAGTAGTTACTATAGGTGCTGGTTCGGCTTGGGAAGGCAACACTTGCAATGTGCTAACGGTTAGCAGAACTCCTAGCGCGATCGCTAAAACATGAGTACTGAGTTGGCGTAAAGACCTGGGTAATTTGAGAAATCGCATAATCACAACCTGATTTATAAGCTTAATTGTTGCTTAGTCGTGACAAATCTATTTACAGTTATTTTTACAAAATTGACGTTGGCTTTTACTTCAGGTTTCGCCTGCTCTCCCCAATAATGGGGTTAGGGCATTTTGCGAACTACCTGTACTCAACTTAATAGAAAATTTAACCCAAAAGCTATTATGGACATTTACCCTTTACAAGTTCGGTTTTTACCCATCAATAAAACTTTTGGATTGCGAATCAGACAGGCTTACTCTCTGTTTTAACGGTAAAGTATAGATGAACTAACTTTTGAATAAAATTTCATTGCGACTATCTGCGCCTAGCTGGGGTAAAGAGTTGATGGCTGAATGAGGAGTAAGGGCAACAGGAACGGTTAGAGGTAGTTGTAATTGTTTTACAACACTTTGCAACAGTTGATCTTGTCCAGTCCGCAAACCCCAGACATTTGTCCCCCGGTTGATAATAGCAAACCAAACCAAACCGCGATCGCGTGTAGGCATCACTCCCGCTAAGGCGCTCACATCCCGGAGAGTACCAGTTTTGATCACAGTAGCAAGAGGAATGTGTCTGGAGTGTACTGTCCCCCGATGATCAAATCCAGACATAGGAAATAAGTCAGCGAGATTCAATTGATGAGCCGATGCCTCAACTTGAATAGCCATTAGCATGGCACAAACAGCTCTAGGGGAAATGCGATTTTCCGGCCCTAGTCCAGAACCATTGATTAACTGAATTTCCACTTGTGGCACTCTAGCAAGGTTAGCAGCAGTTGACTGTACTACAGCTGCTCCTCCTACTGAGTCTGCCAGCATCTCTGCCATATCGTTGTTACTGTAAATATTCATTTCCTTGAGCAGTTGCTTCAAAGGCAATGAACGATGACGCAGTAACAAAATCTGTCGGGGGTTTGGTTGCGCCTCAACCTTCACCGCACCAGCAATAACAACTTGAGGCTTGGGCGTTCCCTTGGGCATGATTGAGTGTATATAGATAGCGGGGCGGCCCCAAGTCGCACGATTTAGTGTTTGCTTGAGCATCAAACCTGCTAACATCGGCTGACGTTGGAAATTCATGGCAAACCTGCCATTAATAATCAAATTTCCTTTTACCTGCTTGATGCCCATTTTATTGAGAGTATTACCAAGAGCGATCGCTTCTTCCCAAACAAACATCGGATCGCCACCACCAGTAATCACCAAATCGCCTTGCACAACCCCATTTACCACTGGGCCAGTGGCACTGATTAAGGTATCAAATTGGTAATCTGGCCCCCAGGTTTTCAAAGCAACTAATGAAGTAGCAATTTTGGTTAAAGAGGCAGCTGGCAGAGGTGTTGTACCTTGGTGATTTGCCATCAGCATCGGCCCCGACTGCATCCAAATTCCCTGACTTTGGGCCAGATTTTGCGCTATCAGTTTCGATGTTATTAGCTGTTTCAGATATTCCTGCACCGTAGTAGCCCCAGTTGGATTAGGATCGGGGGCAAGAACTAAGCCAGGGCTACTTTGCCAAGTCAAAGCGTCTAAGGCATCTAGAGGTTTGATTTGTACCCCGGCCATCTCTAGCCAGAGCGACACCAAACCTGAACCCAATAATTCCAGCATATTTTATTCCTCTGTTAAGATGTGACACAGTGTTTACTGTGCTAATATACAAGCTTTTTTGCAAGAATCAGTATTGAGTCATAATAACTGCTGTTTCTCTCATCTGTAAGTGGGGTGAATCGTATTGTTTTCGCGGCTCCTTTAACAATGCCAAAATGCCCATTCCTCATAAAGATAGCCGCATGTAAATAAAAAATCTCTAGCTGAGGCAATGATATGAATTAGTTTAGTTATAAGAAAATTTTATGGATAGGTATAAAGCGATCGCATCTCATAAAAATAATTCGTAATTCGTAATGACGCTGGAATACTCGATAACGTAATTCGTAATTGGGCATTGCTGATTAAATGTATGAATCTGGGTGTATAGAGGTTGCAATTGCTAGTCTCTACAAAAGTTTTGAAATCATCCAAAATCATTTTCATATCTGAATTCAGTAACGCCCGTAATTGAATTAGTTAAGGATTCATACCCCGACTAATTATAGACCAACGATTTTAGAATTTAGTACGGGACTCAAATCCGAAAATTACGTTAGCGCAGAACGTTCGCTCTTAGCGTTTTGGAGAGAATAAGTCCGCAAATATAATTACGAATTACGAATTACGAATTACGAATTAATTAATATTTACTTTCTTTCTGGATGTGCTGCATCCTCTGGTGAAGGAGTACCCATCCGGTTAATTGTGGCAATCATCTGATACAAGCGCCCCAAGTCACGTTGATTGAAGTACAAAATGAGTCGAGGTAGTTCAACAGTTTCATCTTGTGCTTCTTGAGGTAATGCCTGACTTTTTTCAATCCGTCCTTGAATAATAATGTCGCTGAAATTAGCATTGAGTTGCTCTACCTGAGCATCTGATATATCTGTCTTCAAGCGGATGACTAACTTTCCACCAACATATCGAGAAGAGTGATAAACCTGGTAAAAACGTGTAACGGCATCACAAGCCACATCCACGTTATCTGTCACCGTGTAAAGACTGGGGTCTTCAGGACTGACAAGACCATTTTGCACTAGTTGCTTATCAACATATTCGCTCCAAGACCGCCAGTAATCACCACCAGGGCGATCAATTAAAACTAGAGGTACAGGGCCAAATTTGCCAGTCTGGCTTAATGTCATGCATTCAAAAGCTTCATCTTGAGTGCCAAAGCCTCCCGGAAACAAGGCTACAGCATCACTTTCTTTAAGGAGAAACAGCTTGCGGGTAAAGAAATATTTGAAGTGAACTAGCTTAGGATCACCTTCTATAAAAGGGTTCGCTTCCTGTTCAAAGGGTAACTGAATATTTAATCCAAAAGAATTTTCTCGCCCAGCCCCTTCATGACCCGCCTGCATGATTCCACCGCCACCGCCGGTCATCACCATAAATCCTAATTGAGAAACAGCACGACCAAATTCAACGGCCATTTCGTATTCTGGTGTATCTGGCGCTAGACGCGCGGAACCAAAGATAGTGACTTTGCGAACGTGTCGGTAATCATAGAAAAGCTGAAAACCGCGTTCCATATCTGCTAAGGCAGCCGACAAGATTTTCCAATCGAGACGTTCAATTTCGGTATCAGCTAGACGAACAATAGTAGCAAGTGCTTGCTGAATAAATTGCCGGTTTTTTAATGTCGGTAAGCGAACGATCAATTCAGCGATATCCGCCTGTAAAGACTCTAATGTGTCAAAAGACGCAGATGAGGTCATGAGAACTGCTGCAACAATGGCACTATATTTTACGTGAACTACTCACACTCTAGCAAGCGGGAATAGGCTTCTGATGTACATTTAGCATACTTAGAACTGATTTTGATGTAGTATTGGTCATTACTCAAGCTGAGATGCCCATCTTTTCACATTAGAACTCGGAAGTTCGTTTTCAAGCTTGGGTTTTACTTTCTCCCTCATCTCTCTCATCTCAATTCAATCCCAGTTCTTCCTTCAACGCCTCCGGCACATTAACTGCTGTCTCTAATCCCCGCACACCTTCCCACTGCTGCTTTTTACCCCAGGTCATTTTTTCCATGTTGGCATCGCTGAGGTCAGCCCCACCGAGAATGGCATAACTTAGATTACTGTGGCTAAGATCCGCACCATTGAGGATAGCACCACTGAGGTTACTGCCACTGAGGTTAGCATTGTTAAGGTTGGCATAGCTGAAGTCTGTACCGAACAGGATAGCGTCGGTGAGGTCAGCACCACTGAGGTCGGCTTCGCTAAGAATCACCCCACTAAGATCGGCTTCGTTGAGGATTACCCGACTCAGGTCTACACCACTAAGGTCTGCTCCTAAGAACATTGCACCGTTGAGTCTAGCGTCGTTAAGCTTGGCACCGTTAAGTTTGGCATAGCTGAGGTCAGCAGCGATGAGGATAGCATCACTAAGGTTGGTACTGAAAAGAATTGTGTCGCTAAGGTTAGTACCGTTAAGGATGGCGTGACTCAAATCAGCACCACTGAGGTCGGCACGACAGAGGTCAGCATGGTTAAGGTTAGTACTGCGGAGGTTGGCTTCACTCAGATTTGCACCGAAAAGGATAGCGTTACTTAAGTCGGCATGGCTAAAGTTAGTGCTGCTGAGGTCGGCGCGGTTGAGGTCGGCGCGGTTGAGGTCGGCGCGGTTGAGGTTGGTGCTGCTAAGGTCGGCGCGGTTGAGGTCGGCGCGGCTCAGGTTGGCACAACTAAGGTTTGCACCACTCAGGTTAGTGCTGCTGAGGTCGGCACCAGTGAGGTTTGCACCGCTTAGGTTTGCACCACTCAGGTTGGCATCGCCGAGGTTAGCGCCGCTAAGATTGGCACCACTGAAGTTTACGCCAGTTAAGTTGGCATCGCCAAGATAAGCAAGGCTGAGGTCAGCGCCTCTAAAGTCTGCACCAGTTAGGTTGGCATCGCCTAGATAAGCACTTTTAAAGTTGCCGCCTCTGAGAAATTGCCCGACTATACTGCTAAAATTGCCGATTTCCAAGGCATCGCTATAGTTGATGATCCGTAGCAGCTGGGATGTGAAAAAATTGTCTGTGTCTGGTTGAGCAGATGCATAGAAAGTAATTTTTTGTTTGAGTTCATCTCGCTCTTGGGCGTAGCGGTGTAACTCTAACAGTAAAATTAGTACGTTTAGCCCTGCATAGATGTCAACCTGTCTCAGCCCGATCGCAATATTTTGCGCCGCTAACTTTAACATTGTTTTCTGAGGTAGGTTATCATCTGGTGTCTCATCGATGAATTTTCCCTGACACCAGCGATGATAAAAATCTTCTAGCCGCCAAAAAAGCAGTTCTGGGCGAATTTTTTGACCATTAACAGCCGATTCCATTAGTTGGTTGACTCTTTCTGGTTTTAAAGCTCCATTGCCCAGTAAATCATAAATCTCTTCATGCATCTGGCGATCGCACACTCTAAAGCAGAACCCAGAAGATAATGTGTCTAATGCCCCATCGCCGATTTTATAAGTCAAACCGCTCTTTGTTATTGCCCATTTTTCTAAGCTTTCTTGCAGTCTTTGAAACCATAAATCTTCCTGTAAATTATCTTGAGCAAATTTAACGTTTTTATAAGGTTCTTTAATACTTTTTCCTTGAGGTAAAACTGCTTCGGTTTTTACAGATGTAGTCTTTGGCATCTCTTCTAACCTTATATCCCTCACATAATTTCTCAGCAGTTGCCAAACTTGAGATAAATATGTTGACATTTCTGTGTCCGTTGTTACATTTAAATTACTGTTTTGATAATTCTGAATTAAAAATTTATCTATGCTAGTTTCCTTGCCATTGTCAAAAATTAATAGTATCAATAAATACTACACGAAAAATCTTATAGGTTGGCAATTTCTCTAATGGTTTACACCAACTTCGTGGTGTTCCTGGAAGGCGGCTTCTCAGTAACACGTAGTAATCTCAAGCCTCTTCTCCTGATGAAATAAAGTATCATCAGAAAAATTATTTCAAAAATCAAGTAATTTTCTACCTTTGGCTAATTTGCTATGCTTTTTTCCCACAATATTTACAAGTCTGATGTAAAAATAATACTTACTGTTTGTGAGAGTTGCAATTGTTAGGAAAAATTCTACTGTACAACAGCATGAACATTGCGTAAAAAGAGCAACTAAAATTGAAGTCTAACTTAACAGCTTAATCTAAAGCATCTAAGAGAATCGACAAAAAGCAGGCTACATAGCTTTGCAAAAGTTAAAAATTAACTACGAAATAACTATCGGGGATACAGGGGATGAAGAACAGCTTAACTTTTTATATTATTTTGTTACATAGTTTGTTTTTAGGAATAGCAACGGCTAGTGCTAAGTCACCGTCTGTTAAGATTGATACATTGTCAGGCAATCATAAAGCTGTGCGGGTTGTAGAAACCTTAGTTACAACCAGAAGTGGAGAGAAATCTAATAGTCACTTAACAATAGAGACTCCTTCAACTAAAACCTCAGCATTATCGCTAAATAACATCAATATTGCTCAGGAAAAGAGGCTACCGTCAGGGCAAGTTTGGGTAGTTAATCAAAATAAACATGCACAGCCTCAACCATTTATTTGGGTGGTGAAAGACCTTAAAAAAGCAGGACAGCAACCATTATTGCAAGTTGCAAAACCCGCAGAAAAGCCTAAACCTAGCAAAACCCCAACAGCAAAGGATGATTTAGAGCCATTTGATGAAGTCATCAAAGACACTCAAAAGTCAGGGGGATTGTTTACTTTATATCGTAATAAAGAAAAGAATAAAATTTATTTAGAAATTAAGCCAGAGCAACTCAATAAAAATTACCTAGCTACAGCAACCCTGGAATCAGGTATTGGCGAACGGGGTATTTACAGTGGTATGCCTCTACAAGATTTTTTGTTTTATTTCCAACGGGTAGATGATAAATTAAACTTTGTGATCCGCAATGTTAATTTTCGCACTCGTGAGGGAGATCCCCAAGTGCGATCGCTAACCCGGTCTTTTAGTGATTCTGTTCTCTACAGCATTTCCCTTAAAAGTATTCATCCACAACGCAAAACTCTTCTTATCGACTTGGGAGATTTGCTACTGACAGATTTAGGTGGATTATCTGCAAGTTTAGGAGTTCCAGCAACAACAGATCAATCTTATTTTGGTACTGCTAAAGCTTTTCCCCAAAACTTAGAAATTGAGTCAGTTTTAAATTTCTCCGGTAGCAGCGATCATGACAGTGAAGTAGCAAGCTTTGCATCGTTAGCTGACAACCGTGGTTATACCTTGCGCGTTCACTATAGTCTTTCGCAACTACCTGATAAAGATTATCGCCCGCGCCTTGCTGACGATCGCATCGGTTATTTCATCACCGCCTACCAAGATTTATCCAAAGACGATCGCGGCGATTCTTTTGTCCGCTACATCAATCGCTGGAATTTGGAAAAACAAGACCCGAAAGCAGCAATTTCTCCACCCAAAAAACCGATTGTCTTTTGGATTGATAACGCTGTTCCCTTAGAGTACCGCGATGCTATCAAAGAAGGCGTTTTAATGTGGAACAAAGCCTTTCTCAATGCTGGATTTAAGGATGCAATTGAAGTCCGCCAAATGCCAGATGATGCCACATGGGATCCAGCAGATATTCGCTACAACACCATTCGCTGGATCAACACAGTCGATGGTTATTTTGCATTAGGCCCATCTCGCGTTAACCCATTAACTGGGGAAATTCTGGATGCGGATATTCTCGTAGATGCCAGCTTTGTGCGGGAACTTAAGAGTGAGTATCACAAAATCGTCCAACCTAGCCAAACTGAAAATCGCACTACTTTATCAGCTTTGATGCAAAATCGTCTACTTTGTAGCAATGGTTTAGATGCGAAAGATAATGGTAAGCCCCAGCAGACGCAAACACAACAGGGGTTGTTAAATCGTTTATCGAAAATGGCAGGCGAGTACGATTTATGCTACGGGATGGAAGCTGCTAACCAGTTTGCCTATGGTTCACTGGCAATGTCACTGCTGCCAGATACCATGGCCACTCCAGACCATGTGAAAGAATATATCAATCAATATTTACGTTTGATTATCGCTCACGAAGTTGGACATACTCTTGGTTTACGTCATAACTTCCGTGGTAGTACAATGTTACCACCCGACGAGATGAATAATACGGAAATTACCAAAACTAAAGGTTTGACAACTTCGGTGATGGATTATATTCCGCCCAATATTGCCCCTCAAGGTACAAAACAGGGAGATTATTTTCCCAGTATGGTGGGGCCTTATGATGAATGGGCGATTAAGTATGGCTACATCCCAATTCAAACATCAACTCCCATAGCAGAAAAGCCAATTTTGTCAGAAATTGCTGCACAATCCTATAAGCCAGAGTTGAGTTATTCTACAGATGAAGATATGTATGACCTTGACCCAACAGTTGATGCTTGGGATAACAGTGGCAATGTCCTGCTTTATTCGCAGTGGCAATTGAATAATTCGCGGGTGATGTGGGAACGCCTTGATAAACGTTACCCTATGGCTGGTGATAGTTACAGCGATGTGAGCGAACGTTTTAGTACAGTATTGGGTAACTATTTTCAGCAGATATATTACACTACAAAATACATTGGCGGACAGTCTTTCTATCGCATCCACCCCAGCGAAATACCCTCTGGAGTAAGCCAACATCGATTACCATTTGAACCAGTACCAGTTGAAAAACAACGACAGGCTTTAGAAACACTGCAAAAGTATGTATTTGCAGAAGATGCCCTCAGCTTTTCACCAGAACTACTGAATAAATTAGCACCTTCCCGTTGGCGGCATTGGGGTAGTACTCCGCAAGTTGGTCGTTTGGATTTTCCAATTCATGACTTAGTGTTGTTCATGCAAGGTTCTGTGTTGCGAGATTTACTCTCAGGCGATCGCCTCTCTCGCCTCAAGGATATTGAACTGAAAACAAAGCCAGAAAATGCACTAACTTTGCCTGAACTATTTGACACTTTGCAATCAGATATCTGGACAGAAGTAATCAAACCAAAAGGTAAACCAATGAAGATTGCTAGTTTGCGGCGAGGCTTGCAACGGCAATACCTAGATATTTTGACGGGTATGGTATTGCGAAAAGAATATGTCCCAGAAGACGCCCGGACTTTGGCGTGGTATAAACTTAAACAACTAGATGAGAAACTCAAAGGAGTTAATTCAGATGATGAATATACCAAAGCGCACTTACTAGAAACGCGCGATCGCATTGAGAAAGTCTTAAATGCGCCGTTGCAAGCGAATTAAAAAAGTTGTAGAGACGCCATTAATCGCGTCTCTTTGGCAAGATCATTACCAATTAATATACATTGGCTGGCAAAATAGACAGAGGGTTTTTGGCCCTGTAATGCGTTTTGATATCAAAAACGGCAAGATTTGGATTTAGTGGAATGGTACAGAAGAGGATATCGGTAAGCAATTAGTGGCTATGGGAGTACCAAACACGATATTGTAGTTGGATTTCACCCACCTTACATCCAGCAGTATACGGATTATGCTGTAAGTTAATGACCACTCAAAATGAGGCAGCAGAAGAGAAACTTTTCTCCTGCTACCTCTGCATTATCCTAACTACTCAACGCTTTTAAAAACCGTTGCAAACTTTTAAACACATTAGGCTTTCTCGCAGGTGTCCCATCTGTTGTTTGCGGTTGTCCCTTTAAAAGGATAAGATCCAACTCATCACCCGATGGCCTTTTGGGTAATTCGGCAATTCTTTTATATTCGCCGTCGGTTTCTAGCCAAACTTCCCATTGTCCTGGGTAGGAGCGATACACGGCGGTTTCATCGTCTACAGGGCGAAGGTAATAGGCAGATTCAATAGTACTGAGAAAACGATCGCGGATTTTTCTTGCTGTATAACCAATACCTACAGTTCCAGCATCTTCTAAGCGGGGATTTAACAAGACTAAAGGGCGATCGCCTATGACTTCACATAACTTTTCCAACTGCGGTACTTCTACAGAAGTGGGCGCGATGAATAAGAAAATTTCATCCTCTGGCTGAATTTTTGTTTGCAAAGAAGCAGTCCTTCCCGTACCAATATCCAAAATTTGAAATGGTGCATCACCCCAATCGCGTCGGGCTAAAGCCGCAGCACCAGCGTCAGCAAAGAAAATCTTCAAACGGGAACCATATTCTGTAAACAGTGGCAGAAATTGTTCCGCTACCGGCATAAACTTGAGTTCTGGGAACAGGAACTCAACTTGTATGCGAGTACAACCATCTGCAAGCGCAGCTTGGACAGCTACACGAGATTGAGCGATCGCATCTTCAAGAGTATTGGGAAGTTCACTCATGGTTTATTATGTGGGTTTAGCATTACTCCCATTGTTCCAGTATTAGCTCTTATTGAGTAGGCAGACGATGACAATCAACTCTAGGATATATCCCTCAAGCACAACGTGCCCTCTCGAACCAACTCGATAAAGTTTTTTCTTTCTTTGTATGAAACCATCTTGGGGTTGAGGAGAAGGTAAGAAAAGTGATTTGTATCAATCCTTTGGTGAAATGGTATGACTATCCCAAATCAAGACCCCAACAAGTTTTTAGGTTTTAACTTTGGAGTTTTCAGCGAACATTCTTAGAAAAATGTAAAATTAATAAAGATTTAATAGAGTCAGGAAGATCCGCCCAAGCTAGGGTATCTCGCGGCAATAAAGATGAAGATTAAAAAAAAAGAAATATCCTGCCCCAATCGCTGACAGTTTTCCGGTACAGTGGACGGGCTGTAAGTTTAGTATGGACTACTAGCCGATCGCTTACTATTCTTCTGGCAAGTTTAACAATAGTTGCTGGTCTTTTACCGGCGGCGATATCATACATCAGTAAGTTAATTGTGGATGGAGTGGTAGTTGCATCTCAATCTAACTCACACAATGGTTTTGTCAATATTTATCCTTCCCTATCTTATGTAGGATTAGAAGCGATCGCTGTAATTTTACTAGCAGGTAGTCAACGGGGAATCACCATTTGTCAGTCATTATTGCGGGCGCTAATGGGTCAGCGAGTGAATGTACTCATCTTAGAAAAGGCGCTGACACTCGATCTTAGGCAGTTTGAAGACTCAGAATTTTATGACAAATTGACCAATGCGCGACGAGAAGCATCAGTTCGTCCCCTTTCTTTAGTAAACCGCACCTTTGGGTTAGTGCAAAATGCTCTTTCCCTTTTCACTTACGGTATTTTATTAGTAAATTTCTCAGGTTGGGCGGTAGTGGTGCTAATTTTGGCAGCTATGCCTGTATTTATTTCCGAAACAAAGTTTGCTGGAGAAGGCTTTCGCTTGTTTAGTTGGCGTGCGGCAGAAACTCGTCAACAGCACTACTTAGAAAATCTGCTAGCAAGAGAAGATTTTGTCACAGAAGTCAAACTTTACCAACTGGGAGAGATGTTGCTAGGGCGTTACCGCAACCTGTTCGATCAACTCTATGGCGAAGACCGCGATTTAACTCTCCGGCGAGGATTTTGGGGGTATCTCCTAAGTTTAGTCAGTACTGGTGCTTTTTACCTAGCTTATGCTTGGATTGTACTGGAAACAGTGCAAAGTAAGATTTCCTTGGGAGATATGACAATGTATCTCACTGTGTTTCGCCAAGGACAGTCTACTTTTTCCAATGCCCTCACTTCTATTGGAGGGATGTATGAAGACAACCTATATCTATCAAATCTCTATGATTTTCTGGAAGAAGAAGTACCAAAATCTTGGGGTAAGGCAACTATTGGTTTAAATCCTCAAGATGGTATCCGTTTTGAAAACGTATCATTTACTTATCCGGGAAGTTCTAAGCCAGCATTGAGAAACATTTCGCTGCATCTCAAACCCAGAGAGAAGCTAGCAATTGTAGGTGAAAACGGTTCCGGTAAAACTACCTTAATCAAACTACTTACCCGACTCTACACCCCTGACTCTGGGCGAATTTTCTTAGATGGCTTGGATTTGCAAGAATGGGATGTGGATGTGCTGCGGCGTCGGATTGGTGTGATTTTTCAGAACTTTGTCCGCTACCAGTTTACTGTGGGCGAGAATATTGGCATCGGTGATGTAGAACATCTCGAAAACAAAAACCGTTGGCAAACTGCTGCTGAAAAAGGCATGGCGCAATCTTTTATTGACCAATTACCCCAAAGCTTTCAGACTCAACTTGGTCGTTGGTTTAAGGGAGGACAGGAACTTTCTGGGGGACAGTGGCAGAAAATTGCTTTGTCTCGTGCTTTTATGCGATCGCAAGCAGATATCTTAGTGTTAGATGAACCAACATCAGCAATAGATGCCCAAGCTGAGTTTGAGATTTTCAATCATTTTCGCGCTATTACTAAAAATCAGATGGTACTTTTGATTTCCCATCGCTTCTCAACAGTACGAATGGCTGACAAAATTCTAGTAATAGAAAACGGCGAAGTTATAGAACAAGGAACTCACGAAGAATTGTTACAGCTAAGAGGACGTTATGCCAAGTTGTTTCTGTTACAAGCAGCCGGTTATCAATAGTATGTGAGCTATTTTGTGAAGTGAGATAGCGATGTCTAGGTTGGGCTACGCCTACGCTCACTTTGTACAAAGTACATAACATCTCTATCTAACCACGTTAAACTGTTCAGTAAATATGGGTCACTAGACGCTCCGTATCGTTAAACATTGCTACCTGATAAAACTATGCAAATAACAAAACAGCGATACTATACCCCAGAGGAATATTTAGAGTTAGAAGAAGCTGCTGACTACAAAAGTGAATATATTGATGGGCAAATAATTCCTATGGCGGGTGGAACAGTAAATCATAATCGGATAGCTGGTAATTTCTATGCTGTGTTAAACTTTGCCTTCAGACAAGAAGAATACGAAGTGTTTAACAGCGATATGCGTCTTTGGATACACCAAAAGCGTATCTACACGTATCCAGATGTGACAGTAATAATCGGTGAACCAGAATTTTTCAACAACCGTACAGATATTATTACAAATCCCCAAGTTATTGTTGAGGTTTTGTCTAAATCTACTAAAAACTATGATCGCGAAGATAAATTTCAGGCTTACCGAACTATTTCTACTTTCCAAGAATATCTATTAATTGATCAAACTCGGATTCATGTAGATCAATTTTCCAAAATTGGGAAAAAGCAATGGACGCTTCGTGAATATGATGAAGAAGATGAAGCGATCGCACTTGTAACCGTACCCTTTGAGATTTCACTACAGGATTTATATAACAAAGTTAAGTTTGAGCCTGTTGAGTCCGAAGGGGAAAGTGCTGATATTGAGGAATTGGGGTAAGTGCGATCGCTTGATTTGATTTGATTAGAGTAATGAGAAATGTGGTTATTACTTAAATTAATTTAATAATATATAATAAATTTTACTTTTGAATAAGTAGGGTTACAGTGTGGCATTGCCGATTGCTTCTAGCTAATAGGCATTGTATAACCTACTTTGACATAACACAGCAATGATGGATTGGAAGAAACTCCTGACACCAAAAAGACTTGGCAAAACTGAGGTAGAAAATCTTCAGTTTGATCGTACTCCCTTTCAGAGAGACTATGATCGCCTAGTGTTTTCCTCACCTTTTCGTCGTCTCAAAGATAAAACTCAGGTTTTTTCTTTGTCCACAAATGATTACATTCGTACTCGTCTCATTCATAGCCTTGAAGTGTCTTGCGTCGGTCGTTCCCTTGGCAGAATAGTGGGTGAGGCAATTGTAAAAAAATATGAGTTTAATCAGGATGGGTTACGTGCTTCAGACTTTGGTGATATCGTATCTGCTGCTTGTCTAGCTCATGATATTGGAAATCCACCCTTTGGTCATTCTGGAGAGGACGCTATTCGTACAGGATTTGAATCGTGGTACAACACTGTTAACCATGTAGGAGAAGAACTTCTCAGCAAGTCTCAAAAAGCTGACTTTGATTCATTTGAGGGTAATGCACAAGGCTTTCGTATTCTAACCAAGCTTGAAATGCCCCCTAGAAAAGGCGGAATGCAACTAACCTGCCCAACTTTAGCTGCTTTCACAAAGTACCCTAGAGAATCTTCTCTACCAAAATCTATTTTTAACGGTTACTCAGGTAAAAGTGTTAAAAAATATGGTTTCTTCCAGGGAGAAAAAGATTTATTTGCTGAAGTAGCAGAAACGGTTGGTCTAATTCGCCGTCATGATAATGCAGCATGGTGGTCTCGACATCCGCTTGCTTTTCTTGTTGAAGCAGCTGATGACATTTGTTACTCAATTGTTGATGTAGAAGATGGCCATCGTATGGGTTACATCCCATTTGACAAAACTAAGGAATTACTGAATGTAGTTGCAAATATTGCAAATAAAGATATTCAAGGACATGGTGAAAGCAATACAGAAATAGTTAAGCGATTGCGGGCTTTAGCTATCAATAAACTCATAAATGAGGCAAGTGATATTTTCCTAAAACATGAAGAAGATATACTTTTTGGAGAGTTTGATAAAGACTTGTTATCTCTAAGCACTTATGTAAACCACCTAGAAGAAATTGGAAAGGAAACTCGCGCGGCTGTTTTCCAACATTCTGATGTTGTTAGTATCCAGATTGCCGGGTATGAAGTTTTAGGGAAACTATTTGCTGAATTTGTTAATGCCGTCCTGCACAATAGCAAGAAAGGCAATTTGGTTTATCATATGCTTCCCAAAGAATATAACAATCCGAATTCAGACGAAGATACCTATAATAAAATTCTTAGAGTTACAGACTATATCTCCGGTATGACTGATTCTTACGCTACCAGTTTATTTCAACAATTTAGCGGTATTTCTTTGGGATAAAGTGACAGTGATCGCCCTCTCCCCACCATCCCCCACCAACTTCGATAAAATCACTATGGTGCTACTTAACCCTAAATTTGATGAAAAGCGATCACCCTCGTTTTTGTCCCTTTTGATATTTCCCTAATTAAATTAACCAAATTCTCTAACTATCGTTGCCATCGGCAGAAATAGTGAGAGTTCATTGTCTTGAAAAGGAATAAACTCATACTTAAGATAAAATTCCTTTGCTTGCAAATCGATAGCATCAACTCTCACGGCGTACATACCAATTTCTTGAGAAGCACGAACAGCACGATAGAGAGCATCAGCTAACAATTCACCTCCCAAACCTTGCCCTTTAATCGAGTTATCTACAGCTAATCTCCCAATTAGCATTGCTGGAATCGGATAAGCAGGCATTCCACGATGATAAGATTCCGGTAACGATTCATACTCAATAACGCTAGCACTGACAGTATAATAGCCATCAATCTTCAAGCTTCCTGATGCCGGAATTGCTACAAATGTTTTAGCAATTCCTTTTTTATGATTTTGGCGTGCATATTTCTTGAGATAATCATTCAAAATTGCATAACCGCAATCAAAAGAATCTCTTTGATGCTTTTTATCAATTGGTACAAAATTCCATCTTGCCTCGCTATCACTTGTCATACTTCTGTCTATATTTGTGAATAGCAGATTTAAGTTTTCCCTTCAGTTCTGGTGGATTTTCCATTACTGACATAAACAAATCTCTATCAAGATTAGACAGTACCAGCCTTTCATTTGCATCTATATCTTGCTTGGCGACTGGCAAAACATGAAAAAGTGTATAAGCACTCAAAGAAATTCCTTTGAGACTCGCAGCCCTTTCTAATAGTTCTTTTTGCTCTTGGGTAACTCGTAAATCGATGCGACAATCTTTTGCAGATGATGTTTCTGACATGGCTAATTTCCACCTTTAGCTGAGTCTCTATTTACAGCATAACTAATATTAGTGGACAATGTACACACAATGTTTGGAAACAGGATTATTTTTTCATCACCTCCAGATGAATTAAAACATTAGCGTGGAGATAGCGATCGCCCCTTCCCCACCATCCCCCAATAACTTCGATAAAATCACTATGGTGCTAGTTAACCTTCCCTAAATCTGATGAAAAGCGATCGTCTCTCTCCACCTTCTTCTCTTCAACGCCCTGAACTACTCGCGCCAGCAGGTAACTGGGAATGTGCTAAAGCTGCTGTAGAAAATGGGGCAGATGCAATTTACTTCGGTTTGGATCGCTTCAACGCCAGAATGCGGGCAGAAAATTTTACTGAGGCAGACTTACCCCAATTAATGACATTTCTGCACCGTCGTGGTGTAAAAGGTTATGTCACTGTCAATACATTAATATTTCCCAAAGAACTAGCAGAAGCACAGCAATATCTCCGCACAATTATTGCCGCAGGTGTGGATGCGGTGATTGTCCAGGATGTGGGTATATGCCGTCTCATCCGTCACCTGTCGCCCGATTTTCCGATCCACGCTTCCACCCAAATGACCATCACTAGTGCGGCTGGGGTGGAATTTGCCAAATCCCTCGGCTGTCAATTGGTGGTGTTGGCGCGTGAATGTTCTCTTCAGGAAATCAATAAAATTCAGCAGCAGATTGCCCTACAAGATACTTCGCTGCCCTTGGAAGTTTTTGTTCACGGTGCTTTGTGCGTGGCATATTCCGGTCAGTGTTTGACTAGCGAAGCTTTAGGCGGACGTTCTGCTAACCGAGGCGAATGTGCCCAAGCTTGTCGGATGCCCTACGATTTAATTGCTGATGGCGAAGTTGTGAATTTAAAAGAACGCAAATATTTACTTAGTCCTCAAGACTTAGCAGGGTTAGATGTTCTGCCAGATTTGGTCAAATCAGGAGTAACTTGTCTCAAGATTGAAGGTCGTTTGAAAGCCCCAGAGTATGTTGCCAATGTCACCCGTGTTTATCGGCAAGCTTTAGATCGGGTGATGGATGAGATCCCCTCTAAACCCCCTTCAAAAGGTGAGAACATAGCCCCCCTTCAAAAGGAGGGTTGGGGGGATCTTCCGCTTAATCAACAATGTGCAACAGATCAAGAACACTACAACCTAGAAATGGCATTTTCTCGCGGACTCTACACGGGTTGGTTTGGTGGGATTAATAATCAAGAACTAGTTCACGCCCGCTTTGGTAAAAAACGTGGGGTTTATTTGGGTGAAGTCAGCCGCATTCACAACGAACAGGTAACAGTCAAACTGGAAGCGCCTGTAAAACCTGGAGATGGAATTGTATTTGACTGCGGTCATCCAGAG
The DNA here is from genome assembly GCF_034531155.1 of Nostoc sp. ChiVER01. Classification (NCBI taxonomy): domain Bacteria; kingdom Bacillati; phylum Cyanobacteriota; class Cyanophyceae; order Nostocales; family Nostocaceae; genus Nostoc; species Nostoc sp. ChiVER01. The sequence goes on along the minus strand of NZ_JAVRBS010000015.1, from coordinate 117,980 downwards.
GTGAAGGAAGAAGGTGGTCGGGTTTATGCTGTGGTGTCCAAAGGTAAAGAAACCATGCTGACATTTGGGCGAAATGACTTGAACCTGCGCCGAGTGCATATAGGCGATCGCATTTGGAAAACCAGCGATCCAGAACTCGATAAGCAACTACGGCAGAGTTTTGCAGGCGAGAATCCTCAATTTCAGCGTCCGATTGACTTGGAGATTTATGGAGAAGTGGGTCAGGCGTTGATTGCGATCGCCCGCGATCAATTTGGTAACATTGTCCAAGTAGAGTCTGCAATTTCCCTGGTGGAAGCGCACACCAAACCCTTAGATACAGAACGTTTACAAGAACAATTCGGTCGTCTCGGTAACACCCCTTTTCGTTTGGGAACCTTAACCAACCACCTCAGTGGTACTTTTATGCTACCAGTCAGTGAATTGAACCGGATGCGGCGGGAAATCGTAGCACAGTTAGAAGAATTGCGAAGTCAACCCAAACGTTGGCAATTACGTTCTGATATCTCTTTCCATGACCTACTACCCTCCTCATCTCCCTCATCTCTCTCCCTGCAAGAAGCTAAAGCTATATCTCCCTCACTCATCGTCTTAGTACGAAACCTAAAGCAACTCCAAGCTGCCCTGAAAGCTGGTATTGAAACACTGTACTGTGAATTTGAAGACCCCCGCGCCTACCGAGAAGCGGTGCAAATGGTACGCCAACAACAGCAAAAAAATAAAGCAGACAATTCTTCACCCCCAACTCCTTTTTGTACAGACGCGATTCATCGCGTCTCTCCTAACTCCCCACTCCCTACAATTTGGGTTGCACCTCCCCGAATTACCAAACCGGGGGAAAATTGGATTTTGCAACAAGTACGTGCCTGTGAAGCAGATGGCTATTTAATACGCAACTATGACCAATTGCAATTCTTTGGTCAAGACCGTTGTATTGGAGATTTCTCACTCAATGTTGCTAATCCTTTAACAGCAGACTACTTTCAGAAAAACTTTGGTTTAGAAAGGCTGACGGCATCCTACGACCTAAATATTAGCCAACTGCAAGACCTACTCACCAGTTGCCCACCCCAGTGGTTTGAAGTGACAATCCATCAACACATGCCGATGTTTCACATGGAATATTGTGTATTTTGTGCCTTTCTATCGACAGGTACAGACTACACTAACTGTGGACGACCTTGTGAAAAGCAGGAAGTGAAATTGCGCGATCGCGTTGGTAGCGAACATGTCCTCAAAGCCGATGTAGGTTGTCGTAATACTGTATTTAACGGCACTGCCCAAACCGGAGCCGAGTACGTGCAGCGCCTCATAGAACTGGGATTACGTCAGTTTCGCATTGAGTTTGTCAATGAGACACCAGAACAAGTGAGTAAAACAATACATTGCTACAGCCAACTACTGCAAGGCGAGATTACAGGTTCCCAACTCTGGCGCGAGTTGAAACTGCAAAATCAATTGGGCGTAACTCGTGGCCCTATGGGGGTGTCTGCATTGCGATAATAATTATTGCGAGGGAACTCCAAAAAATAAATTATCCAATTTCTGGACTTCACTACGACTTTCCCTCCCCCTGCCTCTATTCACCAATGCTGGGCAGCTTGTTTAACTATTTCCACAAGCCTCAACACGGTTGGGGATGTCTCATTGTTTCGCCAAATCATCGCAATGGCTACTTTTGGAGTAGGTTCTTGTACAGTTTTATAAACTACCCCAATCCGTTGCAAATTTTGCAAAGATGCTGGAACGATCGCCACACCCATCTCGGCTGCTACTAGGCTGACAATGGTTTGCATCTGGATAGCTTCTTGGGCAACCTTGGGACTAAACCCTGCTTGCTGACAAAGACTAATAATTAAGTCGTAAAGTCCTGGTGCTAATATTCTGGGAAATAAAATAAACGGTTCATTGGCAAGGGATGTCAAACATACATTAGATTTACTCGCTAGCCAATGTGCTTCAGGTAGTGCCACCATCAGCGACTCTTGAAAAATTGTTTCGCAGCTAAATCTATTTTCTTCAACAGGTGGACGCAATAATCCTACATCCATTCTACCTTCTCGTAACCACTCTAACTGCTGATCTGTAGTCAGTTCATGCAACTCGATGCTCACACCAGGAACGCAACTACGAAAGGTTCGCAGAATAGTTGGCAAAATATTATACGCCGCAGAGCTAACAAAGCCGACCACCAACTGTCCAATTTCGCCCCTGCTGGTTTTCCGTCCGACTTCGATTGCCTGTTGTAATTGCCTCATAATTAGCTGAACCTCATCCAGAAACACTTGCCCCGCTTCTGTTAGCTGCACATTTCGTTTCGTGCGGTGAAAGAGTTCAAAACCCAATTCCCCTTCTAGCTGGCGAATTTGTTGACTTAGGGGAGGCTGGGCAATGTGTAATCGTTCCGCCGCCCGTCCAAAGTGCAATTCTTCGGCCAAAGTGATAAAGTAGCGCAAGTGTCGTAATTCCATCTGTTACCTAAACTCATATCTTTAAAATATTAGTTAAGGTGAAAATATATATTGGACATAATTAAAAATCTTTTTTATTGTGATGATCAGGCGGTCATCAATCGACAAATCAACACACTGTAATTTCACTACTTATGAATAATCTTTCAATACCTAAAAATTCTTGGGATGCTGCTCTTTACCAAGATAAACACGCCTTTGTCTGGCAGTATGGTGAGGACTTACTAAAATTCCTTAACCCCCAGCCAAGAGAATCCATTTTGGATTTAGGTTGTGGGACTGGACAACTTACAGAAAAAATTGCCCAAGCTGGTGCTGAAGTTATGGGAGTTGATTTTGCACCTGCGATGATCGAAAAGGCAAGACAAAACTATCCCCATATCCGTTTTGATGTTGCTGATGCTAGGAATTTTCAAATAGATAAGCCATTGGATGCTGTGTTTTCCAACGCTGTACTACATTGGGTGAAAGAAGCAGATAGTGCGATCGCTTCCATACATCAATCTTTAAAACCTGGAGGCCGTTTTGTGGCAGAATTTGGTGGTAAGGGAAATGTGCAAGCGATCGCCACAGCTTTAGAAAGCGCCTTAGAAGCAATTAATATCCCCACACAAGCCCTAAATCCGTGGTATTTCCCTAGTATTGGTGAATACGCCACCTTACTAGAACAGCAAGGCTTTGATGTCATTCATGCCATGCTTTTTGCTCGTCCAACTCCTTTAGCAGAAGGAGAAGCAGGTATGGCAAACTGGATTGGGATGTTCGCTTGCACTTTTTTAGCAGGACTTTCTAGTGAGCAACAAATACAAGTAATTCGCGTCGTTGAAGAATATCTTAAGCCAACACTGTATCAGCAAGGAACTTGGATAGCAGACTATCGAAGAATTCGCATCGTTGCCATTAAACTTTAATTAAAATTTGCGAATTTTTACTATTCCCTTAATTACGTTAGCGACTCAGACGCTCCTACGTCGCTAATGCTCCACTATCGAGCGTCATTACGAATTAGTATCAGCTATGCATATACTCAAATTGTGCGTTCGCCCTTGGCGTTGGCGCAGCCATCGCCAAACATCGTTTTTATTATTACTAACCATTAGCCTTACCACTTTACTAGTCCCGCCCTCGCTAGCGCAAACCCCCCCAATCCCATCACCTTCTAATGCCCCTTTGGAACTAGACTTATTAACCAAGCCAAAAGACTATGTAATCACAGCTAACACCATAAATCTAGAACGATTAACCGTTCCTAGTTTATGGTGGGCACAACAAAACTCTGAAAGGAAGCTATTAGATAATTGGATAGCATATCCACCTTCTGGAAAAGAACCTGCAAGAGTAGACTTGATCGTGAATCAGCAAATTTGGAGCTTACTAGACTATGTAGAACGTTACGACTTCGTAAATCGCTTGGGTAGCACTGCACGGAACTTTGGTTACAACGTCAGGGTATTTAATTATCAAAAAGAACCCTTGGCAACTTATACTTGCAACTTTAGTACAAGTCCAGCTTTATGCAGTATCCAAACAACTGTTAAGAACAAGATAGGATTAGAGCGTTCTTTGTAAAAAGAAGGGAGTAGGGAGTGGGGAGTGGAGATGACAGAGCAGGGGGGAGCAGAGGGGACAAGGGGACAAGGTGACAAAAGTTTAGAACTTCCAACAAGTCTTTCCCCTTGTCCCCAATTCTCCTTGTCCCCAAATCCTCTTTCCCATGCCCAAGTCCCAATTCCCAATTAAACCTTTATTTTGGCGAATAAAGACTCGTATTGTTTTATTGCTGAGGGGGGTAGGGGAAGCAAAAATTCGCTTTTATCAAAAACTTGGCGATCGCTTTGTAAAATACTCCGTAATGCTTCTTGGATATCGGAAGCGACCAGATTTGTAGAAATTGGGGAATTACTTTTGGTCAACACCGAAATTTGTTTAGCTGTGCTTGGCTGCCAACAAAAGTCAATCCATTGATCTGATAAAGTACTCTTAGTAGTAATACCTGCCGGACGTACCCACAAGTCTGCCCAGATTGCTGTTCCTGACTGGGGAATAACTGCACCAAGTTGCGGATAACGTCCTAAAATTGGCAGTACATCGCTTGACCAACCAACCGCTAGCCAAGTATCTCCCATAATTAGAGGTTCTAAGTAGTTATTAGAACTGTAGAACTTTACCTGTTGGTTTAATGTCTGTAATTCCTTTTCCAAGCCTGGTAATTGGTCAAGATTCTCTGTATTATAAGATTTTCCTAGCTTCTTTAAGACCAAACCAATAACTTCTCGTGGTTGATTGAGTAGAGAAATGTGCTGCTGCAATCCATCTCGCCACAAATCACTCCAATCTTTCGGCGTCCATCCCAATTTCTGCAACTTGTCACGGTTATAAATAATCACTGTGCTACCCCACCGATAAGGCGCACCCCACACCTTCCCTTGAGTATCCAAGTTACCTTGGTCGTTGCGCGTTACCAGTTGTTTCCACCTTTCATCTAAAGTAGACCACTGCTTTAATTGGTTTCCCTGTACCTCTTGAATTGGTTGAATCAGCTTCTGCTCAATAGCTGCTTTTAGCCAGTAATCTCCCAATGTCACTAGGTCTGCATCAGCTGTTTTTTGACCTTGCCTAAAGGGTATAAACCGTCTCCATCCCTGCTCATCAGTGGTTTTTGGTTTCTGCTGCCAATTTTGTAATTGCTGAAATAAACCTTGTATCTGCTCAACTGGAGCAAACTTTAACTGCACCTGTTGCTGCAAACCTTTGTGGAACTGATTAACTACCTGACCAGGTATAGAACCTTTTAATAACTGTACTTTTAGTTGCGTCTGCTTGTTTCCACCGCAGCCAAAAAGCAATTGTGAAAGTGCCAGTGTGCTTGTACCTAGCAAAAACGACCGTCGATCCATTGATTTGGGATTTGAGATTTTTGATTATACCTAATATTAAGCAAAGATTCGCCAGAGGCTGACTAACTGAAAAACTGTAGTTAGAAAATTAACGGTATTTTTCTTTGCAATACTGATAAATTTGGCTATTTAAATCAAAATAGCGATTTTTTGGGCAAATAGCTACTTAAAAATAAATTTATCTTCATAATTTTCCTCATTAATACTTATAGTTAAATTTTACTCATATTTGTAAGTAATGATTTAAATGTTACATTTGCACCAAAAATTATCAATACTTAAATAATCCATAAGTATTGTTAACGTTGAGAGTAAATTGAATAACATAAAGAAAATATACGGATGAGGGTATTAAATGGAGCCATTACAGAAGCAAATCCTGACTTTAAGCGAAAAACTGGATGCGCTCTGCCAAGTGATTGAAAAGCTTGATGGTAAAGTCGCTCAAGCTTTCTCAGAGTGTTCTTTAGCGAATACACAAGCAAACCATAATTATCAGGAAAATAGCGCGGCTGGAAGCTACCAGTTCAAAGGACGTAACAATTTAAATCCAGAAATGGAACACAAGGATGTCTTGACAGATGGTATTTATCTAGACATGCATCGTCAAGGTGGAGATAACATAACACCAGAAATTCAAATACAACGACTTACAGCACAATTAACAGCAGCATACAATCGCATTGCTGCCTTGGAAGAACAATTACTTAGAGAGAGAATTCATTAAATTTAATCTCAGTTCTACTAATTAAAAAAATGGCTAGAGAGAAGGAAGTAAAGCCTTTAAATTTAACTAAATTCTGGGGTTTAGTTGCATAGTAACTAACAAGCGGAAAGTTTTGTGGCTCTTTCTCTCTTAGCTTGACTTTATCCAAAAATTAAGAACTCGGTTTTTTTTATCCAGCAAAAAACCTGATTTTTTGGCAAATACTTTTTCCACTTTACAGATTATCGGTAAAATCTAAAAAATAAACCTACCGTCCCATAAAGATTTCAGAGTCAGTTTGAGCATCGTTAAAGCTAGGCTAGTAAAGCGACATTTTCTGGCACTCTGAACTTTACGCTAAATCCTCTTACAAAACTTAATTAAGAATTACGAATTACGAATTATTTTAATGTTAAACGATGGCTTTGTAAGCATATATTAAGTATTAGAAAGTAATCCAGTAATTAAATTGATAAAAAACTTAAACACACTCTTGCATATATATACGTAAGAGTATGATATATCTACGTTATAGCTTTTAGTGAGTACCTCACTATGAAACATAAAAAAAACAACCCTAAGACTGGTGTCTTTAGGATGTTATATGGTGCAAAAACCAAAATTTTCTTATTAATCTGCGTTTTTATCATTAGTGTTTTTGGCATTTTGTTATCAAATTCGTTGATGACAGGCCAGACAGCTTTTGCAAAAATTGACCTTTTACAACCTGCTCCTACTCAACCACTAGGCTATTACGACTATTTTGGCAAACTGCTGAGTCCTCAAGAAGCATCACAACTAGTTGCAAATAAGGGACTCAATCCCAATAACCCCATTTCCTATCAACGGGTGGGGGCAGTTAAAATTACTAAGGAATTAATCGCCCAAGGTGAAGATATATTTTTCAACCGTAAGATTGGTGACACATTTGGTTTGCAAGGGGTATTTGGTTTTGGACTTGGCATTGCTAAAATTTTGCCAGAATTACAGACAGCAATAGTTAAGTTGCAAGGTCAACCGACAACGAACTTACAAATTATTCTTGAGAAGGATATAGCGTTAGGCAGTCGAACTTTTCCAAAAGGAAGTGTCATTAATACAGGCTTAAAAATGGAAAGGGGAGGGTCTTTTCCTATTGGGCTGGGAATCACAGTTAATAGAACAACAAATACATCTCAGATTGACCTTCGTTGTGCTGGTTGCCACATCTCCCTTTCAAAGAAAGGCGAACGTCTTTTAGGAGTACCTAATGGCGAAATTGCCACACCTCTGTTGATTGCTTTAGCACCAAATACAGCTGGAGGATTTGCACGGTTAAACCTTAACCCTTTAGACCCACAATACAAAGGCAATGGCAAGACAATTATTGACAGTAAAGGTAATAAAGTAGAATTACCTGATCCTGAAAAGTTTGAAAAAGCCTTTGATGATGCTGTGTTAGATATACCTTTCGGTAATTTCGAGAGTTCACCGGATGGTATTAGAAACACTACTCAAATCCCTAGTGTTTTCACCTTTAAGGATCATCCTTATGGGGCTGATGGACAGTTTGCTGTTGGCCCGTTTGCAGGATTGAGTACTATCAACAACGGTGTTCACTCTTCGGAAATCAATCTGTTGGCAGCTGCTCAACTAAGTGCAGATACTCTTGGTATTGACCCAGAGGTTTATATTGGTACATTTCTGCAAAACGCTGTCACTCCCAGATTACGTTTACCAGAAGGAGTGATAGTAAAACCCTCTGAATGGCTGCGGAAAATCGCACCGAATCCTATACAAGCAGAATTAGAAGACCAAGTTCCTGTTCCTGGTACAGGAACTTACCCAAACCTACGTCCCAGTTTATTTACTTACAACGGTTTGGTTTTCAGCCCAAATACTAAAAAGCCCGGTGATATTGCTAGTGGCACTTTTTTATTTGCTAGCAACGCTATGTCTGCTTTCCAAAATAGCTTAGTACCACCTGCTAACCAGACTTCAGAAAACTGGCAAGCGTTGAACAGCAATTCTGTTAAGCGTGGCGCAAAAGTTTTTGAGAAAGCTAATTGTGCAACTTGCCATATTCCACCATTCTTCACAGACAATAAAATTCATCCAATTGATGAAATACGTACTAACCCCGCTCGTGCCCAATCTCGTTTGGGGCTGAGTAATTTGTTAGTACCACCCAAGCTATATACTTTCAACACTCCAGTTCCCATACCTGCTAAGGCTGAAGTGCTGGATGTACCAACGCAGGGTATTTCCGATAGTCCTACAACTCTACCCAAAGGTATATTGCCAAAAGGCGGTTATAAAACTACTAGCTTACGTGGTCTTTATTTAAGCGCACCATATTTGCATGATGGTGGTGTAGCAGTAAGGGCAGGAAGCGTGAAAGTTGACTCAAATGGAATCACGTTTGTTGACAAGACTGGCTTAGGGCTTTCTGGCACTCTTAGCCAAGGTATACCTGCCGATCCAGCTAGCAGCTTGCGTGCCTTGGTTGATCGCGATCTTCGTGCCTTAGTTGTGAAAGCTAACAAAGCTAACCCTAGTTTAGTACGTAGTAATCTTGATGGCACTGGTCATTATTTCTACGTAGATAGACAGTCTGGGTTTGATTTCAACCAGCAAACAGACCTGATTAATTTCTTGTTAGCACTTGATGACAATCCTGGAAGCTTTTAATTTTAGTTAAAGCTAATATTCTATGTTAATACCAAGTCGTCTAGTGATATATCATGAACGCGACTTGGTATTACTGTAAAAGTAGGATAACAAGCACATTTTTTTAATGCAATCTAGATTGCAGATGCACTATGAATCTAACAGATAGATGTTGTGCGTTGTGGTGAAAATCCTTGTAGAGACGTAATATTTTACGTCTCTACATCCAAGTCCATACCCCGATTCAGTAACGCCAGATATTTTTATAGGGCTTCTTCTGGGAAGCTAATGCTTGCTTTCGCTTCATCCACCAGCCAAAACCAAGAGCAAGAAATGAACCACTTACTGTGTAGGGTTCGGGAACAGAACGTGGCACAACAGTAAAGCTGCCATAATCTACATCGCTTGAAAGCTCTGAATAACCTTCATTGAAACTACTATAGAATACGTTAACGTTTCCATTACCGTCTTCCCCACTTCCAGAAACCAAGTAAGAAAAACCGTTTTGGGTTAACAAGGACGTATTTGCATTTAAAAGATTATCATTGATTCCGTATGTACCTGGTGAGAGCAACCCGATGATTGTCTCAGTAATTCCTTGGGCTTTCCTTGTTCCAGTTATCCCTGTAATTGTGTAATTGTTTTTTATAGGATCTAAATCAGTGGTGGTAAGAGTACCGCTAGCGGAAATCCCTGTACCATCTGCTTCATAACTGGGAAAAGAGTATTGAAAATCAAATAGCTGTACAGCTTGTGCCGTAGAAAATGTACTGACACCAGTAATACCTATAACAGCACTAGCAGTAGCAATACCAAGCTTTTTTACTAATTTCATTAGATAATTCTCCTGAAAAACAAGATGGTAAACAAAGTTGCATAGTTCAAATTGCTAGAAAGACGCTCTTACGCACGGACACACAGATCAGGAGCTTCTGGCTTCCTAAGATCAAAAGTTCGGAAAACACCCAGATGCAATTTGAATAACGATTAGATTATTAACTGTTGATTTGGCTAAGTAAAGCTTTGCGTAAAACTGTAGTGCTTTTAAACGTAGAGAGAGGTATGAGCAAAGGAAACCTCCGCCTATAACTTTGGTGGGGCGCAGAGTCTTGCCGAATTTAATTTGCTATGAATTAATAAAATGCTGTACTTAACCGTTCAAGTTGGGCTTCAATGGCTGCCAAAAGCTGGTGTTGCTGCCAATTTTGGCTAAGATGGGCGGCTATGCAAGCGGCTCCAGCGCCCATACCTTCTTTTACAAAGCCCTGCTCATAAGCTCTGAGTTGGGGATAACGAGAATCAGCAAAGCTTAAATGAGTTGCTAATAGGGGAGGGATTCTTCCACTTTGAATTAAGCTGGCTTTTTCTAAGCTGAGGGCTAAATCAACTGTAGCGCCAGTAGGATCTTCTGCTACCCAGCGAGTTGTGCCTACAACTACTTCTTCTGGTTGCCATGATAAGGCGTAAGATTGAGCGATCGCACTTGTCAGCGCATAAACTGCCAGCATTTGCGTCCCACCAGCAAGCATTACACCACAACTTCGACTAGCAGCGATCGCCATTCCAGCTACCACCACTTGCATCGGATCACCCACAGCAGCGACGAGTTGCAAGGGGTTAACTGCGGAAGATGAGGAGGACAAAGTAAAATTTTCTCCCCCTGCTTCCTGCTCCCTACTACCCCTCATCTTCTCCAGGCCAGCTTGCACTAGCGCCCACTTTTGCGCGTGGTTACAAATAGGGTGGCTACTGTTAACTTTTCCGGCAGCATCTACACCCAAACCAGTTAAGATTGCCAGGGCGGTTGTAGTGCCTCCAACGACGCACTCACCGAGAATCACATACTTATGTTGGTTATTGGCAGCAAGGCGTTCTCCCCAAAGTAGCCCTTGTTTAAACAAGTGGTGTACAGTTGTGATTTCCATAGCAGCACCACTACTTAAACACCGAGCAGCTGTGCCGCCTAAATCAATTACTGGCACAGCCGGGGGCTGAGGTAAACCAGCATTAAACAAATGAACTGGTATCTTTAGCGACTCAAAGACAGCGCGAGAAATCAGCACAGGTGAAGCCCCGGCTGCTAGTGGTGGTAGGGGATATTTGGCTTTATGTTCTGGGCCATAGTACAAAAACTCAGCATCGGCACAAGCAGTATATTTCCGATCCTCTGGAGTGTGACCAGCTGCTGAAATTCCTGGAATTAAACCAGTTTCAGTAAATCCTAAAACACAGGCAAATACGGGTAGACAGCCACGATACCGTCGTAGCCATTCTTCACCCTGTTCTTTCTGCGTATAAATACGAGTTTGGAAATTGGGCATTGGATATTAGTTAGAACTTATCATTCAACTAAATGACAAATGACAAATGACAAATGACAAATGACTAATAACTATCCTTCATAATCCATGAGGACTTGCACCCAGCGTGGTGGAGGGGGAATAGGGTTGCCCAGGCGGTCAAAAAGAAACCATGCTGCTAGGTGTACCACAAAAAGGTAGATAAAGTTGTTGAGTACAATTAAAGCGATCGCTCCCACTTGAATTAAAAACACACTGGGACTCGTCAACAAACTTAAGTTAAAAAATACCCACTCTATGAACTCAGTCACCTGGGTAATTACATAAATCCATAGGTCTTCACCTGACAAAACAGACAGCAACCACAGCCGAAAAAAGACCCCCAAAGTACCCAATAGTGTACCCAAGCTGATAGAAACAATCCAGGGAACACGACGACGACACCATGTAGCTCCCAAAAGCACGCCCATAAACCCGTAGGGCATGACAAACAGCAAACTGCGGGCTGGCCCCATCAATACCGTCAGCAGTAACCCGGAGGTGAGTGCTGCCATCCATGCCGCACGCCTACCCCAACGCAGATAAACTAGAGCGATCGGTACCGGAAAAAATATCCGCAAAACTGGGCCTAAGGGAAAGTAGAAATTAATAAACCAAATTAAGCTAGCAGCACTTGCTAAAAACGCTGTTTCCACCATCCTTAAGGGGGCATCAGCCTTGAGTTGAGGAGGTATTAACTGCTGTTCTTTGTCTAACCAATGATTATGGAGAGTTTGAGACTCAGAGGATGGATCTTCCTCTGGCTCATCTGGCAAAGAATCTAAAATACTCATATCTGACAAGTTTTTAAACGATCATTCTTTCTAAAGCTGACAAATCGGGAATACAAATGGTGTCTTGATCCCGTTTAATCAAGCCTTTTTTTTCTAGCCTTGTCAACACTCTTGTCACAGTTTCCCGCGCCAGTCCGCTCAAACTACTCAATTCTCGATGAGGTAAATTGGGGATTTCGGTTCCTGTTTGCCCTTTTATTCCCTGTCCTTCTGCCAAAAATACCAACGTATCTGCCACCCGTGACTGGCTATCAGATTCCCGCAACCGCAATCGGCGATTTACTTGCCGCAAACGTCGTGCCATTAGTTGCGCCAATCGAACTCCCGCTAAGGGTTCTATCTGAAGTAACTTGACAAAATCCTGAGCAGGCATACTACCAATTACCGTTGGGGCCAAGGTAATCACATCTGTAGATCGAGGCACTTCATCTAGCGCCGCCATTTCACCGAACAATTCCCCTTTACCAAGAATATTCAGCGTTACTTCTTTTCCCTCCAGATTGTAGGTGCGAATTTTTACCCATCCGTCCAAAATAAAATACACAGAACCGCCCCAGTCATTTTCTAGCAGAATTACCTGATTGGCTGGGTGAGTACGGGTAACAAGATGGATGAGGGCTGATTCTACAGCAGTTTCTGGCAACCCTTGAAAAAAGGGAGCCGACGACATGATCATCCAGGAATTAGCCTGTGCTTGCAAGCTATATCGGTCTTCCATTACGACATCTTTATTCAAGCGGCTATATACACACAACAAACAAGAGCGCCATTTTCAGCCTAAGCTATCATTGCACAGCTCCCTTTCAAAAAGAAAACTAAACTATGCTACATAAGAAAGCGACAAGAACCTTTTTCTAAATAATCTTTACCTATAAGTTTAAACAGGGTAATAGTTTTGCAAAAAGTAGTTTATAGCCGACATTTGTATTGCTTAGGGGCTGGCTGCACTGCAAACTTGATTAGTTCACAATATAGGCAAACAACATTAATGATACTAAAGGGAGTAAATTATTGCTCAGGTATTTTTAGCCATTTTCAAAAATAGGCAATTTAATGGTCTGTAAAACTAAGCTTCCACACAAAGGCTGACTGAAGATTGCCACGACTCGCAGTAATCCATAACATAATGACAGTCACAAGTCCAAGCAGGGGCTTTTGCCACTCAAAACTTCTCTTATGACCGACGTTGCGCGTAGCAAAATCCCATAGGGTACGGTGATTGTAAAGTAATTGTCACATTAGTTGACATATATCTCTAAGTAAGGTGATAAAAGTGACTTCCAGTGCAGACGAAATTCAAAAGCTGATCGCAGACATTGACAACTTACTTGCCAGTGGTGGCAAGCGTATGTCTAGATTTCTGTCTGGTCAGGCGCAAGAGCCTAAAGAAGTTTTAGAACGAATTCGCAACTTCTTAGTGAGGCTAGAAGAAAAAGAAGCATTAGAGAATGGCATCCCAAATCAGTCTTCTAAAGAACCGCGTTCGGCGTTGGCAGAGCGATCGCCTTTATTAACAAAATTTATTGAGCAAGGTTATAATCAGTCACCACTACCTCGGCCCGAACCCAATCAGGAACAAAGTAGTGTTGGGGCAGGACAATTAAAAAGTGAATTTTCGAGCTTGCTCCAGCCATTGCGATCGGAATTAGAATTGCTCTTGCAAGAGCGAGCCGCTCTCCTACAAGAAATTAGGCAGTTAGAGCAAAAGCGATTGCAAAATTACTCCTTAGCGCAGCAGTTGACAAATCAAGAGCAGATGATTACCGAGTTTTTACAGGTACTCATGAGTCATCTTGTGCCAACTTTAACGCCACTGCTAGCACAGGCGCGGGAAAATTCCGCCATTTCAGGAGCAAATAGTGCAAACTCAGAACCAAGAATCTCTACAACTCAACCGTTATTAGAATCACTAAACCCTGTGGAACGTTTAACTCACCTGTCCAGGGAGTTAGATCAACGTTTATTATCACTAGATGGGACTGTAAATGTAGTTTTTGAAGCACTACAACGCAACATTAATACTTATCACGAGTCGCTGTCGCAAGCATTGGCAAGAATGCATAGTCAGGGGATGCAAGGCGAACAGTTGATGGCCAGCTTTCTCAATAATTTGACCCAGCATTTGCAGCAATCCCCTAGTTCCCAACCATCTTTCCTTAAGGTCGAATCTGATACACCAGGATCATTAACTGATGCCACCAAGATTTCTGCTGGAGTTGCACCCCAACCCTTAGAACTTATACAGCCAGAAACATCTTCACTCACAATTGATTCTAAGCAACAGGACACTAACATTACAGAAGATTTAGATGCAGCGCTGTTGCAGCTTGGTATAGACTCGTCTCAATCTTTCCAGCAGACTGAATTACCGCAAGATATTTCCGCGTTAATTGGTGATGAAGTAGACCAACTTTACACCAGCTTGTTTGGTACTGGTGATGTTAATAATGCAAGTCTTGAAGTTTCCACAGCCTTAGAATCAACGTTGAACATCGCTGAGGGCGGATCTGTTCCTCCAAGTGTGAATTCTGAGGCTGTAACAGCAGATACGGATTTGTTTGATCTGGGTAACGTTAACCCAGAAACAACCCAACAAACTCCAGTAGAAACTACAGCATTATCAGATTCACATGAAGAACTATTTTTTGAAGAAGATACAGATATAGAGCTTGTTAGTTTCTCTACTCCACAATCAGTTTCCGCAATTGACAGCTTGGAGATCGGCAATCAGCCAGCTAGCGCTGATACAATTAATAATCTAACTGAGCTATTGCCTGATACAGGTAATGAGCAGGAACTGCTGGAAGTGTCATTTTTTGAGGATAATGGCACAACTACAGCACCAATTACTCCCGAAGTAAAAGAAATTGCGGAAACTTCGATAGCCAAACCGGAAGTATTAATTAACGATAATCAGCCAGAACTGTCTTCAGATGACTACATTGCTGCCTCGCCACAAGAAAACTTGCTTTGTGTTGAGTCAAATCAGGCTCCAGGCGTACTTGATATTTCTTTAGATGATGAACAGTTGCAACAATTAGATCAAGATTTAGCTAATTTTGATCTACAGCTAAATTCGGAGTCGCAACCAGCTACCAACTTGGATATTTTTTCAGAACTACTTGATGAAAATCTACACATAATTCCCATAACTTCTCCTGAGCCGCCAACAGAAAATCTCCAAATAGTAGAAAATACCTCAGCAGTTCCCCAGGTAGAAACTGAACAAGAAAAGGAAGTCACTACCCCTGTTGAAGAAAGCTCTTTACCTCCAAATTCCAACTCCATCAACAATCCAGAATCGCTAAATGTTTTAGAATCAGTCTGGTATTTAGGAATTGATTTAGGTACAACAGGAATTTCTGCGGCATTATTAAATCGCTCTACTTTTGTTGTACATCCTATTTACTGGTCAGCAGAAAATCCACCGGTAACAACTTCTTTTCAGCAATCATTTCGTTTACCAACAGAGGTTTATTTGCCTACAGCTTCTGTACCCCACGGAGAAAACGAAAGTATCGAAGTACATGAACGAACTGTAGCTGCTGTTGCCCAAGATAAAGTAACTGATCGTGCCAACACTCCTGCAACACGGACGACAGATGCGACGCAAAATAATCTCTACTCGGCACAGTTGAAGCCTTATTTACAAGTAGCTATTCCCTACAAGAGTGAACGGCAGAAATGGGAACCTGTTTTGCAATTAAATGAATTTTCCGCAGGCCCTTTAATTTGGGTTGTGCGATCGCTCTCTAAGCTACTATTAACCCTCAAATCTGAAAAAACTAGTACCACCCCTAGTTTAATAGCTGCTGCTATGGGGATCAGCGAACAAGATTTCTCCAAAATTATTAATAATATTGCAGGTGTAATTTGCACCTGTCCATCTAATTGGTCGGAACAATACCGCTTTAACGTGCGGTCAGCTTTACTTACCAGTAAACTCATCCAACATCCACAGCAAGTCTTTTTTGTCGAAGAAGCGATCGCTAGTTTACTCCCAGAACTCGATGCTGCTAACGGTGAGCAAGTAAAATTAAGTAAACATCAAGGTTCTCATCCGGCAAAAACCAGCGAAGATCCCATTGTTGGGGATACCCTTGTGATTAACATTGGGGCAACTGCCACAGAAATGTTGCTGGTCAATCTCCCAGAGACATTACAGCAATTGACATACAATGATTTCATGCTCCACAGTTTTGCTTATGCTGGTAAGGGAATTGAACAAGATATAATCTGTCAGCTGCTATTGCCACCTAAATCTCGGCAATCACGAAAAGAAACCCGAAGCGATGCCTACGACGGGCTACGCAAAACTACCACCAATAATCCTTGGCAATGGCAATCGTCAATTCCCGGTTTAGACCAAATGCGCTGGCAGAGTTTAGGGTTAGAAGAATTAGAACTACCCAGAGTCGGAGAGCCAGATATCACCGCTCGGATTCGCCTCCAGCAGCGTCTAGAAAGTTCCTTGCTGGGACAGGGAGTATTAGATGCCGCACTAGCTCTAAAGCTGATTTTGCAACACCAAGAGTCTTTTACCTTAGAATTGGCTGATCAGCAGTGGAATTTGCTGCGACGAGATTTAGAAAGCCAGGTATTTATCCCTTTTGTGCGTCGCCTGAACCGAGAACTTAACAAGTTGTTGGTAGCTCGTGGCATCCCCACAGAATCCATTAATCAAGCTATCCTGACTGGTGGGGTGGCTTGTGTTGGGACGGTGAATCGTTGGCTACGGCAAAAACTCCCCAGCGCTAAGATTATTCAAGATTTATATCTTGGCGAAAACAGCGCTCCCAATTGCAGCCGAGTTGCTTATGGTTTGGCGATGCTGCCTTTGCATCCCCAGATATTAGATATACCCAGGCAACAATACACTGATTATTTCCTATTTACAGAATTGCTGCGGTTGCTACCAGACCGATCTTTATCTTTCGGTGAAGTTATCCAGTTATTTGAGGGTCGTGGAATTAATACTCGCACTTGTCAGCAACGTCTGCTGGCTTTTTTGGAGGGTGAACTGCCTTCGGGTTTGATACCTTCAGTTACAGATTCGGCTTGGCTGACTCAGAGTTCGCAAGAAAATCCTGATTATCAGGCGATCGCTACAGCACCACTTTTTGAAAAACAAGGGAGTCTCACATATCGTCCCAATTTCCAACAACTGTTGTCTTTGCGTCGCTATCTAGATGCAATCAAGGCTAGTAATCAGCAATCACTGGAGGAAGCATACTTAGCAAATTTCGCTTTAGAGGTTAATCATTGACATTAGTAAGTAAGTCGGTGCGAATAAATTGAACTATTTTAAGTAATGCAAAATTATTGTAATCGATTTCGTAGTAAGAGCTTCAGTCCTTCTTTTAGGACTAAAGTCTTTACTACAAACCTTTAATTATTTACACCGTTTTACTTACATCACAGATGAACCTATCCCATTAATAATATATGTGCTACAAAGCTTAAGCTTATTGAGAACTAAAAACGAAAAATCAAGGTTTTTAAGCACATTTTACGAAAAGAAGTAGAGATTATTAGAAGTGTAGGATAGGTTCATGTGTCTTTTTGAGTCGGTCACATCCCGATTAGCTTTCAACTTTCAACACTGTAATGCTTTGGATGTAGTATATCCATAACACTAGCTTTTTTAGCTTATGGGATGATACTGTAATTTTACAAATTCCTACCTTAATTAAAAGATTCTGTAAACTTTAGGTTTTCTGTTTTTATATTACTTAATTTTTGTGTATGTTAACACTCAGTAGTATTGACAAAATCAATAAAAATCATCTAGTAATTATTTTTATGTCTACACTACTGATTCAAAAAGTCCTGTTGTAGATAAGTTTAGTCGTTGTGAATCATCTTTATCTTTATTCAGTTAATTGCTCGCAACAGCCTTTCCACCCGTCAACCTTAAGCGTGAGAAAACGATTAATTGACATTGTTGGAGCCATTATAGGGCTGATAATTACGTTTATTGTAGCAATTCCTGTAACAATTGTTACTTTTATAGATGCTCCAAGCCCAATATTTTATTCCCAAATTCGCTGTGGTTTAAACGGAAAAACTTTCCGCATTTGGAAATTCCGTTCCATGATCGTCGATGCCGATAAACTCAAGCATTTGGTTAAAAACCAAGCCAAGGGTCACATCTTTAAATCTTTTGATGATCCTCGCATTACTCCTGTGGGTAAATTTTTGCGGCGTACTAGTTTAGACGAGTTGCCTCAATTTTGGAATGTTCTGGTAGGGGACATGAGTTTAGTTGGTACTCGTCCACCGACTCCTGATGAAGTCAGCAATTACGATCCACATCACTGGGATAGATTGCGAGTTAAACCAGGTATTACAGGAGAATGGCAAGCTAATGGGCGCTCCAGCATTACAGACTTTGAAACCATTGTCAAGATGGATCTAGACTATCAACGTAAGTGGTCTGTAACTTATGACCTGAGTCTGATTATTAAAACTATTGGGGTAGTCTTGAAAAAGACTGGGGCTTATTGAATTAGTCATTAGTCATTAATTTTTTCCCAGGTTCGTGCATCTCCACTTTCTTCTTCAACCCTTGACCCCGCTACCAGTTTCTGTGGGTACAATGTAACGCTGTAAAAATAAAAATAGTAATAATACTGGGGCGATCGCAATTACTGAACCAGCAGCTACTAACCGCCAGTCAAGGGAAAATGTACCTGCTAGCTTTGCGACTCCTAACGGAAGAGTGTATAAATTTTCATCTTGGATGACAATTAAAGGCCATAAAAAGTCACTCCAAGCACCAATGAATACAAAAATGGCTAAAGTTACTAATGCTGGGCGAACTGCTGGTAACATTACATGCCACCACAAACCTAACTCCGAACTTCCATCCATTCGAGCCGCTTCTTCTATCTCTTTGGGGACACTCATGAAAGCTTGGCGCAACAGAAAAATCCCAAAGGCAGAAGCTAAACTCGGAAAAATCATTCCTAAATAACTATTTCTCAAACCCAACTGGACTGTCAAAATATAAAGGGGAATCATCACGATTTGGAAGGGAATCATAATCGTAGAGACGATCGCTACAAAAATCCAGTCTCGCCCGACAAATGATAATCTTGCCAACGGATAGGCAGCTAAAGCGCAAAACAGCAGATTTAAGCCCACAGTCAGCACTGATACCAAAGTACTGTTATACAGGTATTGTCCAAAAGGTAAAGAGTTCCACACACTGAAGAAGTTATCTAGTGTAGGTGAGGCAGGCAATAACTGTGGCGGCGACTGCAAAATATTTTCTGTAGGCGATTTTAAGGCAGTACTAATTAGCCACAGTAAAGGAAAGAGCATCACCAGTGCGATCGCTCCCAATAGCGCATACATTAACAGAATCTGCGATCGTGATTTTTTCCAGTTCAGCATTTGATTAATAAATTTCCAAGCTTTATAAATATTTATGACAGCTTTCTTTATAAGACTCTTGCTTGCTTTCCATCTGTTGTACTTGCTCAAATATTTGGTGGATGTTCGCCCATTATTACCCACATTTTCCGCACATGATTTAATTGCAGACTGACTATTAAAGCTTCAGCAGTGCGACAGTAAGCACAACAATCAGCAAAATAATTACGAATTTCCTTTTTTAATTCAACAGGAATGTAAACACTCATGCTAATTGCTGTTTATTTTGAAAAATATCTAAGGTATATCTAGCTCTAGTTTTAAGAATATTTAATTGGTCAATCTGTGCCAATAATCTGTCTAAGGTTTCAGTTTCGTCATCTGACAAATCATTGCCAGAATTTTTAACTAATAATTCCTGTAACTGTCTATGAGCTTTTGGAGATAAATAACTTTCTGCTAAAGCTTGCAATTCATCTATATTTAAACCAATCAATAATTCCGAATCTACAGATAAGTTAGTTAGTTGTTGGTAAGTTTCTAAATCTAATAGTACTCCAACTTTTTTCCCCTCTGCATTAGTGACATACTGAACTGAGTCAGACATGGCTTTACTTGAGAATTTGGCTAATTTTATCGTAACTTATCATCAAAAATCTGGTCAAAGCAATTCATATAATTCTCTTGGTGTGATTCTAGATGTAATTCTGGTTCGTGCTAAGGTTTTAAATCTAGGTTTATGAAATGTAATGCACCATACTATGTATATGTAGAGACGTAAAGTTGTACGTCTCTACATATACATAGTTTTGGCTACACAACTCATAATCTTTATACATCAAATCAGCAACACCAAAAAATGTATCTAATCAAGTAGGCTTGTAACCTATGATCCTACAGTTTTAAATTATAGTGATTAATCTTCAATCGCTACATAAGGTTGTGGTTCCCGCGAACGTTGGGCAATTTGTTCTCGTCGATACTTTGCAAGTTCGCTGTAAAGCCTCTTACGAGAGAGATTGACACTTCCAACAGGCTCATGGTCTAGCAGTGTATGCCAAGGGGAAAACAATATACCCTCATCTAAACGTTTACGTTCTTCAAAGTTAAATTTCTGGCTGGGAATGCGGACAGTTGCAACCTTAATAAATGGTGAATCTGCCTCTTGCCATTCCTGAACGTGGTCTTCAATCGGTGTTTTGTCATCATCTACATAAAACTGAATTAAAAAATCAAAAGACGCTTCTCTACCTTCTTCAGTCAAATATTTTACCAGCGTTTCTCGAAGGTAATTTTCTGATTCTGGAAGTGTTTCTGGTGGTTGTTCAGGCTGTTGAGATTTGACAGATAATTTTACAATCCGCTCACCAAATTTAAACGGAGCCATGCTCCAATATTGAATCAAAAGCGGATTTCCTACCTTCTGACTACCAATTTTTTGCAAGATAGCAAAGACGTAAGCAAGTTCCTCCATCCGTTCTGGGCTGAGTTGTCCACTACCTGCTTTTGAAAGATCAGCGTAATCACGAACGTCTTTGGCCAAAAAAGTAGGATAATTGTTGAGTATAAAATCTTGAGTTTTTTCTTCATCATCCAGCACTTTTTGCCCGTCCACATTCATCACTTTGATGGCGATACCGCGAACATCAGGTTGGCTATCGGAGTGAAATTTACCACGTTTTTCAGGCGAACCACCACTAGAGAACCGAATCCATGCAGGATAGGTTTGGGGCGTTTTGAATAAACCTACTTTCAGGTCTTCAGGAAGATTGGGTTCAATAATAAACTCTCCCCAAAGGAGTCCATGACTTTTGCTATGAATTTGGCGGAGGTCTGGGCCTGTTTTTTGTTGAGATTGGAGACTACTTGCAATAATTTCGTCAATTATTGCTTCTTGCTCAGTGGTAGATGACGTTGGGTTAGTCATAAAACATTTGATAATGTGTCCTCATTATCCTGAATCCTGGAACCTTTATGAGTCAATCCGGTTTCCGTACAAATAACTTGTAGTGGTTTATCCCAAGGCTCACTAAGTATTTCGGACAAATAGGCAAACTCAAAGACAATTCCGATAGTCGGCTTTGTCTGCCACTGCGGTAAACTGAGCAAGCGATCGTAATATCCGCCGCCATAGCCCAGGCGATATCCTTGATAGTCGCAAGCGACACTGGGGACAAGAATCAAATCCACTTCAGCCGCATCTAATAGGGGAGCGTCGGCGTGTGGTTCAGTAATGCCATAAGCGCCACTTTGGATAGAATCACTCGGTGTCCAAAGATGCCAAGATAGGGATTTTTTATCAATGCAGCGAGGAAATCCCCAACGGTATTTCGTATTTGCAAATAGTGGACTGAGATCGGGTTCTTGGCGGAAGCTGAAATAAGCAAGTATTGTTTTTGCTTGGGTAAACAAAGTAGAGTTTTGTAAATGAAAGCATAAGCGATCGCTTTTTTCTCTCCACTCTCGAACAGACATTGATTGACGGGTTTTAAGTAGAGTGCGCCGTAGTTCTGCTTTATTTAATTGATGATTAACTTTGTCCATGAAAATAGCGTTAAATAAATAAGCTGGGCGATGCCCAGCTTAAGTACTCTACACTCAGCAGTACATTGTTATAGAGCGTGTTGACGATACCATTCAATGGTATTTTTTAACCCTTGCTCAAAGCCCACCTGAGCCGTGAAATTA
The DNA here is from genome assembly GCF_034531155.1 of Nostoc sp. ChiVER01. Lineage (NCBI taxonomy): Bacteria > Bacillati > Cyanobacteriota > Cyanophyceae > Nostocales > Nostocaceae > Nostoc > Nostoc sp. ChiVER01. Next base: position 96,059 of record NZ_JAVRBS010000015.1, on the reverse strand, counting down.
AAGGCAAGATTTGCTCGTTCAGTATCTAAACAACGGCGGGGTTGACCATTAGGCTTGTCAGTTTGCCAAACAATTTCACCCTTAAACTCCATTAATTCGCAGATTAGAGTTACTAAATCAAAGATGGAGATTTCATAACCTGTTCCCAAGTTAACTGGTTCTGATTCGTTATAGAATTGAGTTCCCATAACAATCCCCCGCGCGGCATCTTCTGAATACAGAAACTCACGGGTGGGACTGCCATCACCCCAAACTGGGAGTTGCTTTTCTGCCTTAATTTGGGCTTCGTGAACTTTGCGAACTAATGCTGGAATAACGTGAGAACTTCCTGTGTCAAAGTTATCTTCTGGGCCATATAAATTCACTGGCAGGAGATAAATTCCATTAAAACCATACTGCTGGCGGTAAGATTGCAATTGGACTAAAAGGGCTTTTTTAGCAATTCCGTAGGGGGCGTTGGTTTCCTCTGGGTAGCCATTCCACAGATCATCTTCTTTGAATGGCACCGGGGTAAATTTAGGATAGGCGCAGATTGTGCCAACACAAACAAACTTTTCTACTCCAGCTTGATAGGCAGCGTGAATTAGCTGCGTTCCCATGATCAAGTTATCGTAGAACAACTCTGCGGGTTTTTCACGGTTCAGACCAATACCCCCAACATGAGCTGCTAGATGGATAATTATGTCTTGCTGGTCAACTGCGCGTTGGCTATTTTCCCAAACCCGCAAATCACAATCGCGCGATCGCGTTACTGTAATCTTCTCACGAGCAGCGCCTGCTTTACACAGTTGATCTATCACCTGACGACCTAGAAACCCCGACCCACCAGTGACAAGAATGCGTTTATTTTTTAATTCTAAGCCGGTCATATTTTTATCCTCTGTGGTGCTAATCAGAAGTGCAAAGCGCCCAGTTGTTGACGAATAGTTGCAATATCTAATGGAAATTGCGAACCATTTCCATTGGGTGAAGTGTAACCCAATGCTTGTAAATCTGCTTCTACCATTAAGGAAACTAATTCTTGAAAGGTTACTGATGGTGTCCAGCCCAAGTTTTGGCGTGCTTTGGTAGAATCTCCAATCAACAACTCTACTTCCGATGGACGGAGGTAACGCTCATCAAACTCTACATAATCTTCCCAATTGAGATTTACGTAATTAAATGCCAGTTCCAAAAACTCGCGCACCGAGTGGGTTTCACCAGTAGCAATTACATAATCGTCTGGCTGGTCTTTCTGCAACATCAACCACATTGCTTTAACGTAATCCTTCGCATAGCCCCAATCTCGCTTGGCGTCTAGATTACCCATGTAAAGTTTTTTCTGCTTACCAGCAACAATACTAGCTACTGCTCTAGTAATTTTGCGGGTTACAAAGGTTTCACCCCGTCGTGGTGACTCGTGGTTAAAAAGTATGCCATTACAAGCAAACAAATTATAAGACTCACGATAATTTACAGTTTGCCAGTGGGCGTAAACTTTTGCACAGGCATAGGGACTGCGGGGATAAAAGGGCGTTGTTTCAGTTTGAGGTATTGCTTGTACTAAACCGTACATTTCTGAAGAACCCGCCTGGTAGAATCGCACCTGAATTCCGGTACGGTGTTGATAGTCCCGAATTGCTTCCAATAGACGCAACGTTCCCATTCCGACAGCATCCACCGTGTATTCTGGTGAATCAAAGCTTACTCTGACATGGGATTGAGCGCCCAGGTTGTAAATCTCTACTGGCTGGACTTCTTCTAAAATGCGTCGCAGCGTTGTACCATCTGTCAAGTCACCATAGTGAAGAAACAACCGCACTCCCTCTTTGTGAGGGTCTTCGTAAATGTGATCGATGCGGTCTGTGTTAAAGGTAGAAGTCCGGCGAATAATGCCATGAACCTCATAACCTTGTTCTAGCAAAAATTCACTTAGATATGAACCATCTTGACCAGTAATACCAGTAATCAACGCTCGTTTCTGTTGCGTCATGCTTAATTATCCCTTATTATCTTCGATTAAAAAGTTACAGCCAATCTGATACAACCTAGCAGTTAATTGCCCAATTGCCTAATGGTAAACCTACGAGTTATTGTTGTTCAGAGACTTTCTCCCTAAATAGATATACTTAATAAAAAGTAATTTAACACGTAAGTTCAACCTAGATATATCAAGATTGTTTAAATATATATATTTCTTTTCTCAGATAAATCAAGATTTTTTTTGTATACGTTCTTTGTTTGTGAAAATTTTATAATGTAATAGGTTTTATGAAGGCTAAATAAAATAAATATTTTAAATTAGATTTTTGCTAAAAATCAGAATAAGAGCAAAGCAAATCACAGATACACACTCAAATAAGTCTAATTTAAGTAGAAACGGATAAATTATAAATAAACAAGAACAATCATTTAGTCTTAGATAAAAATTGGTATTTAGGGGCATTAACTGCCCCACAGAATTGATCCTAAGTAATTACTCAGTATGCCCCGTTATTTTTGGGCAGAATGACCACATCAACAGTTTTCAAGATGATCCATAAATCAAGCCAGAGATTCCTAAACCTAGCATAATGCAGGTCTATTTGGACTCGCCGAGGATAGGGAATATCATTACGCCCAGACACCTGCCACAAACCTGTAATTCCTGGACGGATTGTTAAAATCTCATCAATGTAAGAACCGTATTTTGGCAATTCTTCTGCTACCAAGGGTCGGGGGCCAACTACACTCATGTCCCCTTTTAAAACGTTCCAGAACTGGGGAAATTCGTCTAAGCTAGTAATTCGCAAAAATCGACCAATTTTGGTAATCCGGGGGTCTTTTTTCAGCTTAAAACTGCTTTCAAATTCTTGTCGCAATTCGGGCGATGTTTCCATCATTTGCATGAGGATTTCGTCAGCATTGCTTACCATTGTTCGGAATTTAATACAATTAAACGTTTTGTAATTTTTCCCTACCCGTTCTTGGACATAAAAAATTGGGCCTTCTGAGCTGAAAGCAATCAGCAAGGCCAAAATTAAGTAAACGGGCAAGAACAAAATTAACACCGACAGCGAAAACACTATATCAAACAGTCGTTTGGCAAACTCTCCGTTTAAACCCTGAAAAGATAAACCTTTTGGTTTAACTTTTGGTGTTTTCGTTTTTTGACCGCGTTTTAAGAAACGCGTAGACGTTCTGGTGTCTTGCCTTACGCCTCGTTTGCCGGAGAGGAGTGAGCTCTGGGCAGTCATCATACTCCTTAATAATCCACACCACACATAGTCCCAATATTAAAGCCAAAATGAGGTGCTTCTGGGGAAAATTGCCAAAAGCCTAAAAAAATAAGACGTTATTCAAGACCATCATTGCAAAAATGGTCTTTTTTCGTTACATTTGTTTACAAAATCTAGATAACGATCTGCAAAAATTTGCGGTGAGAACTGCGCGGCGTGCGATCGCATATACTCGGAACTGAATGAACCCTCATACACTTCAAACTTTTCTACTGCCTCCACCAAAGCCGCCTCTGTTTGCGTCCTGAAGAATATACCTGTCCCTGTATCCGCATCAGAGCGAATATCTCGCACTGTTTCTAAAGCACCCCCTGCACCATAGGCAATGACTGGCGTGCCACAGGCTTGTGATTCCACTAAAGCGATACCAAAATCTTCACAAGCTGCATATACAAACGCCTTAGCCCTAGACATATATTTTTTTACCACATTATCGGGTTGCCATCCCAATATTTGGATATTAGAGTTTGCCATTTCACGAATCTTGTTCATTTCATCTCCTGTACCAATGACTACTAATGGTCGTTTGAGTTGATTAAAAGCTTTGACAATCAACGATATTTGCTTGTAACTCACTAAGCGGGAAACAGTCAGGTAAAAGTCGTCTTTTTCAGATAGAAATGGAAATTGAGCAATATTCACTGGTGGGTAAATGACTGTTGCTTCTCGTCGATAGCAACGCCAAATCCGTCGAGCTGTATGCTGCGAGTTGGCAATGAAGTAATCAACTCGATTGGCACTTAATATATCCCACTGACGCAAATTATGTAATAAATATCGCGTCACCCATCCAGGAAAACCACTGCCTAGTTTGCTGTGGCGCAGGTAATCAAAAGTCAAGTCCCAGGCATAGCGCATAGGGCTGTGACAGTAGCAAATATGCGTTTGTTCTGAAGTAGTAAGGATTCCTTTGGCAACGGCATGGGATGATGAAAGAATTACATCATAATGTCGTAAATCAAGTTGTTCAATTGCCAAAGGCCACAAAGGCAAGTATTTTTGTATACCGTTGCGAGCAGATGGAAAGTTCTGGAGAAACGTCTTGCCAATTTGACGTTTATATAAATAACTTTCAGGATTACTAGATTCAAAATCTATGAGAGCATACAAATCAGCATCAATATGATTCAAAATTTCTCGGACAACGAGTTCTGAACCACCTGTGGCTTTAGGTGTCAGCCACTCATGAACTAGAGCATATTTCAAGGGCACAGCTAACTTGAATAAATTGAAATTACAAACGGCAACTTGATGACGTTAACTGAAAAGTCTTCCCCTGTGATTAATTAACGGGAAACGCCCCAGATTAGCACACAAGACGCAATTTTACGTTAGAGGTTCCAGATGGATGCTGCAACCTGATAATCTCAGAGTGGGGAATGGGGAGTAGGGAATGGGGAATAGGAAATACCAATAGTTATTTTTCCCTGCCTCCCCTGCTTTTCCCGTACTCCCTACTCCCTTAACAACAACTGATATAGAAATGGTGAATTTATGCGAATTTTAATTATGGGTGGTACTCGGTTCATTGGTGTCTATTTGACTCAACTATTAGTGGAACAAGGACATCAAGTGGTGCTGTTCAATCGGGGAAATCGGCCAGCACCTGCTTTAGAGGGAGTAGGACAAATTATAGGCGATCGCACTGATGCTACTCAATTAAAGGCAAAGTTATCACAAGAAAACTTTGATGTCATTTTTGACAATAATGGGCGAGAACTTACTGATACTCAACCACTAGCAGAGATTTTTCAAGACCGAGTGCAACATTTTGTCTATATGAGTTCTGCGGGGGTATATCTCAAATCTGACCAATTGCCCCACGTAGAAGGTGATCCAGTAGATCCTAAAAGTCGCCACAAGGGTAAACATGAAACAGAAGCTTATCTGACTCAATTGGGATTACCTTTTACCTCCATTCGTCCTACTTATATTTACGGGCCTCGCAATTATAATGAGTTGGAAGGCTGGTTTTTTGATAGAATTGTGCGCGATCGCCCCATTCCCATCCCCGGAAATGGCTTGCATATTACCCAGCTAGGTCATGTAAAAGACTTGGCACTAGCAATGACTAAGGTTTTAGGGAATAAAGAAGCCATAGGGCAGATTTATAATATCTCAGGCGATCGCTTTGTCACTTTTGATGGTTTAGCCCGTGCTAGTGCTGTAGCGGCTGGCAAATCACCTGATGCTGTCAAAATCGTCCATTACGACCCGAAAAAGTTTGACTTTGGCAAACGCAAAGCTTTTCCGATGCGAGTGCAGCATTTCTTTGCTTCGGTGAACAAAGCACAAACAGAATTAAATTGGCATCCTGAATATGATTTAATTTCTGGGTTACAAGATTCTCTGGAAAATGATTATTTAGCTAATGTAAAAGATAAGGCTGATGTTGATTTTTCCGTAGATGAAGAGATTTTACAAGCTGTGTGAGTAAAGATGTTTAGGGGCACATTACTGTGTGTCCCTACTGATGCGATCGCATCTTCACAACTCATTAGGGTTAACGCCTAACTCTCGCAGTTGTGCTGCTAATCTGTTAGCACGTTGACTTTCTCATTCTAGCGGCGTGGGAAGCCAATTCCCGGATGCATCATACCAACGTAGCCATAATCGCTCAATTCCTTGGTAAGAACCTTGCCAAAGTCCTAAGCCCAGTTCTAAACCCGGCATCCACAGCCGTGGGGTAGTCAAGTCCAATTCGCTGTAACTATCTGCAACTAATTGGAATGCTTGAAGTTTATCTGTGTAGCGGTCAAACACAATGTAGTAAGGAACTCGTAAAATCCGCTCATAAACTTCCCATTTGGTCGGCGGTTGGTTAATCTCCCGCAGAGTTTGTCCTAAGTCTTCTTTTTCAGTGCCAGGAGAAAGCAATTCTACCACTACAAAAGGAGCAACTCCTTCTTGCCAAATGACATAATTCAGACGCAAGCTTTGCTGTTCGTAGAAACGCGAAACTCCGACAGCAGCAAACCAGTCTGGGCGTTTGTACCACAGTGTATGCCGGAGGTCATAGTAAAGGTTTAAGTCAGTGCCAACAAATACCTCCTCTGTTGGATAGTTAGGTGGACAAAAGGTTTCGCGCAGAAGTTGGGGTTGAAAAAGGTGAAATTCGTCAGGCAAACCAGAGTCCTCCGGGTATTCACTGGGAAGATCATACATTGTAGGTAGGACTTCTTTGGGGGAGAGAGGCGGGTCTGTTTGGTACATAAGGGGAATCTTGACCGACTAACTTTAAGTTAACGGATCACGATAAAGGTTTGACCAAAGTTAAAAGAAAATATTTATTCTTATACCTGGGAAAGATGCAATTTATCGCGTCTTTAGCTTTTACTGGAACAGGAATTTGGAAATAGTATACAAACCCTGAACTTGAATAAAAAGGAAGAAGTGGTATAAATGTGTCGTAAATGTTTTACCCAATGAAAGCAACCATTTAAATATATGTTGAAGATTTAATATTTAAATTAACTGTTTATGGCACAATATCCACTCTCCAATGTTCTAAAAGCCAGGGCTCGCTTGGGTGAAAGCCCTATTTGGGACTCAACTAAAAACCTACTGTACTGGGTCGATATTTATAATCATCGGGTGCATCAGTTCAATCCTGCTACGGGGGAAAACTGCTTTTTTGATGTGGGAGATGTCGTCGGTGCGATCGCAACAGCAGGTGCAGATAGATTAATAATGGCACAGCGTCATCACCTAGCATTCCTCAACACCCAGACAGGTGAAGTTACCCCCATTTTGGAAATTGAAGGGCATCTACCAGATAATCGTTTCAATGATGGTAAATGTGACTCTCAAGGACGTTTTTGGTTTGGCTCAATGTGTTCTTTAGAAAAACCACAGGCTAGCCTCTATCGCTATGATAATGATGGTTCATTGCATGTAATGGAAACAGGATTGACTATTTCTAATGGTTTAGGTTGGAGTCCAGATCAAAAGACATTTTACTTAACAGATTCTCCTCAGCAAAAAATATATGCTTATGACTTTAATTCAATAACAGGAAACATTAGTAATCGTCGAATTTTTATTGATTTAACTCATGAATCCTTCCATCCAGATGGTTTGGCAATAGACAGTGAAGGACATATTTGGTCAGCTATGTGGAATGGATGGTGCGTGATTCGGTTCAATCCCAAGGGTGAAGAGATATTGCGAATAAAGCTACCTGTGCAAGTGCCAACTAGCTGTACTTTTGGCGGCGAATATTTGCAAACACTCTACATAACTACTGCTTCAGTTGGACTCAGCCAAGCAGAGATCGAAAAAAGTTTCTACTCTGGTGATTTGTTTGCCCTCCAAACTGATGTTGCTGGATTACCTAATTATAATTTTTCTAAATTATAGAAATTTCCAGGTAATTAAATGATTGTCCTATGTTTTATTGTCTCCAAAGCGCCACTTTCTGTTTAAGTTCTTTCATATCTAAAGAATCGCTAGCAAAAGCTTTTCGTAAAAGTGAATGAGGAATAAATTGATCATACTTTTGAATTTCCGGTGCTTCTGAAGTACTGAGTAAATCTTCTGAGGTAATTCTTTGATCACACAATGAAGCAATTTCGTGATAAAGATATTTAAATTTATCCTTGCCTAATTTAATTGTTAAATAATAAGGATTTACTCCGCCAATACTTGTAATTTCCAACGATTCTCGACAATAAGAATTGAGTAATCTTTCTAAAGTGCGGTAAGTAACCGTACCCATCCAGGGAAAAATGCAGCATTTGCCCTTTTCTAATTGCAATATATTTTGTTTATCTAATCCTACCTGCTGCACCAATTGGCGAACTTGAAGTAAACGTTGCAAAGCATTTTTTTGCAAATAGCTGTACTCGACATTCTCAAATAGAACCTGTTGCATTCTTTGTAAAACTTTGGTGTGAATAATACCACCACTACCACGCCAATAAATAGTAGCTTTACCCTCGGCTTGTTTAACAAAAATAGTTTTCTTTTTAAAGTCAACTTCTATGACTTCCCAAGTTCTCCCAGCTAAAGCAAATTGATTTCCAACAGCAGGCGGCGTGACGATACTGCCAATTTGCGTTGCACCTTGCTTAACAATATATTCTTGCTGTTCAGCAAAGACAGCATAAAACTGGAATTTTCTCACAATCTTTTCTCCTGCTAAACCCAGGATTAATTTACCTTGCTCAGTATGCTGAATATGACCAATATCAATTAAATAGCGGAGCAATAGTTGAAAATCTTCTTTTAAAATAGTAGCAAAGGGCGGCAAGCTAAAAATTTGTTTAGCTAAGGCATTAGGTGAAATTCCCTCTGCTACTGTTAAAATACTCATTGTTTGGTGATAAAGCAAACTCAAAGGATATTTAATCGGTCTGATGGGTTCAATCCATTTTTCCTCTAAATAAAGTTGAATGATAGCAATAGACTGCAAAAGTTGCCAAGGTATTTGCTCTGGTAAAGAAGCTTCTGATAATGGTTTATTTTCAGCACAGATAAAGCGCATATCGGCAGCTTCACCTCTTCTGCCACTACGTCCTAAGCGCTGTAAAAAGCTAGCTACAGACAAGGGTGATTCTAACTGAATAACTCGCTCTAAATGACCGATATCTATGCCTAATTCTAAAGTCAGAGTGGCGGCGGTAACTGCTGGATTGTTAGGTTCACGCATCGCATTTTCAGCAGTTTGCCGTAAGCTAGCAGATATACTCCCATGATGCACATGATATATATCTGGTAGCTTTTGTTCAGTGGCTATTTTTCGCAAAGATGCTATTACAGATTCAGTTTGCGTGCGATTGTTAGCAAATATCAGACATTTCCTAGATTGGCTGAGGTTAAAAATATATTTTTCATAAGCTGTTGCCTCTGATTCATCTACTTCATCAGTAATATAAAAATGTTCTACAGCTAGTTTGATTTGGCGTTTTATGCCGTCAGTCTGGGGTGTAATAACTGGCTTATCTGTTCCTGAACGCAACCACTCTTCAGCTATTGAGTAATCACCAAGAGTTGCCGACAAACCAATACGGCGCGGTTGCTTTTGCGTCAACTTTGCTAAACGTTGTAATTGGCAAATGATTTGACAACCGCGATCGCTTCCCATAAAGGCGTGAATCTCGTCAATGATGACAAATCTTAAATCACCAAATAAGCGAAGGAGGTCGTTATTTTTGTTGATTAACAAGCTTTCTAAAGATTCTGGTGTAATTTGTAGAATACCTTGAGGGTTTTTTAAGAGTTTGTTTTTTCGAGTTTGAGAAACATCACCGTGCCAATGCCAAACTGGAATATCTGCTTCTTTGAGTAAGTCATTGAGGCGCTCAAATTGATCGTTAATTAAAGCTTTGATTGGGCTAATATATAATGCGCCGATGGTGGTAGCAGGGTTGGTATGTAATAAAGTCAAAATTGGCAGAAAGGCTGCTTCTGTTTTACCCGCAGCAGTTGCAGCAGTAACTAGCAAATGAGCATCGGTGTCAAATATAACTTGACAAGCGGCAATTTGAACTGGTCGTAATTCAGTCCACTGGTGATGATAAATATATTCTTGGATGAAGGGTGCAAGTCGGTTAAAGGCATCGCTCATGTTTTTTATGAATAATAATTAGTAATAGGAAGTTACACCAATCCTAAATCAGATATGAAAACTTCTCTTTCTTTTATTGGCGGTCTTCTCTTTGAGAGGCTGCGCCAAGGCGGCTTCTCTGCAATACGCTACGCGATGGCGGTTTGTTAATTTTACAAATAATTAGGACTGTTATAAATAAATCCCTGAATTAAATAGGTTTTTGAAAAAATTGCTGATTTTCCTCCTGTTGACTCAAGACAGATTAACATCCATAACTCAAACTGAAGTAATAGGAACAAGTATATAAATCAGGTCAAACCTATGAACAAATATAAGGAAACATTACGAGTCATCCTTGCTATATGCATTATTGTGGTTGGAGTGACACACTTTCTTGTCCCAGGAGAATATGTCAAAATTGTGCCGCCACAACTACCTTACCCTTTAGGATTAGTTTATCTCAGTGGTTTTTATGAAATTTTGGGTGGTATCGGTTTATTAGTCCCGCCTGTCAGTCAGGCTGCTGCTTGGGGACTTCTTGCTCTTTTTATTGCTGTTTACCCTGCCAATATTTATATGGCGGTTAACCTAATTAAGATTGAACATATACCAAATTCACCTTGGGTACACGTAGTCAGGCTTCCCTTTCAAGCAGTCTTAATTGCTTGGGCTTGGTGGTACACCAAATCTTATGATGGGGAAAAACAAGCTTCTATTATTCCCAAGTCGCTCATTCCCAAAGAATTAGAATTGAAATGAGGGCGTTTTTTATATTTGAATTATGCGCGTTACAACTTTGTTTGGCATAACACTCTCGTTAGCAATAAGCATTGGAGGAGTTGCTGTTCCGGTGACTCAAGGGGTGCAGCTTAGAGATGGTACAGTCTACTTTGTCGAACCGCCGAAACTTGTTAAAGCGATAACTATTTACAAAGAAGTGAATGTTTGGGGCGGAACTTATTATTTTACTATTAACGTGCCGGAGAATGCTGGAGAATCGCTCCAGAAGGTAACGATCGCACAGAAGGAGGGAGCAGAAAACATCGACTACAAGCTTAAGGATACCCGCGCATTTGTCGGAACTCGCGATCGCAAAGAATCTCGGCTAACACTAGGCCCAGTCACAGCAGAACGCAAAACACGAACTGTTACTGTGAGCTTTGATCCGCCTGTAACTCCGGGACAGACAGTTACAATTGCCCTCCGCCCTGTGAGTAATCCCAGCATTTCTGGTGTCTACTTATTGGGTGTCACTGCGTTCCCAGTAGGTGAGCAATCCCACGGACAATTTCTCGGCTTTGGACGGTTTCAGTTTTACAGCAATAGAAGTAGCTGGTGGTTTCCATAAGTAGCACTATGTCAATACTATGAACAACACAAGTTTGTGTAATAAGGACAGCTTAATCTTATTGAGAACCAATACGGCAAGTGAGCGATCGCAGAATTTTGGGATAACTCTATATCAAAGTAGAATTAGTGAGCGTATAAGGAAAGCGTTTTTATGAGCATTCCACTTGTAGACCAGGCCACAGAAGAAAAACTGGTAACTCTCAAGGATGTTTCTTGGAAGCAATTCAAAGGGATTGAGGCACAACTTCAGGAAAATCGCAATGTCAGACTATCTTATTTGTCAGGAATTCTAGAAATTATGTCCCCCATTGGAGATAAGCATGAGAAAGTGAAAAGTACTGTTGGCTTGCTACTAGAAGCTTACATGAAAAAGTTGGGCATCCGGTTTTACAGACGTGGTGGTTTCACTTTGGAAGAACCTGGGTATGCTTCTGGCACACCAGATGAGTCTTACAGTATTGGAACAGAAAGAGAAGTTCCTGATATTGTGATTGAAATTATTGTTACTAGTGGAAGCATTAACAGGAAGGAGTTATACAAGCCTAAAAAAGTGCCGGAAGTTTGGTTTTGGAAATCTAATCAAATAAAAATATTCCATCTTAGCGAGAGTGGCGAGTATGAAGAAGTAAACCGGAGTGGGTTTTTTCCAAATTTAGACCCCGCTTTACTGCTGAGTTATATCGCAATACCTGACCAGTACGATGCTATTATTGAATTTGAGCAGGTACTCCAAAATCAATAAATTTTTATCCCCAGATTATTTGTAAATTTAAAATAAATCCTGGTAAAATATCTTCTCCTGATAATTCTTGGGTAGATGCTAATATTTCTACTGGTTTACCAATCCGATAGATTTCTACCTGACGCATTTTCGGATTAATTAACCAGCCTAATTGAACTCCGTTATCGATATATTCCTGCATTTTCGCTTGCGTTTCTCGCAAACTATCGCTTGGTGACATTAACTCTAAAACAAAGTCTGGCGCGATCGGCGGAAACTTTTCTTGTTCTTCGGGTGTGAGTGCATTCCATCTCTCTTTTCTTATCCAAGCTACATCAGGAGAACGGTTTGCACCATTGGGAAGTTTAAAGCAGGTGGAAGAATCGAAGCCAACTCCAAGTTTAGTTTGGCGATTCCAAATTACAAAATCTGCCGCAATTTCAAAATTGCGATTTCCAGTTTCTCCGCCTGTAGGTGGCATTATTAGTAGTTTTCCCTCTGCATTCCGTTCAAATTTAACTTCTGGGTTTTCCCGACAGAGTTGATAAAATTGGTTGTCGGTAAGTTGGATGATGGGGTTCAAGTTGACGGTGATAGCTGTCATGGGGATTATTTTGAAGATGACATTTTTAAACCAGTAGAGTAGCTTTTTCTTAAATTCTACTAACCAAGTCAAATAACCTGCTTTAATACAAAATAGCCACTGTATCGCATACCTGCTATGTCCGCCGACTATCTGACACCAGAACAACGTGGATTCATATCCCGATATCGAGAAAAATGGCAACACATTGGGCTATCCACTGAACGCATCAACGAACAACACGCTACAGATGCAGTTCGAGCAATATATACTGCACTAGAACTCACGGAACCTGAAATAATTATCGTTGATAGCCCTAACGCTGCGTTCGAGTACATCTGGAATTTACTCAAAGTCGATTCCCAGGCAATGTTGGGTGATCCCATAGATAGCTCCTATTGGAGCAGACTCTACAGTAATTTGCACTCATATTTGCTTGTGCGAGTACCTGTTGATTTACAAAAAAATTTACATTCGTTGTTTGACAATCATCTAGCAAAAGAATATTCCAAATTACTGCAAGAACAGTTAGAAATACAATGGGGAGATGTTTTGGAGGAACATTTTGGCAAACGAGATCGCAATTTAATTAAAAATATATTCTCTTCCTGCCGCAAACCCGAAACTTTAATCGCAGGATGTAGTTATTTTGAGTTTTGTATTCATACTTTAAAATACTATCAGTTTGAAAGCAAACTATTAATATTAGAAGAATTTGTTAAAAATTGTGGCTGGGCTTTCTTCTTTAAGAATACTGCTATTATTTCCAACCATGCCACCACAATTAATATTGATAGCAACAACCATCTCCACGGCGAAGATATACCTGCTGTAGCCTTTGCAGATAGGTATAGCCTGAATGCACATCACGGTAAAATAACTCTACAACGGAACCGTAAACTCGATGATATCGCCTGGGCAAAGTTATTTGAAAAAATGAACGCCGTCGAAATTGACTCTTGGGAAGAATACAAGTTGTTACGTACCGTTCAAGAAGGAATTAATGTCCAGCCTAAGCAGTTTCTCAAAGTAACAAATCCGAATACGGGAGAAGTGCAGGTTTTTGGAGTGTCTATGCGGTTCGCATCTGCTATTGAGGCGGCACGCTGGGTAAACCAACGCAAAACTTAGGAATTATGAGTGAGAATAAGCTATTTCATAATTATTTGTTGTTCGACAAAATTGTTCGACAAACTCAGAAAAATTTAAATTAAAGCTGAGTTTGCCAATACTGTGTTTGATTACCATTTCCCAAACACTGGCAATACTTAAGCAATTATCATTAGACTTCTTGCATAAGTCGGGAAAAGGGTAAGGGGGAAGGGGGAAAGGTTCTGTATTATCCCCTTCCCCTTTAACATGAACCCCTTTTTCCCCTCTTGCAAAAAGTACTTTTGCAAGAGGTCTATTATTTTCAATTTGGTTTCGCAAGTTATTACTAATTCTTGGGTGCTTTCAGCCGCGCTAGTAGCGACTGTCAAATTTCAGAGTCAAGCGTTGGCTAGCAAATACCGCAGGCATCGCTGTTTGATGCCATTTTTTCAGATTAGCTGTGCGATCGCTTAATTATAAAAACTCATTGCCACCAAAGCAATCTCTGAGCGTTGCGTTGGCTAGCAAATACCGCAGGCATCGCTGTTTAATGCCATCTTTTCAGATTAAATGCAGAGTTGACGGGAGTGACTACAGGGTTGACGAAAGCCACTACAGGGTTAACGAGAGTGACTACAGGGTTGACGAAAGTCACTACAGGGTTGACGAAAGTCACTACAGGATTGACGAGAGTGACTACAGGGTTGACGAGAGTCACTACAGAGTTGACGGGAGTCACTACAGGGTTGACGGGAGTCACTACAGGGTTAACGAGAGTGACTACAGGGTTGACGAAAGTCACTACAGGGTTGATGGGAGTGACTTCAGGGTTGGTTTTTGTTTGGTGCGATCGCTTAATTATAAAACTGATTGCCAGCAAAGCAATCTCTGAGCATTGCGTTGGCTAGCAAATACCGCAGGCATCGCTCTTTGATGCCATTTTTTCAGATTAAACATATTGAGGCGGCATAAACCCAGCTTGGTACAAAAATCTTTATCGGAATCAACTGACGTACAGTTTTTAACTGCCCATTTCGCTTGTCAGTAGACATCGCTTACAGAAGTTTGGGATAATATCTAAGGATATTCAGTTGGTAGCTTGAAATATCTATGACTAGTAAGGAAGAATTAAGAAGTGTTGCTTCAGAAATTACATTATTTAATAATATTGAGGAAAAAGAAACGTTTTTATTTGTGATAGGGGCGTTATTTTCGAGAGTTATTACTTTGAAAAAAGCCGCAGAAATGATGGAAATAGAGCCTGATGTATTTCTTAAACTATTAGATTTGATGGGGCTGGAATTTTCCTACTTGACTGAAGAAGATATCGCTATAGAGAAGGATTGGTAAGGTGTGTGAAGGTTGTTTTTAACTCTTCTCCATTAATCTTTTTATCGCGCCTGGAATTTCTCAATATTTTTCTAGATTCCTCTGATGAATTTTATTTGCCAAATTTTGTTGCAGAAGAAATTAGTGCTAAATCTGATGCAGCGAGTCAGCAGGTAAAAGCTTCAATTGATTCCGAGAAAATATTAGTCAAAGAAATTCAATTACTTTCCTTAGCCAATCGCCTAAATATGCGACTAGGGAGAGGAGAATCAGAAGCCATTGCTTTAGGCACTGAATTACAAACAGATTACATAATTTTAGATGACTTCGCAGCTAGAAAAGAAGCAACTCGACTAGGATTAAATGTTAAGGGAACCTTAGCAGTCATCAAGAAACTTCAGGTAAATGGCAAAATCACCATTAGTAGCACAGACCAATTGTATCAAGACATCCTGGCAATGAATTTCAGAGTCAAGCGTTGGCGTAGCCCGCCGCAGGCATCGCTGTTTGATGCCATCTTTTCAAACTAGATGCTCTAATAAGCCGCTTTCAGCCGCGCTAGTAAGAGAAAATAATCTTTAAACCGTTGCAAACTCAGTATATTTCCTCACTTCGGGAGGCTGAAAAGCCAAGACAATATCGCTTGCAGGAACATCTAAACGCATTAACTCAGTTGCCATTCCTTCTTCAGTCAAATCTTCTTCTATGTAAATTTTTTCATTTTTAATGCGAATATAGACAGAAATTCCTTTAATTCTTTTGCCTTGTTTCCAACCAATATTGAACCATAAATATTGACTTCTTTCATCATCAAACATTAACACTTCATCCACATCAACAATAGGAACCTGTGATGAAATCCTTTGATACTCTGTTAAAATTTCCTTGATTAGATTTTGATATTGAGTTAACTTATCCATTTGACAATCTCCTTAACTTCAGAGTTCGTCTTTGTTTACTGCGATCGCTTAATTATAAAAACTCATTGCCAGCCAAGCAATCTCTGAAAAGAGCGATCGCTCTTGAACACCATTTTTTCAGACTAGATGCAGGGTTCGTCTTTGTTTGCTGCGATCGCTTAATTATAAAAACTCATTGCCAGCAAAGCAATCTCCGAAAAGAGTGATCGCTCTTTAATGCCATTTTTTCAGATTAGCTCTGCGATCGCCTAATTATAAAAACTCATTACCAGCAAAGCAATCTTTGATCGCTTTACTCGCTCTGACAAATAAATCTTTTTGTTTTGCCCAGAGACGCAAATAAGACAACAAAACAGCTACTTTTAGCCGAATAATAATCTAGAAAAAGTTTGCGGAAAGTTGCATTGCAGGATTGGTTAGAAGTAAAAACGCAATCCCAAAGTATTCACTTAGCTGGTTCTGGTGGTAAACCGAGCTTGGTACGAAAATCGTTTTCGTATTTTGCCTTATCCCAATATTTAGCAGATTGAACTTGCTCAAAAGTAAGGTTTGTGACAAATCTGAGATCGGCACCCCAGAGGTAGGCATCGCTGAGGTTGGCATCGGTGAGCAAGGCACTGCTGAGGTTGGCACGGATGAGGGAGGCACCGCTAAGGTTGGCATTGGTGAGCAAGGCACCGCTGAGGTTGGCATCGGTGAGGTCGGCACCCTTGAGGTCGGCACCTCTGAGGTTGGCATCGGTGAGGTTGGCACCGCTGAGTTTGGCACCGCTGAGGTTGGCACCGCTGAGGTTGGCACTGCTGAGGTCGGCACGGATGAGGTAGGCATCGCTGAATTTGGTACCGCTAAGGTTGGCATCGGTGAGCAAGGCACCGCTGAGGTTGGCACCGCTGAGGTTAGCACCGCTGAAATTTTTACTAGCTAGACTCTCACCAGCTTGGATTAATTTTTCAAGTGCTTGAATTCTTGCCTGACTATACTCCTTTCCTCTAGCAGCATCAACAGTTTGCCAAAGTTGGTTTATCCTAATCGATTTCTCAATAACTATGCCCACATATACCGATAAACCCAGCGGAATAATTAAGAAAAAAGCAATTGACTGAAAGCGATTATTCCGTCTTTGTCTGACACTTGCTTGAATAAACTCAATGGCTAAGTCAGATAATCTTAAGTTCTCAGTTTGTTGCTGCTGAAAATCTACTACCTCTCTTAACCGCTTCCCTTGAAAGAGATAATCCTTAACCCTTCGCCTATCCCGCCATTCAATAGCTGCCGCTTCAATTCTCCGCTTTTGTCGCAGTATGTCCCGACTTTCCTCAATCCATTTGCGTAATAGCAACCAATTGCGAATCAGTGCTTCATGTGCCACATCTACCACAGCAATTTGATTAGATAAGGTACTGGTGACAACTAGCTTCTCATCAGCTAACCGTTGAATTATTCTATTAATTAAAGCTTCTGGATGCTGTGAAGTAACTAAATCCCGTTGCACAACCTGTCTACGCGTATCTTCTGTTCCTTCTCCCAACTGTGTCAATTCTAAAAAAATCCGCTTTGTTGCTTGCTGTTCCTCAAGTGATAATGACTCATAAACTTCTGTAGCGCGTGTTTGCAGGGTTCCCCTGACTCCACCTAGTTTGCTATAGGTAGTCAGGGTTAACCGTTCTTCAGTTCTTTGCTGCCATAGTTCTGTTAGCGTGTACTGCAACAACGGTAAACTCCCCGGTGAATTTTCTACATCTGCAATCATTTGATAAACTAATTCCGGTTCTACTGCTAAGTTCACCTGTTGGGCAGGTTTGATAATTGCTGTTTCTAATTCCTCCCGATTCATCGGTGTTACTGTTACTAAATGCTCTTGAATTTTCTTAGCTAGTCCGCCATACTCTTGTTCGAGACATTTACCAAAAAAATCAGCCCGCATTGTAATTATGAGGCAGAGTTTATTATCATCATGCTGCAAAGCACCTAGCAAACATTTAAAAAACTCCTGTCGTTTTGTAATGTCTTGAGATTGAGTAAAAGCTTCTTCAAATTGGTCTACTACTAACACTACGCGCTGAGTTTGACTAGCAGTAATCAACTGTCCTAAACCAACTGCACCTTTGGCAATTAATTCTTCTGCTTTGGCTAATTGTGATGCGCGTTCAATATCTGATAATTCTGACTCTACAAATGCCAGCGCTAAATTTTGTAAGGGATTAATCCCTGGTCGAAATATTTTCAACTGCCAAGTATCGCTACCTGATAACCTACGTCCTAACTTTAACTGATAAAGTAAACCTGCTCTCACAACACTAGATTTACCACTTCCTGATGCTCCCAACACAGCGAGGAAATTACCCGATCGCACTTTTTCTAATAATTCGTCGGTTAACGCTGTTCTGCCATAAAATAAGTTGGCATCTGCTTCTGTGCAATCAAAATAAGACAACCCTTTGTAAGGACAAATTGCTGATACTTGTACTGTGGGGTTAACAACAGAGGAATTCCATTTGCGTGTGAGATTAATTGCTTCACCAGAGTTCGCAAAAATGGGACGCTGGGGGAACGGGTGATGTTCTTGATTGAGCAAGTCTACTAAAGTGTAGTTACTCACCCAACGGTCTTGTTTTGGTTCTAAACCTTGAAGCAGTGCGGCGGTGAGAACGCTGTGTTGGCTGTTAATCTCTTCAAAAGCAACTTCAAAATCACGAGAAGCCGCAATAAAACACCTGTCTCTGCCTTTACCTCTATCGCCTGGATCTGCCTCTGCAAAATTTAGCACTTCTCCGCTATAGCAGCAATCTAAAATCACAATTTGTTGTCTGACTTCACTTTCTTGCAGCAGTCGCCGCAGCCATTGTAGAGATAATCCCCAATTTCCCGCCTCCGGGTTGACTTCACTTGTCGCTAAAAAACCTTCCTGAATCCCTAAATTTTTCCGCAATCCATGACCAGAAAAATACAGTAGCGCTGTGTCTGGCGGCTTCCCATCTGGCTTAAACAATTGGACGATCGCTTTTTCTAACTGAGTTAAACTAACTTTAGTTTGCTTCCCAATGCGAATCGTCTCATTTTCCTTGTCTTTGACTGCTGGTAGCCGCGTTACCCGAAATTCACCATATTGTTGTAAGATTTGAGCGATCGCTTCACCATCCCCAGCTGGCGCATTAAGACTCTTTAAGCGGTCATAAGTATTAATTCCCACCACCAAAGCGTCTCGACTCATCTTAGAAAGCCCTATGATAGTTGTGCCGAATTATTTCCAGCTTCTACAAGAAATTTACCGCATTTTCCGTAAGATTTTGTAGATAAGCACTGCTGGACTACCCTAGACGCAATTCTTTTAGGCGAGATTTATCCCATGACTCAACTCACACCTATTTATTTAGAAGATGGCACGATTATTTACATCGAAGCCACAAATAATATAGATGTACCACCAGTTAACATCGAAGTTTCTCCAGAGGGAGAAGAAGCACTAATTGATAAGGGATGGGATGCTGATGCTGCACAAAAACAGATAGTGCAAAATTTTCAAGCAATTGAAGGTACAATTCGGGCTTACACTGTTTATTCACTCAATGCTTTTAAAAGAATCCCTGTTGCTAATATTGATAAAGTTACTCTAGAATTTGGGATCAAAGTTGGCGGTGAAGCAGGTATACCTTACATAACTAAAGGCACGGCTGAAAGTAATCTTAAGGTAACGGTAGAGTGTTCATTTCCTAACCAACCGGAAAAGAAAACTCAGCAATCATGAGTCAAAGTATTGGCGCTGCTAAAATTTCGATTATTATTCCGGCTATTAATGAAGCGGGGAATATTAAAAAAGCCATTGCTACTACTCAAGCCAATCTAAATATAGAAGTCATTGTAGTCGATGGTGGCTCTAGTGATGATACTGTAGCGATCGCTCAGTCTTTAGGTGTCAAAATTATCTCATCATCTCCCGGTCGTGCTGTGCAAATGAATAGGGGTGCTGTAGCTGCTAGCGGCGAGATTCTGCTGTTTCTCCATGCAGATACCTGTTTACCGACTGGGTTTGATGACATGGTTCGCACGGCGCTACAACAGCCTGAGACTGTGGCTGGTGCATTTAAGTTGCGGATTGATGCATCACTTTTAAGTTTACGATGGGTGGAGTTGGGTGTAAATTTGCGATCGCATTTTTATCAAATGCCCTATGGCGACCAAGCAATTTTTTTAACAAAAGCAGTATTTCAGCAAATTGGCGGTTTTCCTGAATTGCCTATCATGGAAGACTTTGAACTCATGCGTCGTTTAAAACGCATCGGACGGATTGTAATTATTCCTACACCAGTTGTTACCTCAGCCCGTAGATGGTTACAAAAGGGAGTGTTTAAAACCACGCTGCTTAATCAAATAGTAATTATTGCCTATTTACTCGGCGTTTCACCTAAGCGAATTCGTTGCTGGTATCGCCAAGAAAAATTTAAGAGAATTTAAGCTGTTTCTAATATGGCTAGTATATCTTAGGGGCAATTGGATTTAAGGTGTAAGTTACAACGTCGAGCCTCAGAAGGTCAAACTCATAAAAATGAAGAAGCGTTTATTAAATTCCAAACTCAAACTATTACTCTTAAGTTGCCTAATTGTCACTCTGATAATTGTCGCTAAACAATTCAACTTTCAGGGACTTTTACAAACCTTAGTGATTTGGGTTAAGAGTCTTGGTGTTTTAGGGCCTATCGCTTACATAGTAATTTACAACTTAGCAACATTACTGTTTATACCCGGTTCCCTCCTAACGCTCAAAGGCGGTTGTCTGTTTGGAGTATTTTGGGGGTCAATATATGTGCTAATTGCTGCAATAGTCGGAGCAACCTTGGCTTTTATCATTGGACGCTACCTTTCACGGGATTGGGTTTTCCGACAAATGGAAAAACATCCTAAATTTAAAGCGATTGATTTAGCAGTTGCCAAAGAGGGATGGAAAATTGTCTTGTTGACTCGTCTCTCTCCCATTTTTCCCTTCAATTTATTGAATTATGCTTTTGGAGTAACACAGGTTTCCCTCAAAGACTATATATTGGGTTCCTTTGGCATTATTCCCGGTACTGTGATGTACGTTTATATTGGTTCGTTAGCTGGTAATCTTGTCATGATTAACACCTCTTATCAACCAACTACTCCAGAAACTCAAGTCTGGCAATGGGTAATGCGAATAATTGGGTTGATTGCTACCGTTGCTGTGACTGTATATATCACAAAAGTTGCTCAAAAAGCATTAGCTGAAAGTGTGGCATTAGAAGAAATAACAACCTATGACAAAAATAACAATAATTCAGATATTTAAAAGTATTAATACCAAAAACTTACAGAAGTTTTTTAGGTTAACTGTATTAATATTAATAATATTAGCGAGTGCTTTCGCATTAAACACAGACCCAGCTTTAGCACAAGAATCTACAAATCCAATTTCTTTCAATCCCCAAGCCATTTTACGGGACTCGTTGCAATGGATTGATAGTCTGGGTGCGCTGGGAGCCATAGCTTTTATTGCTCTTTACATTATCGCTAGCATCGCTTTTTTCCCAGGTTCTATTCTCACCTTGGGGGCTGGTGTAATTTTTGGTACAGTTTGGGGTTCTCTCTACGTGTTTATCGGTGCAACCCTTGGCGCTACTGCTGCTTTTCTTGTGGGACGTTATTTAGCAAGAGGCTGGGTTGCTGGGAAAATCGCAGATAATAAAAAATTTGCTGCCATTGACCAAGCAGTTGGTAGAGAAGGATTAAAAATTGTCCTGTTAACGCGATTGTCTCCAATATTTCCTTTCAATTTATTAAACTATGCCTTTGGCATCACAGGAGTTTCACTTAAAGATTACTTCATCGGCTCTGTAGGCATGATTCCTGGAACTGTGATGTACGTTTATATTGGTTCCCTTGCAGGTAATCTTGCCATGATTGGTACTGAAACTCAACCTACCAACCCAACTTTACAATGGGCAATTCGGATTTTGGGTTTGATTGCTACAGTAGCTGTGACAGTTTATGTAACCCGGATTGCACGCAAAGCTTTAGAAGAGGAATTGTAGAGACGTACAACAACTGTGCATCCTTAACAAAGAGGCTCTTGAGCAAGCAGCCCTTTGCAGGGGGAGAAAAATTCTGGAATTACCCTGGCTTTTAGAGTTTCAGAGCAAATAAATTTATTTATGGGGTTCTCCCCTTGCCCCCCGCCCCCTGCCCCTTGTCCTCTTCTTTGACTGTGGTCTATTTAGCTGCAAGTTGCTCTAAATTATCAATTGTTGAAATGTTTATACAGGAAAGCTTCAATTGTATCTGTCAATTCCCAAACGGACAAAACAATTTAAAGGCTGTATTCCTTATTAAACAAGCATAAAAAATAAAAGACTGAGCCGCCTAAATTCATCGGGATTCTTAATTTTTAATTTTGAATACTCCCAAAAGGCAGTTGACTTTAGTATTTTCAATTCTTAAAAGAGGTTTTGCTAATGACCAATTCAGATTTAGAGATAGTTACTGTTCGCCCAACGGATGAGTATAACCAACAGTTGGTGTCTTACGTTCATCCGCCAAATTGGGTTAATCCTCAACCCGCAGATGTTTACGATTTGGTAGTAATTGGGGCTGGTACGGCAGGATTAGTAGTGGCTGCGGGGGCGGCGGGTCTGGATTTGGGTTTAAAAGTGGCAATAATTGAAAAGCATCTCATGGGTGGAGATTGCTTAAATGTTGGTTGCGTACCATCTAAAACTATTATTCGGTCTGCTCGCGTTGTTGGCGAAATTTGGAATGCTCAAAACTTGGGTGTTAATATTCCCCAACATAATATTGATGTTGATTTTCCCAAAGTCATGGCAAGGATGCGGCGGATAAGAGCTGGTATCAGCCCTAATGACTCGGCGGAACGGTTTCAAAACTTGGGTGTCGATGTCTTTTTGGGTAGCGGGCGATTTGCAACTAAAAATACCGTGGAAGTTGGCGACAAAACCCTCCGGTTTAAAAAAGCTGTAATTGCGACAGGTGCAAGAGCCGCACAATTGGCGATTCCGGGAATTGAAAAAGCGGGTTATCTAACTAATGAGACGGTTTTTTCTCTGATTCAACGACCGGAACGTTTAGCGGTGATTGGTGGTGGCCCTATTGGTTGCGAATTGGCGCAAGTTTTCCGGCGCTTAGGTTCTGAGGTAGTACTTATCCATAGCGGTTCTCATCTTCTGAATAAAGAAGATGCTGAGGCTGCTCAAGTTCTCCAAAAGGTTTTGATTAGCGAAGGAATTCGCGTGGTGCTGAATTCCAAGTTGGAAGAAGTGGTAACTGTTACCGAGGGGAAACGGCTTTACTTTTCCTCCAATGGTCATCGAGATTCGGTGACAGTAGATGAAATTTTAGTCGGTGCGGGGCGATCGCCAAATGTTGAAGGTCTAAATTTAGAAGCAGTGGGTGTAGAATATGACTTGCGCCAAGGTATAAAGGTAAATGATTATCTCCAGACGACGAATCCCAAAATTTATGCAGCTGGCGATATCTGCATGAACTGGAAGTTTACCCATGCTGCTGATGCTGCGGCGCGAATTGTGATTAAAAATACGCTGTTTTCTCCCTTTGGCATAGGACGCTCGAAACTCAGTAGTCTGGTGATGCCGTGGGTAACTTATACTGATCCAGAAATTGCCCATGTAGGCTTGTACGAGCACGAGGCTAAGAAATTAGGTATTGAGGTGACGACAATTAACATACCTTTTAGTAGTGTAGACCGAGCGATCGCAGATGGTGAAGAATCAGGATTTCTCAAAATCCACCA
Source organism: Nostoc sp. ChiVER01 (assembly GCF_034531155.1). Taxonomy (NCBI): domain Bacteria; kingdom Bacillati; phylum Cyanobacteriota; class Cyanophyceae; order Nostocales; family Nostocaceae; genus Nostoc; species Nostoc sp. ChiVER01. The sequence goes on along the minus strand of NZ_JAVRBS010000015.1, from coordinate 72,480 downwards.
TAAAAAAGGGTCTGATGAAATTATCGGTGCAACTATTGTCGCTAGTCACGCAGGTGAGATGATTTCAGAAGTAACTACAGCAATGGTGAATAAAATCGGTTTGAGTAAGTTAAGCAGTGTAATTCATCCTTACCCCACTCAAGCCGAAGCGATTAAAAAAGCTGCTGATGCTTATCGTCGAACTCTCCTGACATCAAATACTAAAAAATTGTTGGGATTTTTAACAAAGTTATCCTGAATTGGGCATGGGAAAGGGGACTTGGGGACAAGGGGACAAGGGGACAAGGGGATGGGAAAAGAATCTATCAAGAGTCATGAAGATTTAGAGGTTTATCAACTGGCGTTCTCCGCAGCAATGAAAATCTTTGAAATCTCGAAAAAATTTCCTGTTGAGGAGCGATATTCCTTAACTGACCAAATTCGCAGATCATCTCGCTCCGTGTGTGCTAATTTAGCTGTTCGCGCAGCGTTCCCGAAGGGTAGCTTGGCGCAAGCGAAGATATGAGGCAGCCTTTATCGCTAAACTAAGTGATTGTGTTCGCGGAGCGTGTCGTAGACAAGCAGAGGCGGCAGAAACTCAAGTCTGGCTAAAGTTTGCGGTTAAATGTAATTATTTAGATTTAGAACAAGGCCGAGAATTGTATGGACTTTATAACCGAGTCCTTGGAGGATTGGTGAGCATGATTAATAACCCTTCTGTTTGGGTAATTCGGCGATAAAGCATACTCCCCTTGTCACCTTGTCACCTTGTCCCCCTGTCCCCCTGTCCCCCTGTCCCCTTGTCCCCTCTGCTTCCCTCACTCCCCCTACTTTCCCACTCTAAACAGGTCGGAAGCGATCAATCTCACCCCCGGTCAAGTTTGCATAGTACAAATTACCATCCTTTCCAGTGGTGATTTGTGTAGGGACTCCTAAATTTGGTCTGTCTGCTTCAGAAGCAAACCGCTTAACTGAGACAATTTTGCCCTGATTATCGAATTTCAAAGCATCAATAGTTCCTTGACTGAAATCACCAACGAATAATGCACCTTGATAGATTGAGGGAAAAGTATTGCCTGTGTAAAAGTCACCCATAATAATCGAATTAGAACTAAAATGCTTATAAGTGTAAGCTGGTGCTGTAACAGTTTTGTCACTACTATAGAAGGCTTTCGCTGCATCTAAAGTAGAATACTTTGGTTGTTTCAGATTGACGATATTGCCATTTGCATCAAGACCACCTTCATAGAATGGCCAGCCAAAGTTAGCTCCTGGTTTTCCGATATTGACCTCCTCGTAAGAATCGAAGCCAACATCACCAATTACAGGGGTATTGGTGTTTTTATCAATTGTAAAACGGAAAGGGTTACGCAAACCTAAGTTATAAACTTTGGAACGATTGCTATCAGGATCGCCGTTGTAGAAAGGATTACTTGATAAGCCTTGACCAGTAATTGCATCAATCCGCAGAATCTTGCCGGACAGATTATTGACATCCTGAACACGAATTGCTCGTGGGTCTATCCCATTGTAAGAAGTACCATCTCCGAAGCTCACAAACAGAAAACCATCGGTGCCAAAGCGCACAGAACCAACTGAGTGAGATTCACTATCATTAGCTATAAAGTTTTGGACATTTTGGACTTTATCAATATTATTCAGATAATCCTGTAAGCTGGTAAACGGCTTACCAGTATCTTTGTTGAGAATTCCTGATGGTGCATAGCCAAGTGAGACACTTGTACTATTTCCATCTGGGTGGCTAATATTCTCCCAAGTGCCATTAGTACCTAGCAGCACAACTTCACTGCCAGCAATAGCAGTAGTGTAATTAGTCTTGGGGTCAGCTTCTACCCTAATTAGCCGTGCAGTCCGATTCCCATTCTGATCGGGATTGTCTAATGTGGTATTGGGATTGTTTTTGGAGTTGTTTGGATTGGTTTCTGGTGGATCGTAGGTATACAACAGGTAAACATAGTTTTTGGGGTTTGTGGCTTTGCCAAAATCTGGATGTACGGCAATGCCTAAAAGACCGCGATCGCGCGTATCATTAACCTGTCCAGAGATGTTGATGAATGGTGTTGATAATAAAGTGCCGTTGTTCAAGACTCGTACTACCCCATTTTTCTGAGCAATGAACATGCTTTTACCGTCAGCTGTCCAGTCAAAAGCTGTAGGTTGATTTAAACCAGAAGCTACAGTTTCTAAAGCAAAGTTACCAGCGTCATCATCAATAATAGTGATAGTTGTCTGTTGAGTATTTAACTGTACTCCAACTGCGTTACTGAACTTTAAAGTAAATGTTTCATTTTCCTCGCTAACAGTGTCATTCTTAAGGGCGATAGAAATGGTTTTACTGGCTTGTCCTGCTGCAAAGGACAAGGTTCCAGATACAGCCTGGTAGTCAGATCCAGCTTTAGCAGTCCCATCCCAGGTTATGTAGTCTAGGCTAGCAGCTCCCGAACTGTTACCCCGTGTAACTGTCACTGTAGCAGTACCGTCATTCTCATTAACTACTGGCTTACTGAAATCGAGGCTAGAGTGATCGTTATCTTGAATTGTAATTCCCAGAGTTCTTTGAAGTCCTAATGTTGCTCCCTCTGTCTGATCGATGACAAAACTAAAGGTTTCATCTGCTTCTACTAAGGAATCGTCATTAATTGGAATGGATATCTGTCTACTGCTTTGTCCTGGGGCAAAAATAAGTGTTCCAGCGCTTTCGGTGCCTTCACTTCCGTAGTCAACTCCTGCTGTGGCAGTACCAGCTAAGGTTGCATACTTGACTGAAGATGTGCTGCTTAAATCACCAGTTCTCAACAACGTTAAGGTCACATTATCAGCACCTTCGTTGACTGTCATGGAAGATGATCCTAATGTGATAGCGGTTTGAATATTTGGTGAATATAGTTGTGATTGAGGAATAATTTCTTTGGTCTGAGAAGAACTTGACCAAGACAGTTGAGAAACTGCATCGTATTTATTTTCGTAGTACTCAAGTTTAATATCGTACTTCTGACCTGCAACCAGTGCGATCGCACCACTGTATTCTGTAGCAGATTGATTAACAAATTTATTGATGATTTGCTGACCATTCACCCACAGTCGTACACCATCATCACTAGTAGTGTAGAAGTTGTAAGTCTCACTGTACTTGGCTTGCACCTGACCCGTCCAACGCACTGAGAAAGTATCTGCACCGATAGATGGATCTGGAGACCTCTCACCCCAGTTAAAGTTGACTGTCGGATCTGTGCGAGTTTGCTTCAAATTGGTGAAGTCGATGTTGTCGTAGTACTCTGCTTTGAGTCCGTTGCCGTTGCCATTACCAACTGTGCTGACATTACTATACAGTTGCGATTGAGGAATGATTTCTTTGGTCTGAGAAGAACTTGACCAAGACAGTTGAGAAACTGCATCGTATTTATTTTCGTAGTACTCAAGTTTAATATCGTACTTCTGACCTGCAACCAGTGCGATCGCACCACTGTATTCTGTAGCAGATTGATTAACAAATTTATTGATGATTTGCTGACCATTCACCCACAGTCGTACACCATCATCACTAGTAGTGTAGAAGTTGTAAGTCTCACTGTACTTGGCTTGCACCTGACCCGTCCAACGCACTGAGAAAGTATCTGCACCGATAGATGGATCTGGAGACCTCTCACCCCAGTTAAAGTTGACTGTCGGATCTGTGCGAGTTTGCTTCAAATTGGTGAAGTCGATGTTGTCGTAGTACTCTGCTTTGAGTCCGTTGCCGTTGCCATTACCAACTGTGCTGACATTACTATACAGTTGCGATTGAGGAATGATTTCTTTGGTCTGAGAAGAACTTGACCAAGACAGTTGAGAAACTGCATCGTATTTATTTTCATAGTACTCAAGTTTAATATCGTACTTCTGCCCTGCAACCAATGCGATCGCACCACTGTATTCTGTAGCAGATTGATTGACAAATTTGTTGATGATTTGCTGACCATTCACCCACAGTCGCACACCATCATCACTTGTGGTGTAGAAGTTGTAAGTCTCGCTGTACTTGGCTTCTACCTGACCCGTCCAACGCACTGAGAATGTATCTCCATCAATAGATGAATCTGGAGACTTCTCACCCCAGTTAAAGTTGACTGTCGGATCTGTGCGAGTTTGCTTCAAGTTGGTGAAGTCGATGTTGTCGTAATACTCTGCTTTGAGTCCATTCCCTTGAGATAATACGCGATCAATACTTTGTAGAGATGATTGAGGAGTTATTGGACTTAAAGATGTTGACAAAAGTTGATTTTGTGAATCAGTCATTGAGATATATGCCTCACAATAGTACTAAAAGTAATTCCATAACCAATGTTCTAAAATCAGCTTGATATTGAATACTTTTAAAAAAATATATACTTTTTTAGATATCAATATTATTAGCAAAAATATAATAATTAGCTGATTAATATACTTTTTGATTTCAATATTTTTCCATTTAATTACTGATAAAACTTCTTACCTATCTAGTGTTTTGCTAAGTTACTTTATTAGTATTTATACTGTTTATTGAAATAAAACTTATAATAAGACAGTATAAAGTTATATACCTTGCTTTATCTTCCTTAAAAGCAGATATATATAAAAATGTGTATGACAAAAAAATCAAAGATTACTTTAAGGATGTATTAGTTCTTACAAATCTTTGTTTTATTTCGACAATTTCCTAACTTTTGATAGATGGAAATATAAGTTTGATGAATTTAATCAAAAATTATAGATCACCTCCCTGAGAGCTTCTAATCTCACTTATATACAGGTGTATGAAGTTGAGATCAAGCAACCCTAATCGCGGCGGATACCCATCTAACTAGCTAAACTAATATCTTTACATATTATTACTTAAGTATTTTTATGGAATCAATTAATTTACCATTTGACAATAGTTTAGGGGCTTCTGTCCATCTTCTTCATGGAACCTTGTTTAAAGATTCATATTGATTTATCTTTTTTAAAGGAATATAAAAGTTTTGATGATCTTAAAATAAAAATTCCTGATCTACCGGATGAAGTTTTTGTTTTGTATTTACATAGTTTTTACTTACATAAAATTTAGATAAAGAAGATATTTAATATTTAAAGATTTGAAGAGGTCTTGTTTATCTATGCTTCATAATTGAGTGTTAATTCATATCTTTGTTATAAAACCCAGCAGAGAATAAGCTAATCAGCATTCAGTTGCATAATCAGGATGGGCAAGATACCAACTCTACAAAATATTGATAAAATTTTGATATGCGAATTAGATGTGTTTTAACTTAGTATTAAACGTCCAGTAGAGAATAGTACTAACAAGTAAAAAAGTGATTTTGCAAAAGCTTTACCACTCTATGTATTTAAGATAGAAAACACAATCTGTTGGAATTAAGAGATTATCGTACTTTTCGAGTAAGCTTGTTGTCGGTGGACTATCCAGGGAATAGTTACACGACAACTTCTCTACGTTCCCTGCGGGACGCTGACGCGTAGCTTGCTTCCTTGGAGGAGTACGCGTAGCGTGTCGTAAACTAGACGCTTTGCGTAGCACAATCCCCTACAGAGTAGGTTGAACGTAAGGAATTATCAGCGTTTGAAACTCTGATTATTTACTTATTTACAAAAGTTTTCAATTTATTTAAAGTCAGAAAATCACAAGTTTAGCCCTGCACATTCCCACTTTCCCCTAGACTAAGGGCAGCAACCTTGTTCAAACTGGCTAAGGAAAGTGGACTTTGACTGAGACTAACAATTTTAACTCTACCATTCAGAATGTCTCACGCAGGGAATTGCGAGATTTAGTGCGGACTCAGCTGCAAATGCTCCTAGAAGCGGGAGACTTGCAGGGAGCAAAAGCTATTCTCGTGCCTGTGCAGCCTGCCGATATTGCTGAAGCGATTGAGGGTTTGCCAGAAGCGATGCACGCTTTGGCTTTTCGCTTGCTTTCTAAAGATGAGGCTATCGAGGTTTATGAATATCTCGACTACAGTGTTCAAGAACGCTTAATTGAGGAACTTAAAAGTCAGGAAGTCCGCGATATTGTCGATGAAATGTCGCCGGATGACCGAGCTAAGTTATTTGATGAATTACCGGCAAAAGTCGTTAATCGTTTGCTAGAACAACTGAGTCCAGCAGAACGCCAAGCTACAGCCCAACTATTGGGTTATGAAGCTGATACTGCTGGGCGAATTATGACGCTAGAGTTAATCTCGCTGAAAGAAAACTTTACAGTGTCTCAAGCTCTAGAGCGAATTCGCAACCTAGCTAATGCTAGTGAGATGATTTATTATCTTTATGTCATGGATGCCCAAAGGCGTTTAACGGGGATTGTATCGTTGCGGGAGTTAGTTACATCTCAGCCTGAGCAAATTATTGGCGAAATTATGACCCGTGATGTGGTGTTTGTCCACACTGATACAGACCAAGAAGAAGTTGCTAGATTAATCCAAAGATATGACTTTCTAGCTGTGCCAGTGGTAGATCGAGAACAGCTTCTAGTAGGTATTGTTACCGTCGATGATGTAATTGATATTCTGCAACGCGAAACCACCGAAGATATCTACGCCTTGGGTGGTGGTGTGCAGTCGGGGGGCGACAACTATTTTCAGATGAATTTACTGGAAATCGCTCGGAAGCGGGTTGTATGGTTGTTGGTTTTACTTGTAACTAATACTATTACAGGAACGATTATTAAGTCACAAGAAAACCTTTTGGCACAAGTGGTGACACTGACGGCGTTTATCCCTTTACTGACTGGTACTGGTGGTAACGTGGGTGCCCAGTCTTCCACAGTGGTGATTCGCGGGATGAATACCGATGAAATCCGATCGCTTGGTGCATTTCAGGTAATTGGCCGAGAGGCGATCGCAGGAGTATTATTAGGAGGAATGTTAGGTGCGATCGCTACTGTCTGGGCTTATTTTTTGCAAGGACGATTAGAAGTAGCGATCGCTGTTGGCACTAGTCTGGTAGCTATTTCTCTTTTAGCTTCTATCTCCGGTTCCGCACTGCCATTTCTATTTCGCTACCTCCGTTTAGATCCGGCATTAATGTCAGCACCATTCATTACTACAGCAGTTGATGTCGTGGGCGTTTTGATTTACTTCAATTTGGCACGGATAATTTTAAAGTTATGAAAAGAGTAATCAGTCATTAGTCATTGGTGAAGAATAAAGTCCAAATGACTAACTTTTACAATTCTGTTTCTGTATCTGGAGCAACAATTTCGCCAGTACCTATTTGCAATATCATGTCCTGGTCAGTAATCAATCCACTAAGTTCTTTTACTTGTAAATTCATGTCTTCACAAGCTTGTCTAAGTTCTTTAGCAAATTTATTGAGGTCTTGACCATAGCCACATTGATAAGCAGCAGTTTCAATTCCTTGCTGGGCATTTGCTCTAGCACAATCTACTAGTTCTGTGCCATTCAGTGGTGTAGGAGATGCCATAGACGTACTTATTATTTCTTAAATGTTTGCTGCTAGATAGAGTATCAATATTCCCGCATTTACTCATCCCTCCAATGGAAGACCATCAGGGTAGAGTTACAAGTAATTATTTTTTTGTCATTAGTCATTAGTCCTTTATCCAAAGTGAATAACCAATGACCAATGACTAACTATTTCACCTAACCATTGACAACATCTCCACCATTGACATGTAACACTTGTCCAGAGACATAAGAAGCATCATCAGAGGCTAAATATACATAGCTAGGAGCAACTTCTTCTGGTTGTCCGGCTCGTTGCATTGGTACTTGTTTACCAAAATTTTCAACTTTTTCTTCGGGGAAAGTTGAGGGAATTAAAGGTGTCCAAATTGGGCCGGGGGCGACAGCATTAACGCGAATTCCTTTAGATACCAAATTTTTTGATAAGGAACGAGTAAAAGCAACGATCGCACCTTTTGTAGAGGAATAATCTAGTAACTGTGGGCTACCTTTATAAGCTGTTACCGATGTGGTATTGACGATAGCACTGCCTGCTTGTAGATGCTTGAGTGCAGCTTTAGTCATGAAAAACATCGAGAATATATTAGTACGAAAAGTTCGCTCTAGTTGTTCTTCGGTGATTTCTTCGATACTTTCTTTGGGATGTTGTTCGGCGGCGTTGTTTATAAGAATATCCAGTTTGCCAAATTCCCCAACTGTTTGTTGGATAGCTTGCTGACAAAAATTTTCATTGCCAATATCACCTGCAATGGTTACTGCACGACGCCCTTGTTTTTCTACCAACTGTTTTGTTTCTTTGGCATCATCGTGTTCATTGAGGTAAAGAATTGCTACATCTGCACCTTCTTTAGCAAATGCGATCGCTACAGCACGACCAATACCACTATCTGCACCTGTAATCAATGCCACTTTATCTTGTAACTTGCCACTACCCCGATACTGGGCATCATCTGCCTTGGGTTTTGGCGTCATTTCTGATTCAACACCTGGTGCTTCTTGCTGCTGTGGCGGTTGTAATTTTTGCTCTTTTTGGTCTTTTTTCTCTTTTGATTTAGCCATAGGTTTTGTCTCGCCAGTTTAATATTGATTGAATGTAATTGGATATTGGGAAAAGCCGTTTCCAATCATCTACTTCCCATTTCAAAACTAAACCTTGGATCGAAACTTCAACCCAAGGTTTAATTTTTGTTTTGGCTTCTACTAGCCATTGCAACTTTAGGCGTTTATACCCACGACGCTTACCAAACTTACTTATAACTGGCAATTGTACGCGGCTGACATTATTTCTCCTCACACCTGACTCACACTATTCACCGACCACGAAAACCAAGTACATAACTCTCAATACAATGAAGAATTTCTGCTTCTCATGTGCTTTTAAGTTAACTATTATGTCGCTGTCCTTTATCACTCCATAGAGGTAAAACAAGCTGAAATTTGCTCAACCTTAAGACATAGAATAAATTAAATAAATTAGAGTTACTGAAGTAGTCTATAATTAATAGACATTTATTGTGCCTCAATAATTAAGCCATTTTCGCTAAATGAAAATTAAGATTTATACTTGATCACTTAGTGGTTAACAAAAATACTTACATAAATACCATCCATTTTTGTTAATGTTAATATTTATTTAGACTGATATTTGCATAGTTGCTTTGTTGCAGACTAAAAGGTATCTGACGACTAGTTTGCATAATAGCCCAAAAGCCTGCATGGTGCGCTACATTGAGATTATTAGAGGGTAGGGGTTATGGCAACACTAAATATTTCTGAGTCAGAGCAGGTTGAAAAGTTTCACCACTTACAATTAACCCTGAGCGATCGCTGGAAAACGAGCGAGTCATTTGACAATAATGAAGCGGATATTTTAATTATTCCCTCCCTGAGTCTCGACCAGCGCGAACTCCGAAAGATTGAAGGCTGCGAACATTATGAAGAAAGATTACTATTTTCCTTAATTCGGTTGCAAAATCCCCGGACTCGGCTGGTTTATGTAACATCAGTACCATTGCATCCTAGTATCATTGATTATTACTTGCAACTGTTGCCAGGAATTCCCTTTTCTCATGCTCGCAATCGGTTGCTGCTACTTTCTACTTACGATTCCTCTCTTAAACCCCTGAGTCAAAAGATTTTAGAACGTCCCCGCCTGCTTAAGCGGATTCATGAAGCTTTGAGGCTAGATAAATCATTTATGATCTGCTACAACTCTTCGCATTGGGAAGGCGAATTGTCTGTAAAATTGGGTGTACCTTTGTATGCTGCCGCACCAGATTTACAAATTTGGGGGACAAAAAGTGGCAGTCGGCAAATCTTCGCTGAAAGTGGAGTACCGCATCCAGATGGCAGTGAAAAAATTTGGAACCATACAGATTTAGCAGAAGCTACCAGCGATTTGTGGGAACGACAACCCACATTAAAACGGGTAGTAGTGAAACTCAACGAAGGCATTTCGGGAGAGGGAAATGCATTGCTGGATCTTAGACCAATTGAGAATCTAGCACCGGGTAAAGGTACTCATGACGAAAGGGTAGCAGCAATTAGCGATCGCTTCTCAACAATGCGCTTTCAAGCAAAGCAAGAAACTTGGGATAATTTTTCGGGAAGAATCCCTGAGTTGGGAGCAATTACCGAAGCATTTGTAGAAGGGGAAATTAAGCGATCGCCCAGCGTCCAAGGAAGGATCACACCCACTGGTGAGGTGGAAATCCTTTCAACCCACGACCAAATTCTTGGAGGCCCAGACGGTCAGATTTATCTTGGTTGTAGCTTTCCGGCTGATGAAAGATATCGATTGCAATTACAGCAATTGGGGTTACAAGTTGGCAGAAAGTTAGCAGAAAAAGGCACTTTAGAGCGATTTGGTGTAGATTTTATCGCCGTTGACAAAGGTAATGGAGATTGGGATATTCAGGCGATTGAAATTAACCTGCGTAAAGGCGGTACAACTCATCCATTCATGACCTTGAAATTATTAACGAATGGTCGCTATGACCTTTCCACGGGTTTATTTTATAGTCAACAAGGTCGTCCAAAATATTACATTGCCACTGATAATCTGCAAAAAGAGCGCTATCAAGGATTATTACCAAATGATTTGATGGATATCATTGCTCATCACAGACTGCACTTTGACAGTGGTACTGAAACAGGTACAGTGTTTCATCTGATGGGTTGCCTTTCCCAGTTTGGCAAATTGGGATTAACCAGCATCGGAGATTCTCCACAACAAGCACAAGATATTTATAACAAAGTCGTCAAAGTTCTGGATGAAGAAACCCGTAGCGAAAATCGTGATTTATCGGCGATTTCAGATTATTCTTTTCCCGTGGTTTGGGATGAGTATAGTTAAAGAATATCGTTTCCAATATTCTTTTATATCATGTCCGGGTAATTAGTTCTGATTCCTGTAGTCATTGCACCCTACCCCGCCAAAGTTATGCTTTGTTTCCCCTAAGAGCAGGCGGGTAGAGCGATCGCGTTTCAATATGTATTCTTTTGCCGTTAACCTGACTTGCTCAATTTCTTACAGAGAAATTGAGCAAGTCAAAATGTAAAGTCTTGTAAAAATAATTCATTTTTGCATAAAACTCGCCTAATTAAACCAGAGATAAAAATAGAGGGAAAGTAAACTTCTGGAGTGCTAAACATCCTTTCAAGCATTCAAGTTTGACTTCAAACAGCATTAACAGCAACTTGAGAATTGAATTGACTGTAAAAGTAGTGAAATTGATTTAGTTAGGTAAAAGTTATGGCAAATATCATTGGAACCAACGGTAATGATCGCTTGGATGTTGGAGGTTCATCTGACAATAACCTGCTCGATGGTGGCGATGGCAATGATGCTCTCTTAACCCTTGGCGACAACGCCTATTATTACTTTTATCCCTCTTTAGGCAATAATACCCTCAACGGTGGCGCTGGTGATGATTACTTGAATATTGACTTTTCAACAGGCAATAACCTGCTCAATGGCGGCACTGGTGATGATAGCTTGGATGCTAAAGGTTCAGAAGGCGATAACCTGCTTAATGGTGGCGCTGGTGACGATACTCTTGACGCCAGTTACAAAATCATAGGCGATAGCGGTCCACAGGCTATTCCCTCCGAAGGTAATAACACCCTCAACGGTGGCGTTGGTGATGATCGCTTGAATATTAACCTTTCATCAGGCAATAACCTGCTCAATGGTGACGATGGTGACGATTCTCTCTTTAGTTATACCTCCTTTGATAGCCTGTATTACTATTACTATTCACATAACGTTCCTGGCAATAACACACTCAACGGTGGCGCTGGTAATGATACGTTAGATATTGAGTATTCAACAGGTAATAACCTACTCTCTGGAGGCGATGGTAAGGATACGTTGGATATTGGCTATTCAACAGGTAATAACCTACTCTCTGGAGGCGAGGGCAATGATTCTCTTAGTGCCTCTGGCTACTACGAAGACGACAACTACCAACTATATCTTAGGGCATCTGGCAATAACATCCTCGACGGTGGCGCTGGTAATGATACGTTGAATATTGACAATTCAACAGGCAATAACGTACTTTCTGGAGGAAATGGTAATGATTATCTTAGTGCCTCTGATGCGTTAGGCAATAACACCTTCAACGGTGGCATTGGGAATGACACCCTAATTGGAGGATCTGGTACTGATACCTTTGTTTTCAATAGTTTCAATGAAGGGATTGATAGTCTTTATGACTTCAACCCTACCAACGAAGTTATTCAAGTATCGGCTGCTGGTTTTGATTGCAGATTATCAATCGGTTCACTTAAAGCAAATCAGTTTACGATTGGAACATCTGCAACCACTTGCACTCAACGATTTATCTATGACTTCACCACAGGTGCGCTGTACTTTGACCGAGATGGTAGCGGGGGTAGTTTTACTCAAATACAATTTGCACAACTGTTTGGTGCAGTTTCACTAACTGAAAACAATTTTGTGATTGTTTAATTACAGCAAAATTTAGAATTCAGAAGTTAGCACAACTTGAACCGGATCTTGCGAATCTAACTGCAACTTAGACTGAGCATTGCCGCTATTAATGGCAATTTCTATCCAACCGTGACTACCAACTAAAGCTATTATCTCTCCCACCTTGACATCACTGTAAGTTTCACAGCCTGGTATACTCAATCCAGCAGCTTGCACAGACCAAGTTTTGCCTTGTACATAACTTCCTGCAATGTTGCTCACTAAGTTGCCAAAGTGGTCAATATATTGAATGCAACCCACTACACCAGTGGTTGTTTGCTGGCACTCGCCTATATGCAGTTTTACCAAACTTGCTGGATCAATTTCTTTTCCTAGCTCTTTAAGGGAGACACCACTAGCAAGATTAGCTCCCACTGGTGCAAAGATATCTCTACCGTGAAAAGTCTTGCTTGGTTGAGGACGCCAATAGTTAAGATTTGTAAGTTCAACAGCTGCGATCGCTGGACTTTGACTGAGTACGCCGCTAAAAATACCATTATCTGGGCCTACGAGAAACCCTTGAGCAAATTCTACTGCGATCGCTCGTCGCTTGCTTCCCACACCCGGATCTACTACTGCCACATGTACTGTCCCAATTGGGAAATAGGGGTAAGCATTCATCAAAGAAAATCTGGCTGCGGCTATGTCTTGCGGCAGAATTTGGTGCGTTAAGTCTACTACCGTAAGTCTGGGGTTGATTTGGGCTATGACACCCTTCATTATGCCTACATAAACATCGCGATCGCCAAAATCGCTCAGTAAAGTTAGGAGTTGTTGTTGGCTTATCTGCTTCTTAGACATATTTTTGATAAAATATATATTAAGTTAGAAATTTCTGTAGCAACAGCTACAAAAATTGTGTTATGTTAAGAATGTAAGACATAAAGCAAAAAATTAAAGAAGGTAATCACTATGAATCAAAATAGACTACAAAGTGGCAGAAAAGCACAAGAAGCTCACAGAGAGAATATTCAAAAAAGCCTAGAACATCGCTTGCAAGTAGCCAGAGCAAAGGGTGACGAACAGCTGATTCGTCAACTGGAAGCTGAAATGAGGTATTCCAGCTAAATCAAGTTTTCAATGTTCTTAGTTTGTTGTGTAACCCGCTATGGCGGGTTTTTTTTGTTTTGAGGAGGTTTCCTAGCAATTTCGTTCTTACAGCGTTTTTCAATTAATTGAATTAGCCCACTCCCCACCCTCATACTTCTGGCTCAACACCCAAGGCTCGTAACTGTGCCGCCAAGCGTTCAGATCGTTGCAGAGCAGTTTCTTTATTAGCTTCTCGCTCAAGTTCGGCTCGTAAACGTTCTTGTTCAGCTCGTTCTGCACCAGTAGGAATTACATTACCCGTAGTGTCACACCACCTCAGCCAAACATCCCGCTTACCTTCATACGCACCTTCCCACAAACATAAACCTAGCTCAACTTCAGTCAGCCATTGCTCACTCATGGGTATATATTGCCGCCCACGCAACTCGTATATCTGTAAAACTTCACCACCAAGTTGTCGAGTTGGATCAAAGATAATGTAGTATATTACCCGCATCCTGGCATACTCTAAGATTTTTCGTCCTGTTTCATTGCCTTCTCGATTTGAAACAATTTCAATCACTACCTCTGGCGGTTTACCAAAATCCCAGAAAAAATAAGAGCGATGCCGTCTTTCCCACCAGTTATCAGCTACTTGTACATCCAGGCTCAAAAATACATCAGGTACAATCGGCGGTTGTTTGTTACTGGGAAACAACCCTACATTGGACAGCCACAAGAAACCCTTGGGCATTACTAGGCCCGTTCCAAGAACTGTAAAGTGTTTCTGCCAGCAGGCGTTGTTGTTTTTCAGATGGCAGATTATCCAAGGGTTCATCGTCCTCTGTCACCAGATGGCTAACATCTGGTAACAAATCTTCTGGTAATAAGCCAGCGTCTGTCAAGATGATAGATTCACTCATAAATAATTCTGGAGGTAGCAGCTTAATTCTATTGTGACAGCAGCATTAATCCCTTTCATCCTACCAGTAGATTTTCTACACCTATTGTTGTCGTAGTTGCTACCTGAATAATCTACCTTATTGCGATCACTACTGTAATGCATTAGAAATTGTTAGATAGCCAATTTCTGGCAGTTGCTGCAAAATGGAGAAAAAGAACACTTAGAGTGTTTAGAGCTTCCCTTAGAATACAGTCCATCAATTAATGAAAGGCAAAGGGAGCATAATAAACAGAACAGAAAAGTTAAAAAGGAATTGAGCTATAAAAGCTTACTTTAACTGTCTGTACTCCCCTTGCGCTTTGTTAAGACTTTGGTTTATAAGTTGAAGCAACGTGCAATTCTTTCAACTGTTTAGCATCTACACTCGAAGGTGCATCTGTTAACAAACAACGTGCTTGTTGTGTCTTCGGAAAAGCAATTACATCTCGAATAGATTCTTCTCCAGCTAGCAACATTACCAAACGATCTAAGCCGTAGGCGATGCCACCATGCGGTGGTGTACCATATTCAAATGCTTCTAAGAGAAAGCCAAATTTACTTTGTGCTTCTTCAGGAGATAAACCAATCGCTTCAAATACTTGCTGTTGAACTTCTCGCTGATAAATCCGCAGACTTCCGCCGCCAACTTCTACGCCGTTGAGTACTAAGTCGTAAGCTTGAGCGCGTGCAGTTTTTAAATCGCTCAAATCATCAGGATGTGGTGCTGTAAATGGGTGGTGCAGTGCTTCTAAACGTTTTTCGTCAGCATTCCACTCGAACATCGGGAAATCTGTAATCCAGAGTAAGTTGATTTTTTCTGGATCAATTAAGTTAAATTCTCTAGCGATCGCTTGCCGTAATCTATCTAATGTTTTATTAACTGTAGCAGCTTCCCCTGCCCCAAATAACAGCAAATGTCCAGAAGAAGCACCTGTGCGGCGTAAAATTTCTCCTTTTTGTTCCTCACTTAGGTTATCTTTAATCGCGCCAATGGTGTCAATTTCGCCATCATCTCTGACGCGGATAAAAGCTAAACCCCTTGCACCGGCTTCACTGGCTTCTTTAAATAAATCACCGCCTGGTTTAATACGGACATTAGAAATTACATCGTTACCGTTGGGAATGGGCAGGATTTTGACGATACCGCCATTGGTAACAGTGTCTCGAAAGACTTTGAAACCAGAGTCTTTGACAATATCTGATACATCAACTAATTCCAAACCATAGCGAGTATCTGGTTTATCACTCCCGTAGCGTTCCATCCCTTCTGCGTAAGTTAGCCGGGGGAAAGGACGCTGTAATTCAATGCCTTTAACTGTTTTGAAGATATGGCAAACTAAGTTTTCATTCAGTTCGATAATTTCTTCTTGAGACATGAAGCTCATTTCCATGTCCAACTGAGTAAATTCTGGTTGTCTGTCGGCGCGTAAGTCTTCGTCACGAAAGCAACGGGCAATCTGATAATATCTATCTAAGCCGGATACCATCAGCAATTGTTTAAATAGCTGGGGTGATTGCGGCAAAGCATACCACTCCCCAGGATTGACGCGGCTTGGTAGAACATAATCCCGCGCCCCTTCTGGGGTAGAACGGGTAAGTATTGGGGTTTCGACTTCAATAAAACCTTCCAAATCTTCCAGATAACGACGCATGGCTTTGACAATTTGATGACGCAGTTGCAAATTTTGCGCCATGCGTTCGCGTCGCAAATCCAAATAGCGATATTTCAACCGCAAATCTTCCCGCACTGTCTCGGTGTCAGCTACAGAAACTTGGAAAGGTAACTGTTTGCGAACAGCATTCAGGAGTTGAATTTTATCGGCGTAGATTTCTACCTCGCCTGTTGGGATGCGGGTATTCAACGATTCATCGGGACGTTGCGTTACCCTACCAGTGATTTCGACAACATATTCATTTCGCAGGGCGTTCGCCTGTTCGTAAGAATCTGGGGTGCGTTGCGGATCGCTGACGATTTGGACAATTCCAGAGCGATCGCGTAAATCTAAAAATATCACACCACCGTGATCGCGGCGACGGTCTATCCATCCGTAAAAGGTAACAGTTTCTCCAATATGTTCTTTTCGGAGTTCGCCGCAATAGTGAGTTCGCATAAGTCTTAGTTATTGTTTCCGGGCTAGATTGGCAAGCAAATGTCAAAGCTTTCCCATTATCTAGCATCAATAGTAATTGTAGTAGTTCTACTTGAAGAAAAAATGGAATAATCTCATACTATATATAGGAGAATCCATGACATCAGAAGGGTAAGTTTTACCTATTTTTACAATAGTTCTCGGAATTCATCACGGCTGATCTGACAGTCACGGAGTATCTGTGCTAACAAACCAGAACCAATTGTTTCACCAGAATGCACTGGAACAACAGTTCGACGACCATCACTGTGTATCAAAAAATGGTGACTACCTCGGATTCTTGCTACCTCAAAACCTGCTTTTTTAAAGCTGTAATTACTTCCCGTCCAGTCAAACTCGGTAGCTTGCTCATACTTGAACAGAAACCCTCTGCACACCAATAAACTCTAATGCTTCGGCGTTTTCTTGTTCAACCTCTAAACAAAGTTCAATAGCTTCTTTAATCCGCTCTATAAGTTCGTCTAGAGATTTGGCTTGGGTGTGACATCCAGCAAGATTAGGCACGGAGGCAACAAAATAACCCTCAGAGTCGCGTTCTATAATGACGTTAAATTCTCTGGTCATCTGGAGGTTGTTGTTTGGTGGGGTAATCTAATTTTAGAGTAATTGAGTAGCTGCGAGCAATTATCGCTGATGCAACCCACAACTTTAATCTACTGCCTTCCGACTAATGCGTAGGCGTAGCCCACTTTAGGCATCGCCTGCTAAACCATTTTCTGTTAAATTTTATTCTATCCTGAAGATGACACAACCAGAAAATTTCAAGTTACGTCATTAGCTTGCATTACACCAAAGACTAACGCACCACAATAGATTCAATCAAGATGGTGCATTCAACCCAATCTACGAATCTTAATCATTCTCTCCATAAAAATCTTCATTTAATAACTGTTCTATCAGAAAAGGACAATCGAGAGGATATTCTGTGTCCGTTGGTTTTCTCACTCCTAATTTAGCTTTTTTACTTTCTTTGATTGCCAGTTTGCGAGCATCGGTGTATGCATGAGAAATAACTTCATTAATATAGTTTTTGAAAGAAGGATTTTCTGACAAATCCTTTTTTACTCGAAAACGATGTTCTGTAACAGAACTATACCAGCTTTCTTTTATCATCTCAGGAGCATCAGATTGAACGGTTAACTTGAGTAAATGAGCAATCAAGATTGTTAAATTACTAATAAATGACCGTTTCTCTGACTTTCCCATGCTTTCTAATTCTATAAGCAAATGCTCCCAATCTATATCATTAAAACGATGTTCTTTAATCTGCTCAATAAGGCTTTCTCGCCACAGATGAAAATCTCGTTCGTACAGTTGATTGTTCATATATAGCAATCCTCAAAAAGGAAACGGTAAACAGGAAACTTTAATCAGGCTTTTAGCGGTAATTTTGCTCTTGAGTTTAACAATTCTTTAGCGTATAGTCTGACGAACACCGTCTTAATCTTGAGCAATCATTTTAGTTAGAGTTCTAGAGTTAAAACCTTTTAATAGCATACATAAACTGGGTGTTAGTGAGTAACATTGTAAGGGAAACCGCTCCCGTGAACCCGAAGACCGCTCCCATGAACCCGAAGACCGCTACAGTTGTAATATTGATACCGACAGCTTAAATATGGTGTGCAGCAAGTCGTTGGAATGCCGACGGTGCTGGAATATCTGCGAGGTGCTTGCGTATCACCTCGGCACATGCACCAGGGCTTAATAACGAGGTATCGACTTCAAGATCATAGATGCCAGGGATGTGGACTTCACGTTGCCATAACTCAACCGGATGTGGCATTAACAAGTCGGCTGCATTTCCCACTTTTCTCCTCGTCTTTTGTCGCCGTTCCATAATGATTTCAATGGGGCAACGAACACCTACGAACAAAACCGGCAATCCGTTTAAACGCCGCGCACTATCGGCCAGAATGCCCCGTGGGATTGCGTAGGCATCATGGTGTCCGACATCAACCACGACATTCACACCCAGGCGGCTATGGGCGGCGATGGACTCATACATGGCGCTGTACAGAATGGGAACAAGGGGTTCGATGTCCTGGCGTTCTCCCCCTGGCCGCAGACCGATCCCAGGCAGGTATCGTGGGGGAGTCATTTGCATAAACCTATCGACACCCAAGTTCATCCACAGACCATCAAATGTCTCCTGGATTATTGCAACAATGCTCGACTTGCCTGATCGTGGGGCACCATTCAGGATGATAATCTGTCCTAGCTCCTGTGTCTGTCCCATGATCACTCCTCGCGTCTTTAATATATAGTTAGCAGTTCCACGTTAAGGCTAAAACGTTGAATCGGCAATTGAAAATGCTTCTATCTCAGGCAATGCCTCATGGCTGAGGTAGAGATTTAATTGTGAGTGCAAGCACATTGCAAGGTAGACCGCTCCCGTCATGAGTCAGACCGCTCCCGTCATGAGTCAGACCGCTCCCGTTACGAGTTAGACCGCTCCCGTTACGAGTCAGACCGCTCCCGTCACGAGTTAGACCACTCCCGTTACGAGTCAGACCACTCCCGTTACGAGTCAGACCACTCCCGTTACGAGTCAGACCACTCCCGTTACGAGTCAGACCGCTCCCGTTACGAGTCAGACCGCTACAGTTGCAATATTAATAACTACAGCTTAAGTATGGTGACAGCAACTTAAATATAGCAATCCTATTTGATTTGCAAACATCGAGAGGCTCAGATCTCCGACTTCTTCAAGAAGTCGGAGATATTTTTGTTCGTAACTCATTTAGGACTGCTAAGCTAAAACACATCTAATTTGCATATTAAAATTTTCTCAACATCTTATGGGGTGGGCATCTTGTCCGTCTTGGTTATGCAACTTAAATGCCGATTAGCTTATATTGCTGATGATGACTTAAGCATTCAAAGGTAAGGGCGCACAGTTATGCGCTGATACCACGTTTTGCATCCAAAATTTTTTTATTTTCTTTATTTTGGCAAAATACTGAATATTACAGAGTAAAGTTGTATAAAATCTCATTAAAAACCTCTTGCTGACGCAATTATGCCGCCAGACTACGCCAATCAAAATCTCCGAGGTCGCTCTTTTAAAGGTCAAAACCTGACTGGAGTCAACTTTAGCAAGGCAGATATTAGAGGAGCAGATTTTACTAATGCTATTCTCAAAGATGCTGACTTCAGAGGTGCTAAAGGAGGACTACAAAAGCGTTGGACTATTGGGTTGCTCACAGTATCATTACTCCTTTCGCCACTATCAGGGTTTTTCTCAATCTATGTTGGTAGATTGATAGTGTATATTTTTGACATCGAAAACACTAAAAATTTCATCACTGGGATAGTTTTCCTAATTGTGCTGCTGGTTTTTTGTATTATTAACATTCGTAAGGGTTTAATAGCAGGTTTAGGAGCCGGAGCCTTAGCCGTAGCTGCACTCTTAGCCGTAGTCTTAGCCGTAGCTGTAGCCGTATTCTTAGCCGTAGGCACCGGAGCCGGAGCCGCCGTACCCGAAGCTGGAGCCATAGCCATAGCCATAGCCGGAGTCGGAGCCGGAGCTGGAGCCGTAGCCGGAGCTGGAGCCGTAGCCGTAGCCGTAGCCATAGCTGGAGCCGGAGTCGGAGCCGGAGCTGGAGCCGTAGCCGTAGCTATAGCTGGAGCCGGAGCTGGAGCTGGAGCCGTAGCTAGAGCCGGAGTCGGAGCCGGAGCTGGAGCCGTAGCCTTTACATTATTTAACGCTTATATTGGTTGGCGTAGTCTAGCAGGAGATGAAAAAGACACTTGGCTTCGCTCATTCGTGATCGCGTTTGCTGCCACAGGTGGAACTAGCTTTCGTAGTGCTGATTTAACTGATGTTGACTTTACAGGTGCAATTCTCAAAAATACAGATTTCAGAAATGCCAACCTTACACGCACTCGTTTTTATGAAGTCAAAAAACTCGACCTTGCCAGAGTAGGCAACACTATACTAATTAACCTTGCTGTTCTCAATTTGCTCGTAAGCTGCAATGGTAGAAAAAAATCATATCTCAGTGCTAACCTTAAAGGTGCTAACCTCATAGGTGCAGATTTAAAAGAGGCAAATCTCAAAGATGTTGATATTACTGAAGCAACCTTCCAGGGAGCTTGTCTAGAGTGGGCAAATTTAACTCTAGCTCAAGCTGTAAGTACTAATTTCACTAGTGCCCAAATGACTGGTGCTTGTGTGGAAGCGTGGAATATTGAAAGTACAACTCAGTTAAATAATGTTGATTGTCGCTTTGTTTATCTTCTAGAAAATCCTAAACCTGGAACTGATGATACTGATGATCGCGAACGCCGTCCCAGTAGTGGCGAATTTCAACCAGGAGAATTTACCAAGCTATTTGAAGAAGTTTTAAATACTGTTGATTTAATTTTCCGTAATGGCATTGATTGGAAGGCTTTTGTTAATGCCTTTCAAAATGCACAAAACCAAAATGAAGACACAGAATTAGCCCTACAGAGTATTGAAAATAAAGGTGATGGCGTAGTAGTCGTTAAGGTCGGTGTACCTGATGGTGCTGATAAAGAAAAGATTCATAGCGACTTTACACAAAGTTATCAACTGGCATTGCAAGCTGTAGAAGAAAAATATAAAGCACAATTACAAGCTAAAGATGAGCAAATAGTTATCTATCGCCAACAAAGTGGAGAGATGACAGAGATTGTAAAATTACTAGCTAATAAGCCGATTAATGTTCAAGTTGACAATAAAGTAGAGAATAAAAATATGACTAATAGTAATGATGCCAGCCGCAAAATTGAAATTGGCAGTGTTGGCAGAGATTTTAATGCTAGTGGACAAGCTTTAAATTTAGGTGATATTAGCGGTACGGTAACAAATACCATCAACCAGTTACCAGCGTCTCCCGAACCTGATAAACCGGGAATTAAGGAATTGTTGACGCAATTGCAAGCAGCGATTGAGGCTGATACAAATTTACCGCAAGAAGATAAAGCTGAGGCATTAGAACAAGTGAAAGCTTTAGCAGAAGCTGGGAAAAGTCCCCAAGAGGGGGCAATGCAAAAGGCGGCGAAAACGGCTATTAAGATTTTAAAAGGGACAATTTCTAGTTTACCCAGTGCTACAAAGTTGGTTGAACAGTGCAGCAATCTGTTACCGTTGATTTCAACTTTTTTGGGTTTAGGGTGATCCGCCCGTGATTCAAATCGCGGGATAATAGTAGGGGCGCACAGCTGTAATTGGTGTTAACTTAACCTAAAAGTCATGTCCCGCAAGGAACTGAAGTTCCTTGCTAATAGCAAAAGTCATCTGAAGATGACTCAATATAGCCAAAAATCCTTAGTCTACTGAAGTAGACTTTAGCTATTAGCCTTGAACTTTAGTTCCAGGCGGGTGAGGAAGCCAACAGTTAAGCTATTTCTAGGCACGTATGCACAGCTTTGCGCCCCTACTGGTGGGTACAGAGAGCGCAAAGAAGGTAAAATTATAAGTAAAAGTATTAAGAATTTTAAAGAAGCTAATCAATGTCCAGCATTTCTCTTGACAAAAGTAACTCTCATGTCGTCGTTATCGGTGCGGGAATAGGTGGACTGACTGCTGGAGCATTATTAGCTCATAAAGGTTACAGCGTCTTAATTTTAGATCAGGCTCTTGTACCAGGAGGCTGTGCTTCGACGTTTAAACGGCAGGGATTTACCTTTGATGTGGGCGCAACTCAGGTGGGGGGGTTGGAACCAGGGGGAATTCACCACCGCATTTTCTCAGAATTAGACATAGATTTACCACCAGCAACGCCTTGTGACCCTGCTTGTGCGGTCTATTTACCTGGGGAAAGCACACCGATTAATGTTTGGCGTGACCAAGAGAAATGGCAAGAAGAACGACAAAAACAGTTCCCTGGTAGCGAACCGTTTTGGCAATTGATGGCAACTTTATTTGATGCTAGTTGGGAATTTCAAGGACGCGACCCGGTGTTACCACCACGTAATTTATGGGATTTGTGGCAGCTAGCGCAAGCAGTGCGTCCCAGTACATTAATTACCGTACCCTTCACTTTGTTTACGGTAGGAGATGCTTTACGGTTATGTGGGCTGGGAAATAACCAACGATTGAGAACTTTTTTAGATTTGCAATTGAAGCTATACTCCCAGGTGGATGCAGAGAATACAGCATTACTTTATGCTGCCACAGCATTGAGTGTATCCCAACTGCCCCAAGGATTGTTTCACCTCCAGGGAAGTATGCAAGTATTAAGCGATCGCCTGGTACAATCCTTAGAAAGAGATGGCGGCAAATTATTAATGCGCCACACTGTTGAAGAAATCAAAGTAGAAAACGGCAAAGCTACTGCTGTAGTTATTAGAAATCAGAAAACTGGCGAAGTTTGGACTGAAGCCGCCGACCACATAGTTAGCAATGTCACCGTGCAAAATTTGGTGCAGTTGTTGAGAGAACAAGCGCCATCTGGATATAAAAATCGGGTGGAAAAACTGCCCCAAGCATCAGGCGCATTTGTGGTCTATTTGGGTGTAGATGCCAGCGCGATTCCGGTTAGGTGTCCTCCGCACTTACAATTTCTGTACGATGCCGATGGCCCCATTGGCGAAAATAATTCCTTATTTGTTTCCGTCAGTCATCCTGGAGACGGACGCGCACCGGAAGGGAAAGCGACAATTATCGCTTCTTCATTTGTCGATCCTGCACAGTGGTGGCAGACTGATGATTATGAAGGACTAAAAGAAAAGTTTACCCAAGAAGCGATCGCTCGTCTTGCTCAATACTTCTATCTCAAACCAGAAACGATTATTCATCAAGAAGCGGCAACACCGCGCACTTTTGCCCATTTTACAGCCCGCGATCGCGGTATAGTTGGCGGTATTGGTCAAAGGATTCCTACTTTTGGCCCCTTTGGGTTTGCTAATCGTACACCCATCCAAAATTTGTGGTTAGTTGGTGACTCCACCCATCCAGGCGAAGGTACGGCTGGGGTAAGTTATTCGGCGCTAACGGTAGTCAGGCAAATTGAAAAAGAGGCAAGGGGGCAGGGAGCAGGGAGCAAGGGGGATAAAAAAGAATTGGGATTCTAACCACACCTGTTGCATTAGCTTCCCGCTTTTTACGAGAACCACTGGTGCAAAAGTGGAGTCATTTCCCCCTGCTCCTTCGTTAAAAAGTCTTCCCTCCTTAGCACGGCAAGTCATACTTGTAACCGATGGCAAAGGGGACGAAAAACTGGTCAAATTAAGTTATTGTTGCGAATGCTGGAGTAATGATAGACAGCGTTTTAATTCTTGGTGGACGGGGGCGGATTGGTAGCAGTGTTGCTCAGGATCTTGCTACCCATACGCAGGCTCAAATTACGATTACTGGACGTTCTGCGGAGTTTGGGAAGGCTGTTAGCTTGTCTTCGGGAGGACAAGTGCAGTTTTTAGTGTTGGACTTGGCAGAAGTTGACAAGTTGCGAGATGCGATCGCAAACTCTAACTTAGTCATCCATTGTGCTGGCCCATTTCACTATCGAGATACTAATGTTCTCGAAACCTGTATTGCTCAAGGCGTTAATTATATAGATGTCAGTGACCATCGTTCTTATACCAGCAAAGCCCTCAATTTTAGTGAAAAAGCTGCTGCCGCCGGAGTGACAGCAATTATTAATACTGGCATTTTTCCTGGTATTTCAAACAGCATGGTACGTCAAGGTGTTGAACAATTTGATAAACCAGAAAAGATCCATTTAAGTTATTTAGTTTCCGGTTCTGGCGGTGCTGGCATTACAGTGATGCGGACTACTTTTCTGGGGTTGCAGTATCCTTTTGAAACTTGGATAGATGGAAAATGGAAGATAATCAAACCTTATAGTGAAAGAGAGTTAGTTGAGTTTCCACCGCCTTATGGACGCACCGGAGTTTACTGGTTTGATATGCCAGAAACTTTTACACTACCTACAGCTTTCCCATCAGTAAAAACTGTAATTACTAAGTTTGGCTCTGTTCCTGATTTTTACAATCACCTAACTTGGATTGCGGCACATATTTTTCCCAAGTGGTTAATGCAGCGTCGTTACATGATTGAATTTCTGTCTCATGTCAGCCATTCAATGACAGATGTCACTAATAATTTTACTGGGATTGGTGTAGCAGTTCGTTCAGAAGTTACAGGGCAAAAAGATGGTGAAACCGCCGTTTATTGTTCAACTGTAGTGCATGAAAACACAGCCGTGGCTTCTGGTTGCGGTACAGGTAGTATTGCCCAGTTATTGCTAGAAGGTAAACTCAAGAAACCAGGTGTTTTTCCTGTTGAAGAAGCACTACCAACAGATTTATTTGAAGAAGTAATGCAAAGCCGAGGAATAAAAATTAATCATACTTGGTTATAGGTTAATACGCTTGGGTTAAGCACACTGGATAGAAATTTCATTAGATTTCACGAAATATTCAGATATGGAGGTAAGGGCGTACATTTGTACGCCCTGACTATAAGCAAAAATTAATATACCTTGCGATAGAAGTAAAAACTGTACCTAAACATTTAGGATGCCTGTGAGCCTGAAATATTGAATATATTTATACATCACCACGGCTCATAAAATAAAAACAGGAGCGTTTTTTTGTGCAAAAAATTTTATTAACTTTAAAGCAAGCGTTACGTTCAAGCTTTTTGATCGTTGGTTTAATTATTTTCATTAGCTTATCAGGTTCTTTCATTTTCGTTCAGCAACCTAGTTATGCAACTACTCTTGAAGAATTAAAGCTAATACCGTCAGAGTATAAACCAAATTCTGAAGAAAAAATTAATCGCGCTAACGAATTTGATCCAGGTGTTGGCACTCAAGAAGAACAACGACAAGAAGCTTATGAGCAAGCAATAAAAGATTCAAAAAACCTTAATACTATAGAGAAGACTTACGAAAGAAATTTGAAAGCTGAACAAGGACAAAATCCCTCAGAAAGCTTTGGTGAAAAAGCGAAAGAAGTTATTGAAAAGGTGACAGGTAAATAGGAAATATACACCGAACCCACAACCCCTTCTCTTGCTGGGAAGGGGAGTAAGATTCAAAACCTCTCACAGGTTTAAAAAATTAAATTACTTTTACTCAAATTCATCTATTGTGGTAGGAGTATTAGACTTTATCTTATTAGCAATATTGCGCTGATACCACTTCATTAATGGAGTTGCACTGATGCCATGTATAATCACAGAAGCTACAATAGTAGTGTAAGTTATCCAAGCAATTTGTTCGGCAGCTTCACCTTTTAAGCCATTACCAAAGGCATAGGCTAGATAATATAAAGAGCCGACACCGCGAATACCAAACCACCCAATCAACCATCTAGTTCCTGGATGAAAGGTTCGGCGGTGTGATTCTACAGGGCGTTTGCCTATTGTGCTAATCCAAACTCCTACAGGTCGGATTATGAATAGTAATAAAATTATCACTAATAAAGATTGCATAGCATAGTTAAGCATTGGCTTGAATAATAATATTGATCCCAATAGTAAAATTGTTCCAACTTCCAGCAATTTTTCAAGTTGCTCAACAAATTCCAACTGTGCTAGCGGTTTTTCAGGATTTCTGTAACTGCGTTGGACAACTAAGCCAGCAACAAATACTGCCAAAAATCCATAGCCATTCACCATTTCTGTTAAGGAATAAGTTATTAAAATTGTACTTATAGCAATAAAATCTTCCATTAACTTATCAGCACGACGACGTTTTTGAATTCTTTTTTCAATCCAAACTATAGATTTTGTTACAACAAATCCCATAACAATGCCAGCTGCGATCGCCCAAATTAAATCAACCGCAATCCACTGTTTAAACCAGCTTTCCCAGTTATCATCTTTTAATGCATGAAGTCCAAAATAAACGAAGGGAAAAGCTAAAGCATCATTTAACCCACCTTCAGAAGTTAAACCAAATCTTAACTCATCTTGGTCGTTTATATCGGTCAGTTGTACTTCAGATGCTAATACTGGATCAGTAGGTGCAAGAATTGCTCCTAATAAAATCGCTTCTCCCCAATTCATCCCTAAAAACAATTTACCCACAATAGCCAGAGCAAGAATTGAAATTGGCATCAGAAATACAATCAATCGCGCCGTAATGCCCCAAGTCCCCAATCTTAGAGGGCGAACAATTCTTAAGCCGCAGCTAAACACAGAAATAATTACTACAAGTTCTGTTATTTTTTCCAGCACTTCGGCATTAAAAACGTCATCTCGACGAAATTGAATCAGCCCAAAGGCATAAGGGCCTAGCAAAATACCAACTACTAGATAGATAAGAGCAAAAGAAAGAGGTAAACGAGCAATCCAACCTGACCCTAATGTGACCATTAACAGAAGTAGACCAATCACAAATAGGTCAATAATATAGATATCTACCATATAGCGATTTTTATAAAAATTAAGCGTTACTCTGTAAGTTTAGTTGTAATAGCTTGGTGTTATAAATTACCTATGGGCTGATTTTCTGTAATTGGAGATTGCCGATCCACACTCGCTATCAAATTGAATAGATAAGATCGCGCTTTGATTATTTGCGTCTAGATTACAACACAGCCCCTAAAGTAATGGGGAATATGGCTAATACACAGTAACTTTCTTCTATTTCTCTTTGCTAAAAGACTGAGTGAAACTGTCATATTCACCGACATCCCGCCCTAAACTTTAGTTTTGGGCTATGAGACTCGGAATTCATTCCGAGGCGGGATAAAAACGCATTACGAGATTTATTAATAAAGATATGACCAGTCGGGGCAAGGCTTGTGTGTACACTGGAGCCTGAATATAAACCTGTACGCTCCTAGTAGTCTGCCAACCCAAAAATGCTAAGTGAGGGCGCAGGAATTGGGGAAAGGTTAAAGGAGTAAACATCTTTTCCCTTTCCCTCTTGCCCTTTACCCCGCCAAGTTTCCTTGGCGAACTACTAGTAATGGCCTATATTCTCTACTTTCTCACTCAGATATCGCCTATTTAGTACAAATATACTATAATATATATAGCGTCCACAAAGCCTAGCCAAACATATAACGGCTGTGTGAAAACCTTCTGGAAGATGGATTCAAGGGTTAGTTCGATGATGAAGCATTACATTCTCAACCTCAATCCGACTGCCAAGCATGAATGGGATCGGTGTATTTTACGTGACCCGTTGACTGCCAAACGCCCAGACATTGCCAAATTAATTTCTGAAGCGGTTGGTGCTGATACAGGCAGTTATCTAGTGAGCGTAAATATCGAAGTTCAAGTTTTGGAGCAAGCCGCAGTCCCTCAAGCCGAACAACTCTCGCTTTCATTTCCAGAAGTGAGTGTGCCGTCACAACCACAACTGCGGGAAGCGGCTTGAGCTAAAGTGCAGAGTTTAGCAGAAAATAAAGCCTGCATAAGCAGGCTGACTTCGTGTAGCCGCAGATTTCAGTCTGACGGCTAACGGAATCATGAGTATATTTGATTCTGAGAGGAAAATTATTAAATGATGCAACTGAGTCATTATCCAGCTGCAATCGCACAAGCTGCCCAACGGGCTAATGAAATAGACTCTCAGTTGATGGCAGTGCAGCACCAAATTAACCGATTTGAAGGCAATGCGGATCGTATCGCCGCCTTTGAGATGGATTTGAAAAATGATGCTCAACGCAAGGCACGTCGCTTTGAAGTGCTGCTTGTGAATCATGAATATCAAAAGGCAATAGACACCCAAATTCGATTAACTCTCGATAAAGCAAATGCCATTGCTCATTTGGAATATCTGCGTAACCAGTTTAGTGTAGGTAAGTTAGAAGCAAGATTAGCAATCGCTCAACAACTCTCTGATTTTGAATCTCGTGAATTAGTTGGTTTGTAATCACACCTGAACCTTAGTCTGATTATACAACTGCTAAGGAGGCTAAGTTACCCTTGTAGCAACTAATCTCAATCACAGCATCCGTGAGGGCAGAGAATCCATTAGTGTTATCGTTGAGTGCCAGAAAAGTCTGCTCCTTATTGCCTGTACCAAGGGTAAAAGTTGCCGCACCTTTAGCTACAAAAGCAGTTGCAGTCAATATCTGTTGTATATCTGAGAGATTTAGACTTGCAACAGTGCCAAGTTGAACTAAATTAGTTGCGCTAACTGCATACAGCCCATCAATTTTATCTTGAGAAATGTTCAAGTCAGTTATTTTATCAAAGCTAGACAGCAGCGAATCACTCAGACTACTGAACACAAATTTATCAGCGCCACAACCGCCTGTGAGGGTATCACGCCCAGCGCCACCATTAAGGATGTCATTACCACTACCACCAACTAGTTTGTCATTTCCGGCTAATCCAAAGAGTTTATCGTTGCCGTTTTTGCCAGAAATTTGATCATTACCAGCCCCACCACTGAGTTCATCTGCACCGTTACTACCTTTTAAAGTAATCTTTGGCACATTTTCGTCTGTAGTGGTTTTGCTGATTAATTGACCATTGGTATCATATAGATAAGTGGCAACTGCATCAGTAATGCCATCACTGTTGTTGTCAATATCTGCGGAAATTAGTTTGCCATTGCGATCGTAGTTGAAAGTGGTAATCTCATCAGGGATACCATCATTATTTTTGTCAGCTACCTGTGCAGTCTGTTTGCCGCTAGCGTCGTAACTATAAGCGGTGACTTCATCAAAGATGCCATCATCATTATTGTCAATTTTTTGTGATTTCAGGTTGCCGCTCAAATCGTAGCTGTAGATGCCAACTGCATCAATTACACCATCATTGTTGAAGTCGTAGCTGGCAGATGCGCGTCCATAAGTAGAGGTTTCGACATAATCAACTTTGCCGTCGCCGTTGTTGTCACGGCTATTGGATGTCAGGTTGCCCTTGGCATCATAAGTAAAGGTTTCGACATAATCAACTTTGCCGTCGCCATTGTTGTCACGGCTATCGGATGTCCGGTTGCCCTTGGCATCATAAGTAAAGGTTTCGACAGAATCAACTTTGCCGTCGCCGTTGCTGTCAAGGCTATTGGATGTCTGGTTGCCCTTGGCATCATAAGTATAGGTGTTGACATAATCAACTTTGCCGTCGCCGTTGGAGTCAACGCTATCGGATGTCCGGTTGCCCTTGGCATCATAAGTATAGGTTTCGACAGTATCAACTTTGCCGTCGCCGCTGTTGTCAAAGCTATTGGATGTCAGGTTGCCCTTGGCATCATAAGTATAGGTGGTGGCATAAATAGGTATGCCGTCGCCGTCGGTAAAGCTACTAAATGTCCGGTTGCCCTTGGCATCATAAGTATTGGTTTGGACATAATCAAGTTTGCCGTCGCCCTTCAAGTCAACGCTATCAGATGTCAGGTTGCCCTTGGCATCATAAGTATAGGTTTCGACATTACCAACTTTGCCGTCGCCGTTGGCAAAGGTAGTAGATGTCCGGTTGCCCTTGGCATCATAAGTATAGGTTTCGACATCATCAACTTTGCCGTCGCCGTTGTAGTCAGAGCTATAGGATGTCTGGTTGCCCTTGGCATCATAAGTATAGGTGTAGACATTATCAACTTTGCCGTCGTCGTTGTAGTCATAGCTATGGGATGTCACCTTGCCCTTGGCATCATAAGTAAAGGTTTCGACAGAATCAACTTTGCCGTCGCCATTGTTGTCACGGCTATTGGATGTCACGTTGCCCTTGGCATCATAAATAGAGGTTTCGACAGTATCAACTTTGCCGTCGCCGTTGTTGTCAATGCTATCGGATGTCCGGTTGCCCTTGGCATCATAAGTAAAGGTTTCGACATAATCAACTTTGCCGTCGCCATTGTTGTCAGAAGTAAAGAATGTCCGGTCATAGCGGTAGGTAATAACTGAGTCTGTTATTCCATCACTGTTGTTGTCTGTCCTCTCAGATATCACTTTGCCATCGACATCGTAAGTGTAAGTTGTGGTTGAGGTCATAAAATTAGTGTTCTTTATCTGCTTTGATTCCACTTGTGTACTGCTATGTGTTTTCGTCACACATCGCTATGTTCTGCAAAATCTTTTTATCTACCAAGTCTGATTAGTTAAATTTATTTTTGCTGCATCAGTCACAAAATATGATATAGTATATAGTTTTTTAAGTCAATCTTGTTAATGACATTATTGCTAACTTAACCAACTTCGTATACTCATTCCCAGGGAAAGGCAAAGTTTTTAAATTCCATTCGCTGGAAACTTATCCCCCAAGCGTGGAGAGGCTTTGAAACTTAGTAGGTAGGGGCACACAAAGCTAGCTGTGCTACCCTACGAATTGTCTGTACTCCACGCAATTTAAAACCGCTATATGTCTATTTAAGCGGACGTGATATGAGACAGCAGTTGGGCAATTTGCTGATTAATAATTGCGACATCAAAACGCCGAGTAGCAGAAGTCTGGGCATTATTAGCTATAGTTGCAGTTATTTCCGTCTCCTGAAGACAGGTGATAATTATTTGTGCAAGTTCGTGGGGTTCTCCTGGTGTCATTAGAAAACCATTAAGTCCATGTTCTACTAATTCCATTACACCGCCAGCTTTGGGTGCAACTACAGGTTTTCCACATAGCATCGCCTCTACAATGACTCTACCAAAAGGTTCTGGGGAAATAGAGGTATGTGCTACTAAGTCACAAGCTGCCATTAACTGAGGAATATCAGAACGAAATCCTAAAAATTTAACGCGGTTTTCTAATCCTAGTTCAGCAACTTGTCGGTGTAACTGTTGGACGTAATCTTGTTCCCCAAATAGTGCATCACCCATTAAAATTGCTGTCACCTCTGGCGGACATTTGGCAAGAGCATCAATTAAAATATGCTGCCCTTTCCAAGGTGCAAGACGGCTAAAGTGTCCGACTACAAATTTTCCTTGCAATCCTAACTGTTGCTGTAATTTATTAATGTCAGACTCATCAGTTTGATATTTTTTTGTTTCAAAGCCGTTATAGACAACTTCGATAATATCTGGGCGGCCTCCCGCTTGTACAAAGGCTATTTTACTAGCTTGGGAATTTGCAATTACTAATGATGCAAAACGATTAGCTAAGTTAACAGCAATGTGAAGATTAGTTTGGCTAAAATGTTCTTTGGAAAGAATATCATGTAAATGATAAACCAGAGGACGACGACTGAAAAAACTTGCTAATGCTCCGACAACTAACGCTTTTTGAGTATTGGCATAAATTAAATCGTATTCATGCGCTATTTTAATTACTTTAGTAATTAAAGGCGCAAGTTGTACCAAACTCTTTAATCCTTGCACCAAACTGCTTTCTTTGCGAACTTGGATTGCTTGAGTTGCAAGAACTTCTACTGGGATATGATTTTGCTGCAATAAATCTTTAAACGGCCCATCTGCAAATAAACCGACTAAAGCACTATTACCATAAGGTTTAGCAATATCTATTAAACATAATTCTGCGCCGCCTGGTTTACCACTTTGGTCTAGAAAAAAAACTCTCATTAAACCTCTATTTTAGCTAATTTTACTCACTTAGCACCCTTAATATCTATTACAATCAATTATTTAAGCTAATAAAATTTTCCGTACTTGTTGGGCGATTTGATTCCAGTCGTAGTTTGCGGTGGCGTACTGGCGACAAGCTTCTCGTGAAGGTATAGGGCTATTTCCCAAAAGTACTTGCTCTAGTTTTTCAGCAATGGCTGAGGCTTCTGTTGAAGTAGTAATTAAATCGGGTGAAAATCCTGATAAAATTTCTGGCATTCCTCCAACTGGGGTACATAAAACAGGAGTACCACACGCTAGAGACTCAATTATTACTAATCCAAATCCCTCAAAAGATTGGCTAGGCATAACAGTTAACTCAGCAGCTTGATAAGCTATAGGCAATTGCTCATCAGGTAGAAAACCTAAAAACTTAACGTTGTCGGCTAGCCCTAATTCTATAGCCTGTTGTTGTAGTGCAGCTTGGATGTGACCACGACCTGCGATCGCTAGCCAAACATCTGGTATTCTGGGCTTAATTATAGCCAGTGCCTGTAATAATTTGTCTACTCCGGTTCGATGTACTAAGCGGCGCGATGTAAATATGATCCGGCGATTAGTTGGCCAGCCTAGCTTTGTACAAGCCTCTTGGGGTGATAAATTTGGTTGAAACCAGTTAATATCAACTCCACCAGGAATAATATTAATTTTGCTCCACGGTACTTGATATTTATCATGTAGAATTTTACCAAATGCTTTGCTCAAAACAATGAAGCGATCGCACCGATTATAAGTATTTCGTTCTATTAACCAGTGCTTGATTAAAAGACTAAGATTTTTATTAACTACTTCTTGCTGACTCTCAGAAGCCCAAGGGCCATGAAAGTTAAAAGTAACTGGTACTCCCTTTGGTAAAATATCTAAAATAGGAAAGCTATATAATGCAAAGTGCAAATTAATAGCATCTGGCTTGCCTGCTCTTGTTTTCTGAAAATTAGTGCGAATAGACCATAATCTTTGCCAAATAGCACTGTCGGGACTTGCCAAATTAGTCAACTTAATCGGTAAATTTACTTCAGCTTCTGGTAAACCGATTCCGCATAATTCAATCTGGTCTTTATTTGCAGCTAATTTATGAGTTAATTCATAAATATACCTTTCTAATCCTCCTGGACTTTTGGGAAACCAGCCTAATCCAAGAGTGAGAATAGATGCAGATGATGAAGCAAAATTTTCTGATTTATTTTCCACTGAGATATCTCCTATAAATATATTAAAACAAGCGCATAGATATGTGCTTCTACATCTGTATCTAAACCTGAATTATTAAAATTTATGAATTCACTTACCAATAAGATTTTTTGTATAGAACACCAATTTATAAACTATTTATACGTCAACGTCAACAAGGAATGAAAATTGTGTTTTTATTGACTAAATAACACCGATATAGATATATATGATACTTGCTAATTAAGAAAGCTGAATGCTATATAGAGAAAGAAAAGACTGATATCAAGTAATAATTATATAAACTATTTTGTATTAAATTTTACCGCTAAAATCGAATAATAAGTAAATATTAATACCTCAAATATATTAGCTGTAAATTTAAAGAATCATGTGAGCTTGATAAAACTTATGTAAAACTTGCTATTAAATGTCATCTCTATACATAGCCTGTATCTTAAGCACTTCAAAATAGTTATATTTTTTGCGGATTACCGAAAAAACCATTGTATATAAATAATTAAAAGCTTAAAAAGTATATGAAAAATAAATTACTGACGCGGTTAATACAACTCCGTCACCAACTCAACCAGTACCTCAAAAAAATATTTAAGATTAGATATATACAAAAAAGTAAAACTTTTAAATTTTTACTCAGTCTGACTATTGGAGTAATTGTTACTACTCTTGGAATTACAACAGACTGGGCAACAACTGGAACACGCACGCTTATCTACAAAACATCATCCATAAGTAATACTATTGGTGCTAAAAACCTTACGATACAAAACAATACTGAAACAGCCACGCTTACACACAAAAAATTATCGACAAGTAATACTATTGCTAGTGAAAATTTGCAAGTAAAAAACAATACTGAAACAGCCACACTTATACACAAAAAATTATCGGCAAGTAATACTATTGCTAGTGAAAATCTACTAGTAGAAAACAATACGGGAACATCCACATCTACCTATAAAACATCGTGGATAGGTAATACGATTGGCAGTGGAAATCTGCGGATACAAAACAATATTGAGGCAATGTATGTTGCCCCTGATGGCACAGTTTATACTAACAGCCATTGGGATGAGGCAGGAATGGAAGCAGCCATTTATAAGGATGGTAAAGTTGTTGGTGCTATTGGAGATACTCACGGCTGGAGTCGTGGTGGTGGCATAGCTGTAACAGCAAATAGTAAATATATTTACCTTGCCATGACTCAGGGATCGAAGGGTAAAACCGATGAAGATTACCCAGCAGAAGGAACAACTTGGCATTGCGTTAGACGCTATGATTTATCGGGAAAACCTGCGCCTTTTCCTAATGGGCGTGGCTGGGATAAAAGTATGCTGATTGCCAGTACTAAAAATGAAGTTACTGGATTAGCAACTGTGGGAAGCGAGTTGTATGTGAGTGATTTTGCTACTAATCAGATTCGTGTCTATGATACTAATACGATGAAGGAACTCCGCAGCTTTACCGTTGCTAATCCCGGAGCAATAACTATTGATCCACAAAAAAATCTGTGGATTATTCAAAGCAAAAATGGTAGTAAGCCTGCCAAGATTTTACATTATTCGCCGAGTGGAAAGCAGTTAGCCCAACAGATTGCAGATATTATTGAACCAACTGCGATCGCAATTGATCATCAAGGTAAGTTATTAGTGGCAGAAAATGGGCCACGTCAGCAAATGTTGGTTTATGACATTAAAGATAAGCCGACGCAGGTGAGTAGTTTTGGTGTTAAAGGCGGTATCTATGCAGGAGTTCCTGGTGAAGTTCAAGATTTGAAACTTTATGGACTTACCGGAGTTGGTACAGATGCTTTAGGCAATATCTATATAAATAGTAATGGTTTCAACAAATCAGGCACAGATTTGCGGAAATTTTCGCCATCGGGAAAACTAATATGGCGATCGCTAGGATTGATATTCGTCGATAATGCAGATGCAGATCCGAAAACTGATGGTGTAGATTTATTCACCAAACAAGAACACTATCTCATGGATTACAGTAAGGCTGCTGGTAAGCAATGGACTTACAAAGCCTATACTTTAAATCCTTTCAAATATCCTCAAGATCCACGTCTGCATACATCGCCAGATGGAACCTTTGTTCGCCGCATCCAAGGAAAGCCGTTTTTGTTCCTCACAGATATGTATAACAGCTTTCTGCAAATATATCGTTTTAATCCAGCTACAGATGGTAAAGTTGCTATCCCAGCCGGAATGTTTGTTGGCAGCAATGATAAACCATTTCTTAAGGGAAATTGGCCACCGAATCAACCAAAACAAGGGGAATGGATCTGGCGCGATCGCAACGGAAACGGCAAATTTGAAAAGAACGAATATGATACTAGCAAAGATTATCCCTATATCGGCGGCTGGTGGGTAGATAGCAAAGGAGATGTTTGGAAAGCTTTGCGAACAGAAGATGGCATCCGACACTATCCTTTACAGAGAATAGATGCTAAAGGCAACCCCATCTACAGCTATAGTTCGATGGAAAAGCAAACTACTCCCAAAATATTTAACGACTTGCGACGAATCGAATATTTCCCCCAAACAGATACTATGTATTTGTCAGGCTTTACAGGAGATCACCCTGCATTCGGTGATGATACTGGAGTTGCTGGATCTGAAATTGCCCGTTTTGACAATTGGAGTAAAGGAAATCGTACTCCCCGTTGGCGGATTGTGATTCCCTACGACACCACTGGTAAACGCGAAGTGTCTACAGCTGCAATCAGTGTGACGGGAGACTATGTATTTGCCGTGACAGTCAAAACCGCAGAGATATATGTCTATAATGCTAAGACGGGAGCGCAGGTACAACAGTTAAAACCAGGCCCAGAAGTTGGCAGCGAAAGTGGCTGGATTGATATACCTTACGGTATCCGCGCTTTTCGTCGTTCAAATGGTGAACATCTAGTATTTGTGGAAGAAAATTGGAAAGGAAAAGTAATTATCTATCGGCTGCCGAGGTAAGCGTTTAATATCGTGTGCGCTTAAAAACTTATCATCAGGTTTAGAGAATAGCTATAGCAATCCTATCTGATTTGTAAAAATTTACGGTGTTTAGCTCCACGACTTATCAAATAAGTTGTGGAGCTAACTTTTCACGAATGATTTAGGATTGCTATATGTAGGGAGATATGTGATTAAATGTATCGCAAGTTGAATAAATTAAGCATAATGATTCATGCGCCGAGACTCCATTTTTTATAAACTATTTCAACAATCTCCCACTTTGCTATTTGAATTATTGACAAATCCGCCCACAAACGCAGATGCTTATCGATTTGATTCAGTAGCTATTAAAGAACCTAAATTTGAGATAGATGGGGTATTTCTTCCACCAGAAAATGAAGGTGCAGGTGTTGTATATTTCTGTGAAGTACAGTTTCAAAAAGATGAACAGCTTTACGAAAGAGTATTTGCAGAATCTTCACTATATTTCTACCGCAACCGAATTAGATTTAGCGACTGGCAAGCAGTGATAATTTATCCATCTCGCAGTATTGAACAAAGGGATATTTATCCCCATCGCTCATTGCTGAATGGTGAGCAAGTACATCGAGTGTATTTGGATGAATTAGGGGATATTCGCCAATTACCTTTATGGTTAGCCCTAATGGTGTTAACTACTGTGGAAGAAGAACAAGCACCACAAGAAGCTAGATATTTACTTGAGCGATCGCGCCAAGAACAACCTCAACCATCAAGTAGCGTCATAATGGAATTAGTGACAACGATAATGGTGTACAAGTTTGAACAATTAAGCCGAATAGAGGTAGAGTCTATGCTAGGAATCACGCTCAAGGAAACAAGGGTTTACCGCGAAATTAAAGAAGAAGGCCGAGAGGAAGGACGAGAAGAAGGCCGACGAGAAGAGGCTGCTAACCTCATTATTCGACTGTTGACTAAGCGTTTTGGAGAACTCTCTGAAGAAATACGCTCCGCAATTTCTGGTTTAACCCTACCTGTTCTAGAAGATTTGAGCGAAGCAGTGTTAGATTTTACCAGTTTGGCTGATTTACAAGCTTGGTTAGTGGCAAGATGAAACCAATTCGCAATGGGCTAACGCCCGGCTCCGCTAACGCAATGACGCTCCTACGGACGCTTGTTCCTCGCTACCGCTTCGCTAACGCTAACGCAATTAAATCAAGCCACCCACAAAAAGCGAGGTTTTTACTTTTTTCCTTCTTGATAAAAGTGCGTTAACGAGATCGCGCAGCGTTCCGCAGGAGAGCTACGCGTAGCGTATCGGAGAGTAGGCATTGCTTCTGTAGTTGATCAACCAAAAATCATACCGGGATTTCCATGATAAATTCTGTACCTTCACCGAGAACTGAGTTAAAACTTAATTTTCCGCCGTGGGTTTCTTCGACAATTTGACGAGCGATCGCAAGTCCTAACCCCGTTCCTTTCCCAACAGCTTTTGTAGTAAATAAATGATTAAATATTTTTTCTTTTACTTCTTCATTTATTCCTTTACCATTATCAGCAATAGCTATTTTAACTAGATTACTTTCGACTGAGGTTGTAATTGTAATGCAGTTAGGATTATTCTTAATTTCCTCAAAACTTCGTTCTTGATTAGATTCATCTAAAGCATCAACGGCATTCGCAAGCAAGTTCATAAATACCTGATTTAATTGACCAGGAAAACATTCTACTTGAGGTAAATTATCGTAGTTAGTAACAACTTCAATCGCGGGACGTTGTTCATTTGCCTTCAAACGATGTTTGAGAATGAGAATGGTACTATCAATACCTTGGTGAATATTAAATGGTACTTTGTAATCTTGATCGGCACGAGAGAAAGTGCGTAAACTGGTACTGATGTTTTTGAGCCTGTCGCACGCCATAGACATAGAATTAATCATCTTGGGCAAATCTTCTAAACTATAATCTAAATCGATTTCTTCAGCGTGCTCAATAATTTTCTCACTCTTGTCAGGAAAAATTTCTTGATAAAGTTTCAAGTGTTCAGTAATATCAGCAATGGTAGGTTTAGTTTGTTTGAGACTGGCAGAAATAAAACCTAAAGGATTGTTCATTTCATGGGCTACACCTGCTACAAGATTGCCCAGTGCAGACATTTTTTCACTTTGCACCATTTGTAATTGTGCTTGTTGCAGATTTTGTAAAGCAGTTTCTAGCTCTTGTGCTTTTTGTTGGAGTTGGACTTCGGCAACTTTGCGTTCGCGTAGCGCAGCTTGCTGTTCTGTAATATCATCTGCTAGAGAAGCAACTCCGATTAACTGGCCATCTGCACTTACAAGCGGATTATTATACCAAGCACAAATGATAATTTTACCATCCTTAGTCACATTTTCATTGATACTGTAATTACCGCCCTCCTGCGATATAATTTCGACGCTAACTTGCTCCATTTCTGCTTGAATTATTTGAGGAATGATGAATTGAAATTGACAACCTAAAGCCTCCTGTTTGGTGTAGCCAAAGATTCTTTCTGCTGCTGGGTTCCAATCCTTAACATGAAAATTAGTATCCCACTCTATGACTGCTAGTGGAGTTTGCTGAACTAATAGCTGGAGTCGTTGCTGGGATGCTTGCAAGCCAGACTGTGCGGCGCTTAACTCCTCAAGCGATCGCTCTAGCTGTTGAGCATGTTGCTGCGATCGCTCATAAAGTTGGGCATTTTCTATAGAAATTGCCGCTTGAGCGCACAGCAAGTTCAGCAGTTCGACGTGATCGCTCGTAAATGCTCCAGTCGCTAGATTGTTTTCTAGATACAACATGCCAAGCAACTTACTTGCATGCAAAATTGGGCTACACAAGATACTCTTGGGCTGCTGTTGCCCAATGTAAGGGTCATGAATTAATTGCGGATGTATACTAGCATCAACAATAATGGCAGGTTGTAAGCTGCGTTTGACTGTATTAATTAAGCCAATTGGTACGTCAATAGACTCTTCAAATGGCTGGGGATTGGTCAGTATTGGAGAAAAATTAACTTTGGTATTTCCATTATTCTGTAGTTTTAAGTTTGCTAATGCCCGAACCAGCAAATTACCTGACTCTGCAAGCATTAACACACACTTATCAGCTCCTGCATTTTCAATGACGATATGCAGTAATGATGAAAGCAGTTTTTCAAATTCGATTTCGCTTGAGATAGTTTGGGAAGCTTTGAGAATGGCAGCTAAATCTAAAGCAATAGAAACGCTGCTACTGCTAGATGTGGCAAAACTGTTGGAGGTGACACTTTCCAAGGCAAAGATAGTGTCATTAGTAGAGAAGGAAGAACGGGTTTGCTCAAGGATAGGAGTAAGGAGTTGAGGATAACGTTTTTCCAAGTCGGCAACTTTGGCTTTAGCACCCCAACGGGAATAGGCATAGTAGGCTTGGATTATATATTCCCCAGCGATACGTTCTTTAGTCCATTCTAGGTAAAATTTTGCTGCTAGTTCATTGGCTAAGGCTTCATCGTTGATGAACTGATGTTCTTTGGCAAGAGTTATGGCTTTGTCATAATACTCAATTGCCGCAATTTTTTCACCCAAAATTCGATAACGTTCAGCTTCAACTAAATACCATTTATGCAAATGATTCATTGGGGTATTTTGTGCCCATTGATGCAAAATAGTTTGATGAGTTTGTGCGAGAGCAAGAATTTCGGCTTGTTCAATTTCTGGCTGGGTGCATAAAAAAGCGAGGTGCGTTAGCGCAGCATAAAAATGAAAAATGGGAATATAAATCGTTCCCGATAGGGTCATCAAATATAGGTTGGCTTGAGCAATATAGTTGCTTGCATCTGTATAATTACCAAAATAGTAGGCAAGTAGCAGTTTGTATATGTAGAGTTCTGCGATCGCTGTTAGATCGTTATCCTGCTGGTGCTTAGGAAGCATCACCGTTTCATTGTAGGAATTGCCAATTAAGCTATGTGGTTGACTGGCTAGTTCAATCAAGTTTTCTGCCATTTGTTTTCCCAGATCCACATATACTTGAGCAGAATATTGTTTCACCTGAGCCAATGCCACACTATAATCAGCCATATCTTGAGCAAAACTATTCAGTTCTGCACCACTAAAAAACCTGGCATTACTGTGGGTAGCCAAAGAAAAACCAGCATGTAAGAAATTACCAGTTTCTATCCCAGTATGGTAAGCTGCTTTCAAAATAGGAATTGTGGCACTCAATCGCTCTTGATGGTGCTGAATAAAGCAGCCAAACAAAAACATAACGACGGTCTTAACTTCTTGTATATTAAGTTTTTCAAGTAAATTTAGAGCTAATTTACCAAAAGCATAGCCTGAGACAACATCTCCCAAGAAAGCAGACATCACCATACCATGAATCGCATACCCAGTTGTTGATGCCACAGTATTACCAGATTGCAGAGATAAACTTACCATCGTTGAACTCAGTAAGGGTAATAAATCGGGCATCCCTTGGATAATTGGTGCAAACAACATTCCCATCACTTGCATTGCAGCCTGAGTGGTGGCATCATTTGTTAGTGGTAGATTGAGTAATTCTTCAACTTGTCTACCTTCAAGTTGGGTAGCAACGGTTTGTAGTGCTTTGCTAATCTTAGCTTCGTCAGGTTCTGAAGGCAGTTCAACCCCCAATTGGCATAAGGCTTTTCTGCCAACTGCGATCGCTTCCAACACATTACTTTGTAAAGTTTGCGCTCCAATTTGAATTTCGTAGATTTTAACTTTATCTAAAATCGTCTGAGCTTCTTGCAACACTATTGTTGCTATCTGTTCCATAGCATCAAAGTCGCCATTCAAATAATTGGCTTCAGCAGATGCAACGTAAAGGTTTAGGGTTAATTCATACTGTTGAACCCAACAGTTTGCCTGTAGTAGTTCGATACCTGTTTGTAAATAGACTCTTGCTGCCGCGTATGCTGTATAATTTTTAGCCTTACCTGCGGCTTTTAAGTTGAGTTCAGCTAATATTTCTTGTTCTCTTGGCTGAGTGATTAACTCCTGTCCTTTGTTCAGATGCCCGACAATATCAAACAATTTTTCTTCTTGCTCTATCTCTGATAAATTTTGTTGAAGTAATCGCCCTATTTTAAGATGAGTTACTTGTTTTTCGTGAGCAGGAATCAGCGAATAGGCTGCTTGTTGTACTCGATCATGTAAAAATTTATATTGTGCTAATTGTTTACTGTTATTAACATTCTCTATTGTAAATTTATCATTATGATCTCCTTGATAAAATTTATAAACATCACTAATCGGTAAAATTAGTCCTTCTTGTAAAGCTTTCCATAATTCAGCAGCAATTTCAATTTCTGATTGTTCTGAAACAATTACCAAAGTTGCTAAATCAAACTGATTACCAATACAGGCAGCTAACTGCAATACCTGTTGGATTGATTGAGGCAATTTCCGTAATTGCAATGCCATAAAGACAAGAACATCATTTGTAATCGCTAGCTGATTCACCTCGGCAATATCACATTGCCAAAATCCTGAATCAAAATTAAAGTTAATTAACCTATCTTGATATAATAATTTAATAAACTGTGTAGTAAAAAACGGATTCCCTTGAGTTTTCTGATAGACAAATTGAGAAAGAGGCAATGCCAATTTTTCTGTACATTTAAGTGTGTCAGCAATTAACTGATTTACTTGCCCTTGGCTAAGTGGTTCTAAAACAATTGTATTAATGGTTGCTTGGCTTTTTTGAATATCACTCAAAGTCAACATTAATGGATGCGCTGGGTTGACTTCATTATCACGATATGCACCAATTAATAAAAGATGACCTGTATCAGCCATTAATAGCTGCATTAACTTAAGTGATGCTGAATCTGCCCATTGCAAATCATCTAAAAATATCACTAATGGATGTTCTGTACTGGTAAAGACTTCGGTAAAATTTTGAAACAATAAATTAAATCTATTTTCGGCGGCAGTTCCTAATAGCTTGATTGCAGGTGTTTGTTGACCAATAATTCTTTCTAGTTCAGGAATGACTTCAATAATTACTTGTCCATTTTCTCCAAGGGCTGATAATATTTTGTTCTTCCATTGCTGAATTTGTGTATCACTTTCTGTTAATAACTGCCCCATTAAATCTCGAAATGCTTGGACAAAAGCCGAAAAGGGAATATTGCGTTGAAATTGGTCATATTTCCCTTTAATAAAATAACCGCGTTGCCGCACAATCGGTTTATGAACTTCATTGACAACCGCAGTTTTCCCAATTCCAGAAAACCCAGCTATCAACATCATTTCTGTTACGCCAAGGCTGACTCGCTCAAATGCTTGGATTAGGGTTTCAACCTCGCTTTCTCGTCCATAAAGCTTATCAGGAATGATGAAGCCATCGCACACATCTCTTTGAGCAATTTTAAATTTATTAATCTTACCAGTTTCTTGCAGTTGAGTTAGACAAATTTCTAAATCATATT
This sequence comes from Nostoc sp. ChiVER01, assembly GCF_034531155.1. Taxonomy (NCBI): domain Bacteria; kingdom Bacillati; phylum Cyanobacteriota; class Cyanophyceae; order Nostocales; family Nostocaceae; genus Nostoc; species Nostoc sp. ChiVER01. The sequence goes on along the minus strand of NZ_JAVRBS010000015.1, from coordinate 29,913 downwards.
TTAATCCTAATGCACTTTGATACCGATCTTCTGCATTTTTAGCCATCAATTTATTGATAATATCTGAAAATACAGACGGTATTTGTGGGTTATTTCTATGTAATAAGGGTGCTGCTTTAGCAATATGACAATGTACCAACTCCATTGGATCATTTGATTGAAATGGTAGTTCTCCGGTGAGTAATTCGTAAAAAGTTACACCTAAAGAATAAAAATCAGTCCGATAGTCAATTCCCCGATTCATTCTGCCTGTTTGTTCTGGGGAAATATAAGCTAATGTCCCTTCTAACACATTGGGATTGATCAATATTTGTGTTTCCCGTGGTAGTAAAGATGCAATACTAAAGTCGATTAATTTAACTTCTTTTGTTTCGGGATTAATTAAAATATTGGCAGGTTTAATATCTTTATGAATAATGCGCGAACGATAAAGTACATTTAAGGTATTGCATAGTGCGATCGCTATCTCTAAAAACTCCATTAGAAATTCTACGCTTCCCCCCATTCCCCACTCTTTTAAAGAAATCCCCCCAAAGTCTTCCATCACCAACGTATAACCATTCTGATAGGCTTGGAGACTGTAAGTTTGGACAATCAGAGGTGAGTTAAGATTTTTAGTAATGGTGTACTGATTGCGAAACGACAAGAGTTCGCTGAAACTTGGATAAGGATTTTTTAGCAGTTTAATCACTACTGGTAATAAGTCAGTCTCTCTATACCCTCGATAAACCAGCGTTCTGGAACCATTGTATAGTTCTTCACTGATGCCATATCCGGGAATACTGAGAAAAGTATTAACCATAATTGCTAAATCCTGAAAACTTCCAGATTTAGTATTCCCAGATATATTAAGTTTTTTATAAACAAAAGCAAAAATTTACACCGGAATTTCAATGATAAATTCTGTACCCTCTCCTGGTATGGAAATGCAGCTTAACTGACCCCCATGTTTTCTACCACAATCGAATAGCTAGTTGATAATCCCAAGCCTGTACCACTACTACTAATTAAACTATCTCTTGTTGTTTTTGACTTAGATGCATTGCAATTCCTTTTTCGTAGTAAGCTGCTTCATTAATAAAAATAGGATAAACAGTAGACTCTCCCTCATAGAAAATGTCTTTTCCTTCAAAAGTTATAAACATTGGATCGCCTGGATTCAAAGGTTGATAATCTCTAAACTGAAGTTGAGGGTGAATCATGGCTTTAATCTCGCCGCGTTGGTGCAGCCCGCCGTAGGCATCGCTTCTTGGATAATCGACAGATTTAATGTATTGATAGAATGTCAGCATATTATTTATCTGCGGAATATTCCCTTGGTTGCAGCCTTCAAAATAGTCTAAAATTCCATAGATAAGCTGCTCTGTTTGTTGAAATAATTCTGCGTTTAAGATATTTTGAGCCACAGCACCAACTTCTATAACAAAACCCAACTCACACAGAGAACGGAGAAATCCACCTTCTCTAGATTGTTGATTTACAAAAACCTTTACCATCGGATTTATAGAACTTAAATAAGCACCTAATCGAAGTAAAAAAGGATGCATGTTACAAAAAATCAGACTTAACCCCATATTGGCAGTTGTGCTATGCAAATCAACAATTACATCTACAAAGGGCTGATTTTGCGGTTGTAATATCTGTTGAATTGCTTTTGCCCGCGTATCTTCATAACTTGAGAGTTGAAGATTTTGTAAGCCTTGATTAGTAAAGCAACGATTTAAATCCTTATCAATGTATCTTTTACCTTCTTCAATAGCTTTGAGATTACCAAGTAATGCCAAAGTTTTAAAACTTTCTCTGTCGATTAAATTTGGATACTGCTGAAACTTTTTGACAAGATGTACTCCGGTTAACTCATTACCGTGGCTTCCTCCAACGATCGCAACTCGTTCAATCTGACTCATAACAACCTCATCTCTAAAAAATGACCCTACGGTTATTGAGAATGGTGCAAGATACAAGATAGAAGTATACCTGCTGCTGACTAAATCTTGTAAAAGGCTGACGCGATATCTACGACGGGCTACGCCTACGCTCCATATTAGAGCCAAAATATGATAACTGTTAAGCTGTTGGTTTTAGCACGAAAGGGAAGAAAGTTTATGGACTATAATTTTCAAGCACTCGCTGAACTTTACAAAAACGCTCTCCTCAACGATGTCCTCCCCTTTTGGGAAAAATATTCTCTCGATTGGCAGCAAGGCGGCTATTTCACCTGTCTTGATCGCTACGGCAAAATTTATGATAACGACAAATTTATTTGGCTGCAAAACCGCCAGGTGTGGACTTTTTCCATGCTTTACAACCAGCTAGAAAAACGCGAAAACTGGTTAAAAATTGCTAGCAATGGCGCTAATTTTCTCGCCCAACATGGCAGAGATAGTGATGGTAACTGGTACTTTGCCCTCACTCGTGAAGGGAAACCACTGGTTGAGCCTTACAATATCTTTTCTGACTGCTTTGCAGCAATGGCATTTAGTAAATATGCACTCGCTGGCGGCGAAGAATGGGCAAAGGATGTGGCGATGCAGGCTTATAATAACGTATTACGCCGTAAGGACAACCCCAAAGGCAAATATAATAAAACCTACCCCGGCACACGCCCGATGAAATCGTTGGCTGTACCAATGATTTTAGCCAATTTAACTCTAGAAATGGAATGGTTGCTACCAAAGGAAACACTAGAGAATGTCTTAGCTGAGACTGTCCGCGAAGTGATGACTGATTTTCTCGACCAAGAAAGGGGGTTAATGTACGAAAATGTTGCCCCTGACAGTTCTCACATAGATTCTTTTGAGGGAAGGCTGATTAATCCAGGCCACGGTATCGAAGCTATGTGGTTTATCATGGATATCGCGCGTCGTAAAAATGACACTAAAACTATTAACCAAGCCGTTGATGTGGTGCTAAACATCCTGAATTTTGCTTGGGATAGCGAGTACGGCGGATTGTATTACTTTATGGATGCAGATGGTCATCCCCCACAACAATTGGAATGGGATCAAAAGCTGTGGTGGGTTCACCTAGAATCGTTGGTTGCATTAGCAATGGGTTATCGCTTGAGTGAGCGTGAGGAGTGCTGGGAATGGTATCAAAAGATGCACGATTACACCTGGTCACACTTTGCTGATTCAGAATACGGTGAGTGGTTTGGCTACCTCAATCGGCGTGGAGAAGTATTGTTGAACCTTAAAGGTGGCAAATGGAAAGGATGTTTTCACGTACCGCGTGCATTGTACCTTTGTTGGCAGCAATTTGAGGCGTTATAATTCCTGCGGCGGTAAACAACGCAGTCAGTTTGAAATCAATTAGAAATTACGATTATTTAGAAACTGCAAAATATATTGAGATGTGATTTCCGGCTGTTCAACTTGAGGAGCATGACCACAATTTTTGAGTTTTATTAATTTAGAATTGGCAATGGATTGTTGAAATTTTTCTGCATCTTCAGGTGGGAGCATTCCATCAGCTTCTCCCCATAAAATTAGTGTTGGTTTTTCAACTTTGGCAATTCTATTCGCCAAGTTGCTATAACCCCCAGTTTTGACATAAGAAATCATGGCATCATGCCAACCAGGCATTTCTTGATGTAGCATGGCGCATTGAATAGCCAAAAGTATTTTGGTATCTAAATTAGGTAATTTACTACATAAATTTAATGCCAAGATGTGACGTTGACGTAGATATTCCACAGCCAAAAAGTCAAAAGGAGGAAACAAGTATTTGGTAAAGGGGGGAGAATTAGTGTAACCTAAACTATTAATTAATACTAGTGATTTTACAACTTGAGGGTAAGTTAGAGTAAAATCAATTGCAGTTGTACCTCCCATTGATGCACCTACTAGTATTATCGGTCTGTTGATTAAAGTTCTCCAAAAATCGTAAAGGTGAATTTTGATTGTAGTTGGACTATAATTTATTTCTTTTTGCCTTTGTGTAAAGCCAAAACCTAACAAATCTACTGCCCATGTTTCATTTTGAGTAGCAAGTAATGGCAACAGAAAACGGAACTCTAGGATGGAACTGTCGAAGCCGTGTAGCAGCAGAATTGGTGTGATTCCCCTACCTTTGTGAATGTATGTTGTGAGGATTGGGTGTTGGCTTAGGGAGGTTGTAAGGGCAATTCTCTCAATACTTTGAACAAAAGCGATCGCTTTTGGGTCTGTTAGCTGATTAACTTGTGCTGGTAGAAAATTAGGAAACATTACTATTCACTCCAAACTAATTTTCCACAACCCTTCTAGTAGATTGTTGCAATTGACTATAGTAGACGACTTTGCAGTACTTCTAGAACTTACCCTTGGTACGCAAGGTTATTCCTCAAAAATATATTAGTATCATTTTTGCAATTATTGTTGCGGTTATTACTGCCGTATTTCAGTGTTTAGGAGTGATTAAAAAATTTAAATTATACAATAATATCCGGAAACAAAAGGTGAAGTTAGGAAAATAGTGAAGATATGATTGTAACTTTCTTTTCTTGAGTTAATATAAAAGGCTTTCACAATGGTTACTACTCCTGTATACTATTTGCAAATTCTGGACAATCCGAATATTGAGATTTCTCAAGATGAGTTGCGATCGCTTTTAGGAGAAATAGAAGTACAACTGCATCGTAGCGGAGTTTATCGACGTGCTTTAGCGATTATGCAGAAGTTAATAGGTTCAGAAACAGACCAGGCTCAAGATTTATTAAAAGCCGTAGGTAGAGAAGCGATTGGGTTAGCATTTCGACAATTTGCCCAACAATCTCAAAAAGTTGAAACACCTACAGATACCAAGCAAGCCACAGAAACAGTCAATTCTTCACCAGAGATACAGCAAGAGCATTGCACTCTTCAGGAGGAACCCTCTAAAAATACAGCAGAAAATTCGCTGTGGAAAAAACCACTACAATTGCTGAATCATCAGAGAGTTTCTCAAGCAAAACTTGCTCAAAAAGCCGAACTTGCAGCCCAACAACGCATAGTGTGCCTACGTCAAATCGGGCAACAACTCCAAAAAACCCGTCAGTCCAAAGGGCTTTCTTTGGATCACATCCAGCTTTCCACTCATATCCGAACAGAGCTGATAGAGGCATTAGAAAACGGCAACTGGAAAGAATCATCAGATGACATTTTTATCCGTGGATTTATCCGACGTTATGGAGATGCTTTAGGACTTAATGGTATTGCTTTAGCTGCCTCTTTGCCATTCCTAGCAGCTACACCAGTAACTCAGCCCTTTTTGGATCAATCTAAAAAAGGAATGGGATTGGAAATTTGTCCGACGCATTTATATGTAGGTTATACAGCTCTTCTTGCTGGTGCAATGGGAGGATTAGCTTTGATATCCCAACAACAAGCAAATACTAATATATCAATTGAGCAAGATAACTCTTCTTCTGTTTTACAATCGTTAAAACAACAATCCCCTACTGTTAAACCAGGGATTAAATCTACTAACACTGGTGTGACTGTCGGATCTGATATTTCCCCACCAGAAGGATTATATTAACGAACTGCGCCTACCTGATAACTTGTGTACTTCAGCAGGCTACTAATTTCCACTTACATTATGATGAGATTAAGAAGACGAAAGAGGAAAAAACTATGTCAGTGAAACTTTTACCCGACCTTGGAGATTTAGTGGAAGGATTAGGAGTCACAGGTATTGTAGGGATAATTCTTTTACCAGTATTCTTGCCAGTAATCGGTGGTGCTGGTAGGCCAATAGCTAAAGCGCTTGTCAAAAGTGGAATCGCTTTTTATGACAGAAATAAAAAAGCTTTAGCCGAATTGAGCGAAACTTGGGACGATATTATCGCAGAGGCAAGGGCTGAGGTCGGTGAAGAACGGATGAAATCAGCTGAACCTATGGATACTTAGACTGAATGCTGGAAAAATAGTGGTAGTAGTCTCAATGTTTTTCCAAATTCGACTACTTCCACAGCTTAATGTAGAAAATCAAGATAGCGGTAATGATAGCTCCTGCGATCGCAGTTAAAATTATGCCAGTTCTCTACGATGGCTTCATGTTGCTAATGTTGTCACAATATTAAGAAAACATAATCTTAATCCCACTGAACATTTACTATATCTGTACCTGAAACCTTTACAAATTAGGACTTACACACGGGTAACGGAAAACGTAGACGCATTAACGAAGCGGTAGCGACAAAGGAGCGTCAGTGGCTTGCCGTAGACTACCACAGAGAAGCCAGTGCGTTGGGCGGTGCCGACTTGTACCCCTACGGGGAAGCAAGCTACGCTCTTAGCGTTCCCGCAGGGTAGCATCTGGCGCGGCACAGAGGTCACGGAGGAATCAGAGTTTTAGAGGGTTTTTGCGTAAGTCCTATAAATAATGAATTTGCCCTAATCAAGCGTACTATTTAGATATAAACTTTAATTCTTAAAATTCTTAACTGATAAAGTTAGCTGTGTTTCCCTGCACTAAATCTATACTCTAATTAACGTGTAATTCAAACCCTATGAGCTGCGAACATTTAGATAGTCTGACTGCGGAGACTCTGATTTCTAAAGCAAACTACCCAGTATTTCGTTGTGAAGAGTGTATCTTGATAAACAGTCGCTGGGTGCATCTCCGTATTTGTCAAAGTTGCGGCAAGATGTTGTGCTGTGATTCTTCTCCTCATCAACATGCCCGGCAGCATTATGAGGAAACTGGACATTCAGTAATTAGCTCGGCTGAGTTAGGAGAACAATGGTTATGGTGTTTTTTGGATGAACAGGCAAAAAACTATTAAAGTGAGGCGAACACAGGAGCAAAAGAGTGCAGGAAGCTTACAATAAAAAAGTAATCAATCGCTGTGTAGGCAGGAGAGCAGGAAGAGAAAGAAAATATATATTATTTGAGTAAATTGGATAATTTATTTTCTGGAAGTCCCTTAACTTTGAAACCTTCAACTCATACCATTTCACGAAAAATATGATATAGATGCAAACCTTGAAAGCATTGCTGTATCTAATTTTTTTAATTGCGTTAGCGTAGCGGTAGCGAGCCTGCGAGCGTCATTGCGAATTGCGAATTGCGAATTGCGAATTGTGAATTGGTATCATCCCACGGCTACGAAAACATTTGACATGCTCTTGCGATCGCGACACTCATAGACTCGTTAACGCTCCGCTATCGTTTTCATAAAAAGCCGTGAGAAAATCTAGTCATTAGCTATTAGTACCAGTGACTAATGACTAATGACTAAATCCAACGATTTTTGTTCAGTAACCTGCTCAATTATATTTGCTGCCTGTTTCACGCCGCCTGAAAGTTCAATTGACTGCTGAATTCTGCGGGCATTTTTTTTGTAAGAATTTTTCGTCAACACTCGCTTAATTGCCCTTCGCAAGCTGGAAATATTTAGTTTTTGTAGAGAAATCACTTCTCCTATTCCTGTGGAACTAATTCTTAAATAGTAAGCTAATCGGCATTTAAATTGCATAAAAGCAGGGCTGAAGCCCTGACTACAAGCGAATCATTCTGGAAAAATGAATGACGATTAGCTTATCAGGCTGTTGTCGCTGCGATCGCTTTAGGTACATCTTGCAAAAAGTTCAAATTTCAGCGATCCACAGCATAAATATAGTGCGGTATGTCGCGCCAGAGTGTTTTCTGAACAACCTTGAGTCCGTTCTTTTGGGCTACGCGCCGAGAGGGGATGTTTTCTGGGCGAATCAAGGAAATGACGCGAGCGCAACCCAGCACGTTAAAGGCGTAGTCTTGGCAAGCATACGCGGCTTCGGTGGCGTAACCCTGCATTTGTTGGTCGCGGCGGACATGATAACCAATTTCGAGTTCTCGAAGTCCCTCGACTTCTTGCCAAACCAGTCCGCAGTCGCCAATTACCTCGCCCGTTGCTTTAAGAACCATTGCCCATAAGCCCACGCCATGCTGTTCGTAGTTGCGGCGATGTCGGTCAATCCATTGTTCCACCATCTCGCGGTCAAAGGGCTTTGGGTAGTAGCGCATCGACTCTGCATCGCCGAGGACAAGCAGTAGCGCGTCGAGGTCAGAAAGCGTCATTTCCCGCAGGAATAGGCGTTGAGTTTCCAATATCATTAGTGAATCCTCGTTTAGCCATTGTCCAGTTTATCTTTGTCTGGTACATAGTAAGGACTTCAGTGCTTATAGGGCTTTTCAAGTAATTAAACTAGACTAGTTCCCGCCTGATTGTGGTCTAAATACCTGAAAATTGCTATGAGACTTCTACCAGTGCCGATACCTGTTTCATAGAATTTTGTTTCTGCTGTTGCTGAAACTAGATTCAGGATAAAATCTGTGATTTGCTCGGAAATCTCAGGCGGTAATCCTCGTGTTGCATCGTAGATATCAGAAACGCGATCAAATGAAATGGTTGCAGTCATTTGTCTCTTATCCTTTAGTGAAGTTATTGACAAAAGCAACTCTAGCCTGATGACTAAGAAAATTGCACTTTATCAAGTTTTTTTAGAGCCAAAAATAATGAACTAATATGTAATGTTTGCAGCAGTATACCTTCATCAATACCTCCAATGAGCTTTTTTAAAGGTAATAAAACTACATCAATTTGTTCGGTTATGTCTAACTTTAAATTAGCTACATATTCCACATCTTTTGCTAAAAAACAATGGGTTAAATTGGTATGAGTAGCTGGATTTGGTGATAATATACCAGTTTCAATAAAATGATTGCTAGTGTAACCAGTCTCTTCCAATAATTCGCGTTTTGCAGCTTCCACTGGTAAAATATCTTCAATCTCTACAGCACCACTGGGCAACTCTAAAATTGTTTTTTTGAGACCGTGGCGATATTGCTTTACTAAAATAACTTCCTGATTTTTGGTTAAAGCTACAACATTTACCCATGTTGGATATTCCAGAACATAATAGGGGTCAACTATTGTTCCATTAGGCATTTGGCAAGTATCAGACCTGACTGAAATCCATTTATCTTTTACTAAATGTCTAGATTTTAATACAATCCAATCAAATGAATTTTTCATATTTAAACCTCTATTTGTCTGCTTTTTACAGTAATTATTTCATTGAATGCATGTTGCTAGAATTACTGAATTTTTTGCCGTCACGCGAATTTCTGTGGCAACAATCTGAGGATCTTTGAGCCAAAATTCCCTAATTGGATCTGTGCGTCCGTACCATTCTGGAGGCCAGTATTCTTCGGGTGTGAGATCGTCTAGTAAGATGAAGCCTCCAGGTTTGAGTGCTGTGATTAATGTCTGAGGTTCTGTAAGTTTTGCCTTTCCGCCATCGGCAAATAACAAATCAAAGGGAGCGTAGGTGAGCAAGTCGCGCCAGTCGCCTTGAAGTGCGCGGACATTAGACTTATCAGCAAATAGCTGTTGCACAACTTTGGCACAATCGCGATCGCTTTCAATAGTAATGAATGTACTATTTGGCTGTAATGCACTCACAATCCACGCTGCACCAACTCCACACCCGCTACCAATCTTGCCAATTTGACCCTGTGTGATGTGGCTGGTGAGGACGTGCAATAGGCGACCAACTTCTGGGAGTGAGGATTGGGTAAACTCAAGTTGTGCAGCTAGAGATTCGGCCTGCTGCACTAATGATGGACTTGAGGCAATAGGATAAGTGGTCATATCTACTTCTTCACCAAAACTTCTCGCAACACAACTGCTAAATCCTGCAATGCACGTTCACCATCTCCCACAAACGTTGAACCATGCATTGTCGCCAGTGTACGCGGCTTGAGAGCTGCTAATTCTTGGAGAATGCGATCGCTATGTGTTGTATATGGTATGTAATTGGGAAAAGGACTGGCTTCATAATTGACGATTGTTTGACGGAACCGTTCAATCACATCAGACTCAGTTATTGCTTCCACATCTCCAAACTGGTGGAAAAGGTCTGAGCAAAATAAGGTTTTATGATTAGTTTCCAAGAATAATCCTGCATCCCAACCGTGAGGAACTTGTGGTGTATGGTGAAACTGAAAACTATATTTACCAGTATTTAAAACTTCAGCGTGTTGCATAATTTTGGATGGGCGAATTGCAAAATCATCTACACTCACAAAGGCTGCTATAGGGCTACAAACTGTCTGAGCATTTGGCGCAATGGACAGCCATTCATTTAGCGATCCACATTCATCAGCTTCAAAATGGCTAAAGCTAATCCAGCGAATTTGTGATGGATCAATAATCTTTGCCACTGCATCATGTACTAGTGAAAACATCCCCTTTAGACCCGTATGAAATAATAATGGTTCTTCATCCTTCACTAAAAACTGGATGAATTGCATATCTATTTTTGGGTCATAGGTTGAGATGCGATAGATATCTGGGGCAATTTCGGTAATGCTAGTCACGTCGCTTCGCTCCGAATTCAAAATTCAAAATTCAAAATTCAAAATTAATTTTTAAAATTCACACTGGCAATAATGAAACATGGGCTGAAACTACCTTCCAGCCTTCGATAAACCTGTACCAAGTCTGGCTTTGTCGCCCGAAACGCTCTACACCATTGATAATCCGGCGAAATTCTAATGTCACTGTTGCTGCATCTTTCCCAAAGGTGACAACCTTGAGATTCGAGATTTCTCGCTCTATTTTCGGGTTGGGTCGATTCTGACGAAAGTTACGAATTTCATCGCTACCATAGAGGTTTTCTGTGATTCCAAAGCGCACGACTTCAACCGCATCCCAAAACAAGCTATCCATCACCTCCAAATTGTTATTAGAAAGGGCTTCTTCGTATTTGAGGTACAAATCGGTTACTTCAGCTACAACAGCAGGGTCATTTATAGTAGTCATTGTTGTTACCAATTTTTGATGTTATGGCTGATTATGCACTCTTTTAAATCGTCAGAGCTATTTTTCTTTTAAGCTCCTTCAGTACGTAAATTCAGACGAACCAGATCGCGGAAGGTGGAGATTTGCTGCATAAAGAAAATTGAGCCTGCAATACAAATACTTGCACCAAGGATGACAGTATTGCTACTACCAATTTTGCTTGCTAGTGCGCCAGCTATTAAGTTGCCGATAGCAAATGCGCCTGTAGATGCCATAACGTAAAGACCTGTAATTTGCCCGCGATTTTCATCGCTCACCAACAACTGAAGCAAAGTGCGTCCGGCAATTATCTGCAAAATAAAGCTGAAACCAGCTGCTAATAATGAGAGCAGCGAAAGCCAGAATACACGGGATAGGGCAAAGATAATTAAGCTTATTCCCATAAAACCTATACCCAATGCTAGAACTTTACCCGATTCCAGTACATTGCTATGCTTAGTTAAATAAATACCACCTGCTAAGGTTCCCAAACTGGAAGCTGTCATCAAGAAGCCGAAGGTGTTAGGGCCACCTTGCAAAATCTCCTTGGCAAAAATCGGCCCCAAAGCTAAATAAAATCCCCACACGCAGCAGACTAAAGCCGAACCAATCAAAACTGAGCGAATTGGCAAAAACCCGAAAGCGTAGTTAAAACTAGTTTTCAATTCTTCTAAGGGTTTCCGTGTGGAAATAACGACTTTTTTGGGGGCAAGGTGCATTGCTAGGAGGGCAATAATTACGGCAATGTAACTGATAGTATCAATTAGGAAACAAGCGCCTGAACCAATGGCCGCAATTAACAAGCCTGCGATCGCAGGCCCAACCATAAGTGAAACGCTGACAAGGGAGGAGTACAAGGCGGTCGCATTGCCGAGATTTTCCTTACTGACCGTTTCTGGTAAAAATGCCTGCCGGGTGGGAATATCGAAGGCGTTGATTATCCCTTGCAGTACACCAAGAAATCCAATCTGCCAGACGTTAATAGTACCGCTCAAGGCCAGCCAAGTCAGAGCCAAAGACTGAAGCATCCCCAGAATCTGGGCAACAAGCAGAATGCGGTGGCGGTTCGTGCGATCGGCAATGATTCCACCCAGAGGAATCAATAGAAGTGTGGGAATTTGGCTAACAAAACCCACTAAACCTAGTAACCAAGCAGAATCAGTGAGGCGATACACCAGCCAACTTGTAGCCACTTGAGTCATGGACGTACCAATCAAAGAAATTGCCTGACCTATGTAGTACAGGCGAAAATTTCTGGAACTAAAAGCACGGAGCATGACTTGTGATTTTTTTGATGCTTCCATATATCACTCCTGAGTAGTTCCCAGTTATTAACCGTGAATAAAAAAGTAGGCAGTCATGCTGAAGGCAACAATCATCACGAATTTCCGAATTAAGTGCGGTTCAAGTTGACGAGCATAATGGGCACTTAAGTAACCACCAAGAGAGCCACCGACAGCCATCAAAATAGCTTGATGCCAAGCAATTACACCTGCAAAAATAAATGGAATAATAGCAATACCATTGATACAACTCCCTAAAAATGTCTTGAAAGCATTCATTTTGTGAATACTTTTTATACCTAAAAATGTCAGAGTTGCCAGCATTAAAATCCCTAAACCTGCGCCAAAGAAACCGCCATAGATTGCGATCGCAAGTTGAGCCAGTACCAAATTAAACAAGGGTACAGATTCCGGTGATGTATTCTGGTTTTGACGCTGCAACCACTTTTTGAACGGTTCGCCAAAGGTAAATACCAGGGTTGCTAGCAGTAACAGATAGGGAATCAGCTTTTTAAAGACATCTGGCGATGTATACAACAAAGCGATGGAGCCAATCATGCCACCAAATAAACTGACGCCACATAAAAGTAAAAAATCTCGCCGCTCAATGCCCAAATCTTGACGATATGCTCCAGCACTGGCTAGGGAAGCCACCCAAATTGCAGTATTGTTGGTGGCGTTAGCTGCGATCGGGGGTACACCCGTAAAAATAAGAGTTGGAAAGGTGATAAAACTTCCACCACCCGCTACAGCATTTAAGCCGCCTGCAATGAAAGCGGTACTAAACAATAGCAAGCTATGGAAAAGTGTTAAAGATGGTGGCATTATTTAGGAATTATTAATTTGGGAATATCACTTGGAGAATGGGCAATCAAATCAGCACCATGAGCTTTTAATTCCTCCTCAGTTCCATAACCATAGGTAACACCAATTGAAGCGATGTAATTGTGCTTGGCTCCAATAATGTCATGGGAGCGTTATACCAGTTCTGTATGAAGATGCGCTTTAAGTACAAGGAAGAAAAACGAACCACAAAGGACGCATAGACACGAAGTGGCTTCCCGCAGGGTAGGACACAAAGAAAGAAAGAATTTAAGAGGGTTTGGTGCAGCCTCACAAAGAAATGGTATTAATCTAAAATGTTCAATGATTTGCGTAGCATAAATATATGGCTTAGAAGTAGCAACAAAAGTTTTATAATCACCAAAATGAATGGCTTTTAGGACTTCTGAAATTTGAGGATAAAGGGAGTTTTCAAATAATCCAATTGTGGCAAAGCGACGACGATAAAGTAAAATAGCTTGTTCAATTACTTTGCTATCCAAGGTATTGAGTAATTGCGAAAAGCTATCTTTCAGTGGTGGGCCAATACACCAATGTAATTCATCGGCATCAGGCGGTTTGTAACCGAGTTCAGAGAGTGCATACTGAATGCAACCAGTGATGCCAGGTTTAGGATCTGTCAAAGTCCCGTCGAGATCGAAAAGGATAACGGAGAAAAGCATATCTTAATTCCCAATTCAACCCCTAATTTTGAGCGATTTCACAAAGCCTTCTGCACTAAGTAACGCGATCCCCAATGTAACAACACCAATCCCTATACTCTGAATCACGTTTAAAGTTTCGTTAATGGTTATCCATGCCACTAACGCCGTCAATGCTGGACTGCTAGAGCCGATTATGGAAGCGGTAGATGCGCCAACCATCTGAATCCCCACATTGTTTAAAGTGTGTCCGAGAAAGCTGACAAGACCCGAAAATATGCTACCAATCCATAAAGGTGTCCAGTCAAGTTGAGCGCTTTGACCTGGCCAGAATACTAAGCTAATACCAGAGAGCAGTAGAGTGCAGGCAAAACTGATCCAGGTAAAGGGAATTGGATGAAATTTTTCTAAACATTTTTGAGCAATGATGCAATAAAAGGCGTAAACAATCCCAGCGCCAAAACTAGCGAAAATGCCGATCGCAATAGTATGACTGCTGTAGGTGGCAGAAGATTGGGGAATAGTGAGAGCGCTTCCCACCAAAATAATAGCCATTACCAGCCAACGGAACAATGTGGGGCGATCGCCAAAAAACCTCCAAGATAGCAGTGCTGTAAATACGGGATAAGTAAAGAAGAGGGTCAAGGCAATGCCTGTGGGAATCAAGCCAATAGCAATGTAGAGTGAGGCAATATATACAAACATCAGCGCTCCACAGCCAAGAGCTTGGATTAGAACATCTCTGCGCTTGCGGGTGAACAAGTCTTGAAATTCTGTCCAAGCAGATGGATACAGCTTAAATGACAGAGATGCCATAAGTGGAACTACCAGCAGCATTCGCATGAACATCAGCAAGAAGGAATTCTGCAAATCCGGTTTAACGTATCCACCGAGTAAAAATAAACCTAGTACGAGATGTTCTGAAAACAAAACTCGGACAGTAACGTTGTGAAACGTCAAAACAAAGGAGGATAGAAGAACCGTCAGGATGCCCAGCACGATAAAAAGTTTCCTTAGAGACGACTCGATTGTATTGTTAAAATCACTGGAATAACAAACCAGATGAAGTTTGAGGAAATCAAAGCCGTCGCTTCAAAAACGCTGCCAGTTGTTCAACCAAGACTATGCAAAGGAACCAACGCTCACAGGTTCAGGAGCAGTCTTTGTAATGAACTGGTTCACGGGACGGGGCAAACCAAGATTTTCGCGTAAAGTACTACCTTCATATTCAGTACGAAATATTCCTCGGCGTTGCAGTTCGGGAATTACCAAGTCCACGAATTCCTCTAAACCTCCAGGTAGCCAGGGCGGCATAATGTTAAATCCATCAGCCCCACCATTGACGAACCAATCTTCTAACTGATCGGCAATGTGTTCTGGTGTTCCGAGAATCGTTCGATGTCCCCGCGCTCCTGCAATCCACAAATACAGTTGTCGGATTGTTAAATTCTCTCTGCGGGCAAGATCGGTGATCAGCTGCAAGCGGCTTTTGCCGCCGTTGGTATCTGGCAGATCCGGCAGAGGCCCATCTAGGGGATATTTGGACAAATCATGGCCACCCACTAGCCCAGAAAGCAGCCCTAATCCAACCAAGGGATGAATCAACTCCTGAAGTTGCTCATATTTATCCTTAGCTTCCTGCTCAGTTTTACCAATTACCGGGAATACCCCTGGCATAATTTTGAGATGGTCAGGGGAACGTCCGTATTTAGACAATCTCCCCTTGACGCTGCTGTAGAAAGCTTGAGCTTCTGCCAATGTCTGTTGTGCAGTGAAAATCGCCTCTGCTGTTTGGGCAGCTAAATCCTGTCCAGCCTCGGAAGATCCAGCTTGTACGATTACTGGATATCCCTGTGGTGGACGCGCCACATTGAGCGGGCCACGCACCGAGAAATATTTACCCTTGTGGTGGGGAACATGCAACTTTTCTGCATCAAAGTAAATACCTGACTCCTTATCGTGGAGAAAAGCATCGTCTTCCCAACTGTCCCAAAGTTTAGTAACAACATCCACAAATTCCCTCGCCCGTTCATAGCGCAGTGAGTGTTCTAGGTGCTTTTCTTGGCTGAAATTCTGCGCTGCGGCTTCAGCAGCAGAGGTTACAAGATTCCATCCGGCACGACCACCGCTTAGATAATCCAGTGATGCAAACTTGCGGGCGAGATGAAACGGCTCATCATAAGTCGTTGATGATGTCGCCACCAACCCGATATTTTCTGTCACCGCAGACAGAGCCAACAATAAAGTTAAAGGTTCAAAATGGACGCTGAATTGTCCCGAACGGCTAAAAGCCTCAGCCCCTTGTCCTCTATCCCAGACAGCCAAACCATCAGCGAGGAAAAGCATATCAAATTTACCCCGTTCAGCCGTTTGTGCCAGATGCTTATAATGTAGGAAGTTCAGACCTCCATCAGCCGGGGTGTTGGGATGTCGCCATGCTGCAACGTGATGTCCACTACCGGGTAAAAATGCTCCGAGTTTAAGTTGTTTTTTTGTACTCATATTTGTATTTGCGAGGGCGTACTTATGCTTTTTTCGTTCTCTTGTTTGGAATAAGAAAATGTTAGTTATTAGGACTCTAGTCTTGTTGCTTGGATGGAAGGCCGTTTAGAGAATTCATCGTACCAATGGGCAAGTTTTGGATATTTCTGCCGCCATTGCAGATCGGGAAGGCGGATTTCTAGTCCAAGTGCAGAGGCGAGAGTTATATGAGCAAGTTTGGGAGTTTGGTCGAGTTTATCTGATATCTTCTCGAAGTAGTCCAAAATTCTTAATGCTCGCTCACGCTCAAACTCGATTACCCCAGGAGACTGCTCGTTGAAAGGACGCCTTAACTGCCGTACCCAGACAGCAATACCATCTATAAACCCACCAGTTATACCTTCAAGTTCCTGTAAAAAGCCATTAGAAATGTCAGCAATTAGTTTGATTTTAGGATTTAAGTGATTTAGATAAACGCAAATTATACGTGTTTCACTCAAAATAAATCCGTCATCAGTCGCTAGGGTTGGTACTTTACCTGTAGGGTTGTAATTTAGTAGGTCGCTGTTGGGATCTCGTGCAACTGCTATTTCTGCCTTTCTAATTTTCACCATTGTCTTAACTCTGACATTCTTAACTCTGACATTGGTAAAAATCGCTCTTTAAACACCAGGAGTAGAGCCGCCATCAACGATAATCTCTGTTCCTGTAATCGATGCAGCAAGATCGGATACCAAAAATAGGGCCAGCGCGGCAATTTCTTCTGGCTGGGCAATTCTTTTTAAAGGAATACTTTGGATGTTTTGCGCCTTTACTTGCTCGACGGTGATCCCTTGCGCTTGGGCGTTCTGCCGCGCTAAAGTCTCGGCACGCTCAGTAGCTGTAGCACCGGGCGATATGGCATTAATGCGAATCTTGTACTCGGCTAACTCTTTAGAAATGCCCTTTGTGAAATTCAGCAAAGCAGCATTGCTTGTACCACCAGCTAAAAAGTTAGGGCGAGGTGTGCGTCCTGCACCACCGACTATATTGACAATCCGCCCATCACCGCGACTTTTTTGATGTGGGACGACAGCTCTAACTAAGCGAATATAGCCCAATAATTTTAAGTTCCAAGCATCCAAAAATAAATCATCAGTGGATTCCAGGAAAGATCCAGCACGGGCTGAACCTGCATTGTTAATCAAAATATCAATCTGATTAAATTGGGCTAATGTTGTAGAGACAACTTTCTCAACATCCTCTGCTTTAGTTAAATCGGCGCTGATGGCAATAACTTTAGCGCCTGGCGTGGGTAAGGACTGGATGTCTGCTACAGCCTGATCTAAGCGTTCTTGATTGCGGGCTGCGATCGCAACATTCACACCTTCACTATAAAGTGCTTTGGCAGTGGCTAAACCAATTCCTGCACTTCCTCCTGTGACGATCGCTGTTTTACCTGATAATTTTAGTTCTAAACTCATACAATCTTACGCTCAAAAATGTAATTTACTTGCGAAGCAATAATATTGCCGATTGAGAGCCTGTATTGTGGATATCCAAGATGACTCGACTCTCTTCAGATGTACAACCCAGAAGTATCTTGATTTCTGTATCTCGCTTTTCCAGATCAACACCACAAATGACGGCAGTTACTGTTTGACTAGACAAACTACCTATCCAAACATCAATATCATTTCCATCTCCAGAGCGAGTGTCTTGCAAATATCCATAGTCAAGTGGATAAACTAAGGATGGATAACGTGGATGTGATGTCCCTTTTGGGCGTTCTATCTTGAGATTGCTAGCGGCTACAAGCTGATCTAGTTTGAACCAGAAGTCAGCATAATTCGTAATTGTTAATTCGTAATTCGTAATTATCACCCCACATATAAATCTGCTTGATTGCAACAAAGAAGAACATTAGTGTTTCTCCATAAATGAGTACATGAAAGAGAATTAATTACGAACTACGAATTACGAATTATTTTGAAATATGCAATACAGCTTTGCCAGGAAAACGCCTGTCGAGTAATTGTTGGGCTACATCAGCTATTTGTGTCCAAGAAGCTTCTAAATCAATGTGAGGACGCAACTGACCTGCTTCTACTAAACTTAAAAGCCGTTTTAGACCAACTGATGCTGATTCAAATCTCAATTCATCAAACAGACGTAAACCATACAGACTCACGCCACCAGTCCCGAAAAATTGGGCAGCGTTGAATGTCACTTCTGCTCCCCCAGATACTCCATACAGCACAGTTTTTCCATCCTGTGCCAATAAGCCAAGGGCTACCCCCAAAGTCTTGCCACCTACTGACTCTACAATTAGATGATAAGGGCCATACTCGCTGGCGGGTGAGAGGTCTTCGCCAATCACCACCGATTGTGCGCCTGCCTCTCTAACTAGAGTTTCATAACTACCTTGACGAATGTATGCGACAACGTGCGCCCCTGACAGCCGCGCTAATTGGATCGCAAAGTAACCGACACCTCCTGATGCACCTGTAACCAAAACTGGGCGACCTAACAACGAACCACCTTTTAGCAGAGCATGATACGCGGTTAAACCTGCTACAGGCAGTGTGGCAGCTTGAGCAAAAGATACCGATGGCGGCACTTCTGCTAAGGCGTTGGTGGGAACAGACACAAGTTCTGCCCAAGCGCCAGCGCGGCGCAAGCCAACGACACGCGTCCCTTGGGGAGGGCCCGACCCATCAGCAGCAGAGGTTTCCACTACACCTGCCAAGTCCCAACCAGGCTGCCAACCAGCCTCAGCAGAAGTTGAACGTTTCACCTCTCCCCGATTGAGGGAAATCGCCGCCACTCTGACTAGTGCCTCATCTGGGGCAGGCTTCGGTGCAGTCACTTCACTCAGTGCCAAACGTCCAACCACATTCGGATCAACAATCACAGCACGGATTTTACTCATAGAGAATGCCCTGGCTTAGAGATGAATTTCTAGAGCGGTGGTTCACGATGTACTGCCTACAAGAATAAAATCGATAGATTTAGCTAGTCCTTCTTAACCCAAATCTCTACAACTAGGTTAATGATATTTAATAAACTACGGTAATTTGATGGGTTTATAGTATTTTTAGGACGTAGAAAGAAAAGTATCACAAGATAGACAAAAGAATCAAGCACCCAGCAAAAAGATTTGTTTCATCCATGCTTGCATTTATTGCTACGTTGTAAGCTAGTCGCTGTCTATCTCCTACTTTATGATAAGCCGCCTTGCAGGCATCTAGGGATATTACTACGTACTAGGGGAGTATTTAAAAACAATAATTGTATCTTATGAAAATCAAGCGTTATTTATGGATCGCTATTTTAACCATAACTGCATTATTAGGTATCATTCTTCCAGGGAACACTCAGCAATATACCTCATCAAAGACTCTGTTTCAAACATCTACATTTACTGCTTTGTCAATAGGTCTTTATGAGGGAAATACTAATTTTAAGCAGTTGAAAAAATACGGTAATTTTGGTTTGGGGACAGTAAATTATCTTGATGGAGAAATGATTGGATTAGATGGCAAATTTTACCAAATAAAAGCTGATGGAGTTGCCTCTGTGATTCCTGATTCGATGACAAGCCCTTTTGCTACAGTCACTTTTTTTAAACCACAAATATTAATTAATCTAGAAGGGCAGATTAATTATCAACAATTGCAGCAATTATTAGATCAGCGTTTACCAACTAAAAATTATCCTTATGCTATTCGTCTTCATGGTGATTTTCCTTATCTAAAATTTAGAAGTATTCCCAAACAAACCCCACCCTATCGTCTTTTAACAGAGGTGGTTAAAGAACAATCATCAATTTTTGAGTTAAGGAATGTCAATGGTACTTTAGTAGGTTTTCGGACACCCAAATATATGCAAGGAGTAAATGTTAATGGCTATCACTTTCATTTCATAACTGAAAATCGGAAAACTGGAGGACATATTTTAGATGGACAATTTCAAAATGTTAAAGTAGAACTTGATACTTTATCAAACGTTGAGATAAATTTGCCCAAAACTGCTGAATTTGACCAAGCTGATTTGGGAGATGGCAAACCTGCTGAAGCCAACAGAGTTAAACGGTAACTAAAGATTTTTGGATTAAACCTATGTCACTACCAGAGACTATTGCACAAGAAAAAGATATGCGTCCCCCGGTGGCGATTGGGCATGTGAGATTATATGTAAGTAATGTACCAGAGGCTAGGGATTTTTTCGTTAGAATAGGGCTGCGCCCGATCGCTCAATCAGAACAATTAGCTGTTTTAGAGTTACGGGGAGGAACGCATTTAGTTTTGAGAACAAGTTCAGAGACGATCGCGCCTGGAATTAATGCGCCTTTTGATCTGATGGTAGACGATGTTTTTGCCACAAGAGATACTTTTAAGAAGTGGGGGCTGACTGTTTCTGAGATTGAAACAGGCAGAATCCACAGCTCATTTTTTTTGACTGGGCCCGACGGCTATCTACTAACGTTAACTTCTTCACATACAGGCGGTAGAGAAGTTTAACAAAAAAGAAGAAAGGTATCAGCCGTCAGAATGGGGCATGAATTGGAGTTCGACTGAGGTGTAGGTGCGTAATCAATAGCGATCGCCAAACTTTTCGGTCTACTGAAAATGTCATAGCTGTCAGAGTGTAGCAAAAGCCTTGGTGGTTAGGACATCAACAGATGATAAAACTTAGACACAAAAAAACTTTTCACCTAGTCCCCAGTCGCTTGCTATATTTTCCATTTTTCAACACCAGGTTTGCACAACATGACCCTTGATTTGTTGTCCTAGCCAAGGTGTATTTTGTGAAAGTGTATAAAGACTTTTTCGTTCGACTTTCCAAATTTGCTGGGGATCAAATAAAGTAAGTTCTGCTGGTTGATGAGGTAGAATCGCACTGACTTTTTGCCCCAAACACTCTGCTGGACTAGTACTCAATGCTCGCCATAATTCTAAAGCTGTAAATTCCTCGGTTTCAACAAGATATTGCCACAGTAAAGGTAAGGCTAACTCTAAACCAATTGCTCCTGGGGGTGCTTCAGCAAAGGCTTGGACTTTTTCTTCGTAGCTGTAGGGTGTGTGATCAATAGCGATCGCATCTATCACACCTGCACGCACCCCTGCACGTAACGCCGCGACATCACTAGAATTTCCTAACGGCGGGTCTAAATGCAAGCTAGTGTTATAACTCTTAATCGCTTTTGTATCAAGTAAAAGATGCATCCAGGTGGTGCTAGCGGTGATGGGTAAACCAGCAGCCTTAGCTGAAGCGATGAGTTCCACGCTGCGAGATGTAGAAACGCGCATGATATGGACTGGTGTACCGATAGCTGCAACCAATTCTAATAAAGCTGCGATCGCACTAGTTTCGGCGCTGGCGGGTATTGGGGGTAAACCGAAACGCAGAGCATCTACCCCTTCTCTCATTACACCATTTGCTGATAACTGGCGATCGCTAGGCCAAAATGCTACTGGTTTACCCAACGGCTGGACATACTCTAACACTCGCCGCACCAGCGCCAAATTCTCCAAAGGCTCACCATCGCTAAAACCAACAACTCCAGCAGATGCTAAATCTGCCAATTCCGTCATTTGCTTCCCAGCAACATCTAGGGTGATAGCACCCCAGATATGAAGTAGGGGGAGAGGAGAAGACAAGGGAGAAAAATTATCCCCTTGTCCCCCTGTCCCCTTGTCCCCTTGTCCCCTTGTCTCCCCTCTCTTCTTCTGCAACTGTGCCACAAGTGCAGGGTTATCAATAGCTGGGGATGTATTGGGTAAAATGCTAATTCTAGTAAAGCCGCCAGCAGTAGCAGATTGTAAGAGAGACAACAGGGTTTCTCGTTCTTCAAACCCTGGTTCACCGGAATGGCTGTATAAATCTACTAACCCCGGCCCGATAACTAATCCCCGACAATCTCTGATTGAAGCATCGGGGCTGATGTCAGTAATGTGCGAAGCCACTTCTTGAATATAACCATCAGCAATCAGCACATCAAAAAGTTCATCGATTTTAGAAACTGGGTCAATTACTCGTACTTTTTGCAGTAGTTCAGTCATAAAAGTTTTTAGTTATAAGTTAGGGGTTAGGAATTATGAGTTATTTGTTCCTCAGTCATTGCTTCTAACCTTAATTCCTCACTTCTAATTCCTTACTTCTAACTTTATTCCTCAGACACGATTAATCAATCGTGTCTCTCTTGTGCAGACGCGATTAATCGCGTCTCTTTGTCTCTTTATCACAACGCCCCTGCTGCTGTTTTATCTAGTACGCCTCCACCGAAGTGAGCGGTGATGTTCATCGCTTGCAATACTGGTATACTATCGATTCCACAAGGATAGTCGATAACGCTAACTGCACCATTACCCTGACGGAAATTCCAAAAATTTTCTAGCGATAAACCTAGAACGTGACAAAGTAAGGTTTTATTAGTTGCATCATGAGCTACTACTAATACAGTTTTAAATTGATTAGTTGATGCAGTTTCTACAATTGATTGCCAAGCTGCAACGCTACGTTCCCACACCTCTTGCAAATTTTCTCCCTCAGGCATTTGCACTTGGGCTGGCACTAACCGCCAGCGCTGCAACTCTCCGGGAAATTCTTGTTCTATTTCGGTTTCAAATTTTCCTTCCCAGAGTCCGTGGCTGATTTCTCTTAAACCATCTTGCAAATCTAACTTTACATTAGGATGTTGTTTTAGGATGATCTCTGCTGTCTCTTTAGGGCGCAGCATTGGGCTACTGACAGCATAATCAATCGCTACGTCTTGGAGAAATTCGCTTGCTTTTTGCGACTGTTGTCTACCGTTGTCGTTGAGGGGGACATCAATTTGCCCTTGAAACCTGGTTTGGCGATTCCAGTCAGTTTCACCGTGACGCACTAATAATAACCGTATTCCTTGATGATCCGGTCGCAATGAGGGTAGACTTTCCCCAGTGTGTTGCGTCTGATTTAAGGATTCTAGCTGAACTGGTTCCCCCAATCCTCCAGCAAAATTTAGTACGCTGATGCCACAGTTAGATTGCTGTATTGAATGGTAGCGACTTGCAGGGATTCCTAAAGCTGTGCTAATTAGGGCGCGATTAATGCCGTTATGTCCCACTATGAGAATAGTTTCGCCTTGATGTTGAGACAAAGTTTCTTGCCAAAAGTGCCGCGCTTGTTCGTATAAAGCAAGAACAGGAAAATGTTCTCTTGTCCCTTGTGCATCATTTAGCAGCATTCGCAGTTCGTTGGGGCGTTGATGCCAAGTGCGGTAGTCTTCGGCAAATTTCTGCTTAACTTCAGCAGTTAGCAGTCCTTCCCATAAAGGTAAGTCAATTTCTAGCAGCAAATCAGAAACTTGGATTACAGCAGACTGTTCAGGATGAGTAGCTAACTCACTATGGATAATATCTGCTGTGTGTTTGGCTCGTTGCAGGGGACTGCTGTAAATTGCATTAAATAAAATATTGCTGAGGGCTTTGCCAACAATACTGGCATCGTTACCACCTTTCTCGGTTAATGTTGACGCATCAGTGCGTCCCTGAATACGCCGCTCGGTGTTATAACCGCTTTGACCGTGGCGCACAATGATGACACGAGTCATCTAAAAGCCCTCCTCTTATCTAGACGATTAATTTTACTGCAAAATGATTGCACATTTAGCAACTCAGGAAGGCTGATTTAGTTAGATAAGAAACTTTATGCTTGTGGAGGACGTATTACGAGCAGCTAAAATTGCTGCTGTATTAATAATATTTCCTAACAAAACTATTTTGATTCAAGCAGGAATATTTGGTCTGATACTATTGACAAAAATTTTGCAACAGATGAATAGTAGGGGACTTTAACGTAAAAGTTGTGTCCTGCAAGGCATTGAAATTCCTTGCTAATAGCTAAAGTCATCTGAAGATGACTAAATATAGTTAAAACTCTTTATACCAATTCTTTATGAAGATGCATAGAATTAAAAACGAACCGCCAAGAACGCCAAGAGCGCCAAGAAGAGAGGGTTAATCATTTTGTGCAGCTTCACATGAAATTGATATTAGTCTACTTCAGTATGACTTTAGCTGTTAGCCTGGAACTTTAGGGGACTTCAAAAAATCAATTATCTAATTTTTGGAATTAAAGCGATTTTTCCTCTCCCTGTTCCCTGCTCCAAATTATTCTCTTCCTATATCTAACTGTACTTGCAATCCATCATTGTCACTCCCAGACTGAGCTGGTGCTAATAAAACAGAGGTGTCTGGCTGTGATAATGATTCGTTAAAGTTGATTTTGACTGGAGTTTTATTGTCTCTTCTATTATTGTTGGAAAGGCTTGCTGGATTAGTTTGCTCAAAAAAGCTTTTAAAGTCTTCTTGAGCTGTTCTTTGATCAATTCCAACGAGAGAATTACCAGTTGATCTGTGTTGTTGTAGATTTGAACTTGATGTTGGTGATTGTGCGTATACTTGGCTTCCTAAGCTTGCAAAGGCTGCCGTAATCCCCAAGAAAGCAATAATTTTGGTGTTCATCTGTTTTATCCAAATTATCTTTAATATTGCTTGTGTTTATTCTCTGGGCAAATTATTTTGATTAACGCCATCGTTAGGCTCTACAACAATAATTTTATTGCGTATCTACTTAGAACGTCAATGATTCCGGCTCTATCTAAAGATACTTATATTGTTATCTTATTGCTTAGATTTGTACAAGTTAGACAGTAGGGTTATCTGGTTCAGTTTTCACGCGATCGCAGTTAAGTTCCTTGAAATATGCCAGGATGAAATCAGGGATATTCTCAGGTAAATTAAGCGATCGCCTGAGTTTAACGACAAGCCAAAGAAGCATCTACGTATCTACTCAGGGACTTGCACAATGTGAGCGATGGCATTTTCCAAACGAGTAAAGTGATTTGGATTGAGGGTCAACAGAGCATCTACTTCTGCTTTTAAAGCAGCTTGAGCAATTAAAGCATCAAAAATACCGCCACCTGGAAGATTTAAGGCTGCCATTTGAGCGATTGCAGCTTGATAATCATTGAAAAGCAGTGGAACTCCCTCTAAATACTGAGACATATCTACAATAATCATCTCAGCTTGTTGGGGACTAATACGCGGTTGAATGGGTAAGCGTGTGATGACAGAATATGTTTCAGCTAAACTGTGAGTTGAGATAAACCCTTGAGTTTGCCTAGATTTTGCAGCTTTAATCTTGGAGAAGCAAACAGAATGTTGTGGGTGATTGACAATGAATGCAGGAACTAAGACAGAAGTATCAAACAAGACTTTCATTAAGTTGTTTGATCCTGAATGCGTTCTTCTCTCAACTCATCTATAAAAACATTAATATCAAAGGTTTCTGGTAATTCTGCCTCTACAACTAAAATCCCTTCTTTTCGGTAAATGTTTGCTTGGTTAAGGGGCAGTATATTGGTTATTTCAGAGTTTTGTTGAGTATGTTCTTCAGTGACTTGCTGACTCAGTGTGTCAATTTTTTCTGCAATAGCTTGCAAAACAAACTGCTCAGTCGAAATTCCCTGACTGTTCGCCCATTTTTCAATCTTTTGTTGGAGTTGGGGAGGAAAGTTCATAGACGTAAATACAATTAACACTCCAATTGTAAAAGGCGATCGACTACGACAGTCACGCTTACGCATTTATGTTGATGAGAGAAAAGCAATTGCTCCACCAAGGTAATCAGACAAAGACTAAATTGGGTAAACTAACTTTACCTGAATCTGTAAAAGAATATATTCCAAACCGACTAGCAGTGAACCGCTTTGAGAGTCTAGATATTCAAATGACACACACTCTACAGATTGCGACTTTGCCAAACATTCACCGAGATCCGTTTGACCGGATTCTGATTGCCCAAAGTCAAGTAGAGAATTTGCCAATTGTAACCATAGGCCAGAAAATTGCACAGTATTCTGTTGAGACTATCTGGTAATTAAAGCTTAGAAATAACGATCACACCTTGGTTGATGAGAGAATAGCGATCGCTCACAACTACTAGATTGCAAATATCGCCTGGACTCGCTCTTTTAATTACGAA
The DNA here is from genome assembly GCF_034531155.1 of Nostoc sp. ChiVER01. Classification (NCBI taxonomy): domain Bacteria; kingdom Bacillati; phylum Cyanobacteriota; class Cyanophyceae; order Nostocales; family Nostocaceae; genus Nostoc; species Nostoc sp. ChiVER01. Next base: position 3,865 of record NZ_JAVRBS010000015.1, on the reverse strand, counting down.
TTAATTTTTTAATAAATCGCCACAGCAGAGAAAACGGTAAAATTAATATCGCCTTTAACGTTTGCACAAACTGACCTAACCGACCTTTCCGGATAGTACGGGGAGTAGACTGGCGTTGCAAGATTGCTAGATTTTCTCGAATTGTCGCTGTAGTGGGATGATTAACGCCTAAAATGCGATCACACATTGCCAGGGCTTGGGCGTAGAAGGGTTTGGCTTCGCTGTATCGCCCTTGGCTATGGTAGAGTAAAGCTAAATTGTTCAAGCTAGTAGCTACATTGGGATGGTCTCTATCAAACAGGCGTTTTGTCATTGCCAAGGCTTGGCTGTAGAGGGGTTCGGCTTCGTTATACCGCCCTTGGTTTTCGTAGATTACTGCTAGATTGTTCAAACCAGTAGCCACATTGAGATGATCGCCATTTAACAGGCGCTTTGTCATTGCCAGAGCATCGCTGAAGAGTGGTTCAGCTTCGTTGTACCGCCCTTGGCTTTTGTAGAGAAAAGCTAAATTATTTAAACTAGTAGCCACATTAGGATGGTCGCCAACAAACAGGCGCTTTGTCATTTCCAGGGCATCGCTGAAGAGTGGTTCAGCTTCGTTGTACTGCCCTTGACTTTCGTAGAACGCTGCTAAATTGTTCAGGCTAGAAGCTACATCCGGATGGTCACCATCAAACAGGCGCTTTCTCATTGCCAAAGCATTGGTGTAGAGGGATTTGGCTTCATTGTACCGCCCTTGGCTATGGTAGAGTAAAGCTAAATTGTTCAAGCTACCAGCCACATCCGGATGGTCAACATCAAACAAGCGCTTTCTCATCGCCAGGGCATTGCTGCAAAGGAGTTCAGCTTCGCTGTATCGCCCTTGGCTATGGTAAAGTCCTGCTAAATTGTTCAAGCTACCAGCCACATCTGGATGATCGCTATTAAACAAGCGCTTTGTCATTGCCAGGGCATCGCTGAAGAGGGGTTCGGCTTCGCTGTACCGCCCTTGGTTATTGTAGAGTCCTGCTAAATTGTTTAAACTAGTAGCTACATTAGGATGGTCGCCAACAAACAGGCGCTTTCTCATTGCCAGGGCATCGCTGAAGAAGGGTTCGGCTTCGCTGTACCGCCCTTGGCTATTGTAGAGTCCTGCTAAATTGTTTAAACTAGTAGCCACATTAGGATGGTCGCCAACAAACAGGCGCTTTGTCATTTCCAGGGCATCGTTGAAGAGGGGTTCGGCTTTGCTGTATCGCCCTTGGCTATTGTAGAGTTTCGCTAAATTGTTTAAGCTTTGTGCAACATCGGGATGGTCACTATCAAACAAGCACTTTCTCATTGTTAAGGCTTGGCTGTAGAGGGGTTCGGCTTCGTTGTACCGCCCTTGGCTTTCGTAGAGTGCTGCTAAATTGTTCAAGCTAGTAGCCACATTGGGATGGTCGGTTGCGAACAATTCTTGGCAGACATTTAAACATTCTTTACGCCAAGGTTCTGCTAAATTATATAATCCTTGTCCCTCGTAAAATCTTCCTATCCCCACAAATATCCAGATTACTTTATCGTTAGGGACTGATGCTGAAGAAATTATTTGTTTCTCTTTTGCTTCTTTTATCTCTGCAATTAAATGTTTTCCCAGGTCTTCAAGATGGGAAACCATATCTCTGATGCTTTCAATTTGCTCAGAAGTTGGTGAATCGGAAAGTATTTGAGCAAGAGCTATCATGGCAGTGACGAAAGTTGTTTCTAAAACTGATTTGGTTTCGCCAGAGTTTCCTAACTCCTCTTGCAAAAACCACCGCACTAAGGCATGAATTTTATAATATCCTTCTCTTTCTTCTATCAATTGCAACAAGTTGCGCCCGTAAAGTTGATTTTTAGCTGCGTTTAATTCATCTTCAGACCAAGTTAGCTGTCTTTGTTCTTGATTTTCTGCTTTTCCTCCACCTGTCGCCACCCAAATAACTAAATCCCAAAGAATTTGTACAGGAGAAAATAAACTCAAAAATTTTCCTAGTTGTTGCGCTAGTGGGTCGAGTTCTGACCAATTTAAGTCAAAAGCGGCTTTGACTCCCAGTTGAGTGGAGTTGAGAGTTTCTCGGTCTTGTAAAGCTGCTTCTGCTAATTTACGTTCTTGCAATCGCCCAAACATCATATCTAAGGATATTTCCAGGTCGCGTACTAAATAACCTCCAACTAACTCTATTCCCAAGGGCAAATATTCCAGACATTCACATATATTTGTTGCAGTTTGTAGTTGATTTTCAACTCGCTTATCTTTTTTCCCCAACAATAGTTTTAACAATTCTAATGCTTTGCCTGGTTCTTTTTGAGGCGAGAGAATATCTAAGGGAATCTCTTGAATAAAATTCGGGTCTAAATGCCGCAGTCGAGTAGTAATTAAAACTTGGAAGCGGTTATCATCGGGAACGACTTGGCGGAGGTTATCTAAATTAGTTACGTCATCGAAGACGATTAAAATTGGCAACTCAGAGTTAGGATATTTAGACCAACACCAAGCGACTTGTTCTTTAAGGCTTAAAAATCTTCCTCCTAATTCTTGGGGAATCTCCAAACCGAATCGCAACCGGAAAAACTCTAAAACTTGGGCGGCGAGATTGGTTTCCCTATCGTTAAACCAGGCAATTCCGCCATAATCTTCTTGATATCGTCTGGCGTATTGGGTAGCTTATTCAGTTTTGCCCACGCCACCCATTCCGGCTATTGCTACATAATTTCCGTGCTGCAAGTCTTCATGCAACATTGTCAGTTCTGTTTCTCGCCGACAAAATGGAGGGAACCGCGATAAGGAATAGATTTTGTGGGAGTTAGCTGTTTTTGCCCCTCAATAATTTGAGTGCCAATATTAACTTGAGAACCAGGGGCGGCGAAAGCGCCAATTTTTTCGGCAAACTTCCCAGAGTCTTCAGGCATACATAGTTAAATTTTGCTGTTCACAACAACTGAAAGACCTCTCTCTTTTTCGACTACCGTGTATACACAAGTCTGAAGTCGTTGATAAATATCGGTTTTACCCCACCCTAACCCTCCCCGATGCATTGGGGAGGGAACTAGATTTTCCGCTTTCCACGATAAATATTGGTTTTACTCCACCCTAACTCTCCCCTTGCAAAGGGAGGGAACTAAATTTTCCGGTTTCCCCCCAATGCATCGGGGGGATTAAGGGGAGTAATTCGACTTGTGTATACACACACGGTAGCTCCGTTTCGGAGAGAGGCTTTGAATCTTGCTCCCCTTCTCTTGTAGGGAAGCGGCTAGGGGTTAAGTAACACGATAACTTTTGTTAATAATTTAAAAAGACATATTTTCAATATTTCCTGTTCCACCTGGCATAACTACTTGACCAATTTTATCTGCTAATTTTTCCAGGTTAGGCATAGCCAGAATTTCAGCCAATTTAGGATTTGGTTCTGCTTTAGCTGCTGCGGCCAATTCCTGCATAGCTTGAGCCACTTCAGGATTAGCTTTAGCAGCTGATTGCACCTCTAGTACAGCTTTACCATAATCGAGTGGTTGCTCTGGTGCTTTCTCTATAGCCAGTACAGTCTGGGGAGACTGTCTTTTAAGGGTGACAAGAAACTTGCCAATCTTATCCACTAAAGTTTCTGTTACCTTTTCAGTTGTTTTTTCTAAGGCTTTGGTGGCTATTATAGTACCAACAGCGATCGCCGCAGTTTCAAGTATCATATCCTATCTTGACTAGGTGTATCCTATCTACTTCTTAACACACCGCTTTTGTTCTAAAATTTCGCAACAAACTTAAAAAATTTAGACTTAGCTGGGTTTTCATCAACAAAGACATCTTTTTCGTTAACAAGAACATCTTTTTCGTTAATAAAGACATCTTTTTCATTAACAAGAACAT